>JBEKYJ010000146.1:0-9682 GCA_049511095.1 Verrucomicrobiia bacterium
ACTACGAGCAGGCGGTACGGCTCAAGCCGGATTACGCGGACGCACTCAACAACTTGGGGGCCGCGGAAGCTCGACTGGGCCGACTGCAGGAAGCGATGGGACATTGGGAGCAGGCGCTACGGGTCGACCCCGACTACTCCGAGGCGCACTACAACTTGGGGCTCGCCTTGCAGCAAACGGATAAGACCGAGGAAGCCATCGCACACTACGTGCAGGCATTGCGGATCCGGCCTGGCTTCGCCAAAGGGCACTACAATCTGGGGGTCGCCTTGGAGCAAGCAGGCCGGGGACAGGAGGCCTTGGGGCATTATGAGGAAGCCGTGCGAATCAAACCCGATTACGCTGAGGCACACAATAACTTGGGGATTGCCTTGCAGCAAACGGGTAAGATCAAGGAAGCCATCGGTCAATACGAACAGGCACTGCGGATCAGACCCGATTATGACAAAGCCCATTATAATCTGGGGAGCGCCTTGGAGCGAGCAGGCAAACTGCCGGAGGCAATCGAACACTACGAGCAGGCATTGCGGATCAATCCCGATTACGCCAAGGTGCGAGACGCGCTCGCGCGCCTGCCAACTCGCCAATAAGCCGAGTTGGACGGGAAAGGGTCGGGTTTCATCAAATAAAACTTGATGGCCCGACCAACATCATGACGTCGTTGACCTATGACAATCTTGGGATTGCGGACGAAGTTATCTTGCGCCGCACGTGACCTCGCCATCGCCCATCCGCCTTCCACAATTGAACCGCGCTTAGCCGATTCTAGACCGTCTTCACTCCGTCTCAGCGAGGATCGCAACTCCCTCGCCCCCTCTCCGCCCCGTCCCCAAACCAGTCCATCGCCCCGGAAGCCAGATAAACCAACCATCCGGCTTGTACGTTTTTCCCTTACAACAAAATCAGGGAAACCCAGATAGACAGCCCAACCACTCTTTGCTAGAAGCAGCCACGTTGCACTTGTGAAAAGATTCACAAGGCCGGACCGGCAGTTCGATGGGCTGCCGAAATCTTGAGGAGAACGGTGAGGCTATGAGGACGACTCTTGGACGTCTCTTCGACATCATTTGGCTACGACAGCGTGGGCAATCTAACAAACGTGACGGATGCCCTCACCCACAGCGTCGGCTACGCGTACGACGCGATGAACCGGCTCACCAGCCGCACAGACCAGTTGGGCAATGCAGAGGTTTATCGCTACGACAAGCACGGCAATCTCACCAATTTCGTGGACCGGCGGAGCGCCTCTATCGTGTTCAACTACGATGTCCTGGAACGAAGGACCAGCGTGGTATACGCCGCCAACGACAGCGTGGGCTACTTCTACGACAAGGTGGGCCGGGTCACGAACGTCAACGACAGTATTGCCGGCAACATCGGGTTGGCGTATGATTCACTCGACAGGTTGACGCAGGTGCTCGACATCAACGGCGCGCTGACCTATGCGTACAATGACCTCGGGCTGCGGACCAATATGACGGTCGCGGGGGGAAAACACGGTGTTCTACCAGTACGACAACGGGAACCGGCTGACCAATGTGGTGCAGGGTAGCTTCACGTCGTCGCTGGGGTACGACGACTTGGGTCGCCGCACGAGTCTCACGCTGCCGAACGCCATGCAAGTCCTGTACCGCTACGACACCGCCTCACGTCTCACGAACATCACCTACCTCGGGGCGGTGACCAACAGGATTGATTACACCTACGACCCGACCGGCAACCGCTCCTCACAGGCCAGCGGCTTCTCCGTTTACAATCTGCCCACAGCGGTGCCGAATTCCCTCTACGACGTAGCGAATCACCAACTGACCTTTGGCGATTACAACATGCTCTACGACTTGGATGGTAACGTCACCAACATCATCAACGGCACAACGACCAACCAACTGCTCTGGTCAGCGCGCAATCAACTGACGAACATGCTCGGCGCAGTGACCGCAACGTTCGCCTACGACGGCCTGGGTCGCCGAGTGGGGCGGACCGTCCCGGCCTCCACCGAGAACTACCTCTACGATGGCCTCGATACCATTCTGCAGAAGGACGCCGGCGGATCGGTTGCCGCCCGGTACTTTCGTGGACTGTCGATTGACGAACCGTGGCAGCGCATCGACAGCACGTCCACCCGCGATTATATGGCCGACGCGCTGGGCAGCACGGTGGCCATGACCGATACCAACGGCGTCATCCAAGGCCAGTATGCCTACGAACCGTTCGGCGCGACCACCATGACCGGTGCGCTCACCAATAGCTACAAGTTCACCGGCCGCGAGGATGACGGGACGGGGTTGTATTATTACCGGGCGAGGTACTACCACCCGGCGCTGGGAAGGTTCGTTAGCGAGGATCCGATTGGGTTCGACGGCGGAGATTTCAACGTCTATGCGTACGTTCGGAGTAGTCCGATAAATCGAACTGATTCATATGGACTGATGCTCGTGGATAGCGGTGTTGAGATCTGTGGCGTATTCGACCTCACCGGTGGTCACTCTTGGCTCCGAATTCCTAGCGCAGGTTGGTCGGCGGGTTTTTGGGCGCAGCAGAATGTCTCTACTGGGTCGTCGGAGAACTCTTGCAGCTCCTGCAAATCCGGCAATTCCAGTCGCTCCAGCCGCGGAGGCGGTGACGGAATCTGGGGTCAACAGGGAATTATTTACAGCCCAGATCCTTATGAGTTTATGCCCGGCCACAAGTCATGTCTCAGTCTTATACTAGACGATGCAGTGTACGATATTGATAAGTTCAAGGGTTGCATTAAACAGAGGGCATCTGGTTCCGCACCAAACTATTGGGTAATTGGCAATAACTGTCATAATTGGGCTGACAATACTGTGGCAGACTGCAAGCAACAGTCGAAAAAATAGCCTTCCGAAAGCAGCGATAATTAGTAAGCACAATCGGGTGGCTTGGAAGTCAAACAGTGAGACGAATCCTCTTTATTGCGATCGTCCTATCGGCGACGGCAGCACTGATCGCTTCACTGAGATTTGTAATACTCCATCGGAGGAACAATGTCCTCAAGACAGTTCTCATCGCGGAGCCGTTAACGAGGCTGACGGAGCGTGGCTTCGTATCGCACAATTGTGGACTATTTCAAGTGTTGCTTGGTTGTCGACTGGGGACGAAACTGCCAAGTATCAATTGTCAGGTGTCAATTCAGAATGCGCAAAGTACGGTTGTTGACTTTAAGGTTCCTGTAGAACCCGCAATGAAGTGCAATTGGCTGGGGCCTCGCGGTCTCGATGGGTACATAGTGTCGATGCCAACCTCACAACGCCATACTGATCTGGCAGGGGTTCTACAGACAGGGCGACGGTACCGGATCGTAATTAGGACCGATAGAGAAGCGGGGGAAGACTCTTCTCTGTGGATAGCATACACGGGCGAGGTCGCAATGGAAGACGTGTCAACCAATAGTAGCCAAAATGCCGGCTACGACAGTAAATAGTTCCCGGATGCACCTTCTCGCGATTTGCGGTCTGCACGACTACTCTGCCACGGTGGACGAAATTATCTTGCGCCGAAAAAAGTTCACCTGTGCATCCCCGTACACCGCCCCCCGCACCGATTCCCACGCCCCGCTCACGGCCAGCGCGTCGCGTTTCGCTGATTCCAGCACGAACCATCCGTCGCTCGCCAGCAATTGTGGCAGCGTCGTGTCCCGCAACAACGCCTGCGCCGTTTCGCCATACGGCGGATCGGCGAAAATGAGCGAGTAGCTTTCCCCGGCAACCGCCAGCGCCCGGATTTGCGATTCGACCGCCGTGCGCGCCACGGAAAATGTGCACGTCACGTCGCGGTTTCGCCGGAACGCCTCCAGATTTCGCCCGAGGCATTCCAGCGCGCCGCGCGCATTCTCGACAAACATCACCGACTCAGCGCCGCGGCTCGCCGCCTCCAGCCCGAGCGCTCCCGTTCCCGCAAATAAATCCAACACACGCGCGCCGACCACGCGTTCACCCAGACTGGAAAACACCGCCTCGCGGATGCGATCCGTTGTCGGCCGCACCCCCGTGCGCGGCACGGCCAGCGTCATTCCTTTGGCCAAGCCAGCAATGATGCGCATGGTTACTTCGAGAGTTGTTGCAGCAATTGCTGGCCGATGCCCTTCAAAATGCGCTTGCCCAAATCGGTCTTCGGTTTGTCGTACGTGCCCGTCACCTTGAAGTCCAGTGCCCGCGAACCGTCCGCCTGTTCCGTGAACACATTGCGAATCTCGTTTGGATAGCGGTCCAGCACGCCCTTGGTAAACGTAAGCGTCATGTTGTGGCGCAAGGAATGGTCGTCGAGCGAAATCGACCCCTTCCCGGTGATTCGGATTTCCGGCGACGTCAGCCGGATGACCGGCGTCTGCATCACGTTGTTGCTGATCGAAAACTCCAACACGCACTCACTGAATCCCAAATCATGCAGCATGTCGATCTGCAGCACGGTTGCCAGCAGGTTCAGCAGCGGGATCTCCATCAGTTTGCCGTCGTCAATCTCCGCGCGCCCGTTGCCAATGATCGTCGGCAGTCCGCCCGTGCCCGCCACCGCCACGTTCGCCTTGAGCGTGCCGCTCAACACCTGTTTCCCACCCGCGTCCCGAAAAAACGTCCCCACGTCGCCGTCCTTCACCTGCAAGTTCACGATGTATTGAAACCCGTCGCTGATCTTTATCGCGACATCCCCCGCCAGCGCGCCCTTCGCCAGCGTGCCGCTCAACGCCGTCAGCTTTACCTGATCTGCGTCAAACGTCACCGGCGTGGCGACTTTCTCCACGAACAGCGCATCGGCCAGATTGATCTTGTCGATGCCCGCCTTGCCCGTCCCGGCCAGTTTGTTGTCGAGGAGACTCACCGAACTGGAGAAATTGATCCCGTCCAACTTCACGAGCGGCTTGTTTTTCTCGCTGACCATCGACACGCTCCCCCGCGCGATCGCAAGCTTGGAGAGAACGACGTCCAGCGAAGTCGCTGCGGCAGATTTTGTGGTTGCGGCCGGCTGCGAAGTCGCGGTTGCCGGCTTGGCCTTGCCTTCCTTCACGCCGAACTTCTCATAGTTCCAATCGCCCGTGTCGTTTCGGGCCAGCGTGATGACGGGCTTGTCCAGTGAAAGCTGTTCAATCTCCACGCGCCGGCGCAACAAGGGCCACAGTCGATACCGCAACACAAATGCCTCAGCCGTGACCAGGTTGCCGCCAAAACCGGCCGGGTTGCCGACGACCACGCCACGCAATTCCACACCACTGAACAGCGATGCGTGCATTTCCTCGATTCGCACGTCCGCGCCCAGTTCGTCGTGCGCGGTCTTCAGGACCGTTTCCTTGAACGCCGGCGACTGCAAATACCGATCGGTAAAAAAGATTCCAGCCCCGACCACGAGAATCACCAGCGCGACCAGCACGGCGACGACGATCAGGATGACCTTGACTGCTTTCACTGGCTCCCTCCACGAGTTCGTGTTTGGCTTGCCTCAGGTTCTCCCCTACAATAAACGCGCCTTTCAACAATGAACAAGCTCTTCGTCATCTTCAACCCCGCCGCGCGCGGTGAGAAATCCCAGCGGATCCGCCGCTTTCTGGAGACAAAAACCGGCTCCTCCGTCACGCTGGCGCCGACGCAACAAGCAGGTGAAGCCCGGCATCTGGCCGCCCGCGCCGTGACCGAAGGCTACCGGGTCATCGTCGCCGCCGGTGGCGACGGCACCATCAACGAAGTCATCAACGGCCTGGGCATGTCCGGCGCGACCCTCGGCGTGCTGCCGCTCGGCACGGTCAATGTCTTCGCCCAGGAACTCGGCATCCCCCGCCATGTCGAAGCCGCGTGGGCCGTCATCGAAGACGGGCGCACGCGCACGATCGATCTGGCCCGCGCCGAATCCAACGGCGTCGCCCGCTGCTTCATGCAACTGGCCGGCGTCGGGTTCGACGCGCGGGCGGTGCGCGCCGCCAGTTGGGAGTTGAAGAAAAAGATCGGGCCGCTCAGCTACGTCTGGGCGGGGTTGAAGACCCTGTCGGGGACGCATACCCGCGTCGAAGTTTCCGCGAACGGTAACAACCCCGTCGGCGGCGTCGCGGTCCTCGTCGGCAACGGGCGCTTCTACGGCGGACGGTTCGCGCTCTTTCCGAAGGCGCGGATGGACGACGGCCTGCTGGATGTGTGCGTGTTTGAAAAATGCGGCTACCTTGACGTGCTGCGTTACGGGCACGGCATCTTGCGCGGCGCGCACCTCGATCTGGGCGGCGTGAAGTACTTTCAGGCGGAACGTCTGGTCTGCACCGCCCCCAGCGCGACGCCATTTGAGCTGGACGGCGAAGACGCGGGCGACGCGCCTGTGACGTTTTCGGTCGTGCCCCGCGCGCTGCGGGTCGTCGTGCCGAAATCCAGCGCAGAAGAAGCCGATGGGTGAAGGCGGCAAACCGCCGGCATTGATGGCCCAGGCTGTTTTGTAGGGCGCGATGCCTGTCGTGTAGGTATCGCGCCGTTTCGTTGCAATCCGGTTCAGGTGGTTTGTGGGCGGGCGCGTCCGCCTGCCCCCGCTCTGAGGTCGGAACCTGCCGCGCAGATATGCCGCCGTTTCGACCCCATCCGATGCCGCGTAGCGTCGGCCGTCCCGGGCCGAACCTCTGGATTGTCCTGCTCCCGGTGTAGCGTGCGCCGTCCCTGGCGCATCCGGCCCTTGAAAGTTGGAAGTTGAGCGTTGGAAGTTGGACGTTGACGCCATTAACTGGCTTCGTTCCTGCATAAAATCACCCCTCCCGGCACTGTTTTCCGGCATTTATTACTCGTTTTTTGCCTCTTTTTTGCAAAACGAACCCAACCCGCATTTTTCCTAACCTATTCATTCCACAATACTTCCACATTTTTCAGTTGGGTTCGTTTGGTAAAAAAGTACTTTTATAGAGAGCCAACTCCGACAATTCCGCGAATTGGCGGAGGAGACGCAACGCCGCAGGCGACCCGTCAGGGCGAGCCGAGCGGGCGCGAGCGAGTGCAAAGCCCTCCTGCCAGCCATCATTCCGCCGGTCTCTGCACGGATGTCTCTATGATCCATGCTCACACCCCGATTCTCTCACAACCCCAGAAATGCCGTTAGCGTACTTTGGGAGCCGAGCCCGAGGGTAGGGCGAGACGCAGATCCGCGTAGCGGAGAGCCGTAGGCCGAGCCGAGCGGGAGCGAGCGAGTGCAACCGGTTCACTGTTCGCACAACCCTTTCATACTCGAATCGTACCAGATCGCCGAAGAACCCGTTATCGTACTTTGGAAGGTTTGGAAGGTTTGGAAGCTTTTCTTTCGTATTCCTAATCCATTCTTGTTGCGCACTTTGGAGAGCTGAGGCGCGAGCAAGTGCAACGTTTGGGAGCTTTTTTTCAAGAATCTGGACTGCGGATTCTCAAAACCAACCTGTACCAGCATCCCCGCATTGCGCACCTTGACATTTTCCCGGTGCGAGTCCAATTTCCCCGTTGCGTGATGGAATCGCGGTTAACAACCTCAGTCGTATGCCTGCTCTATCTGAGCGTGGCGCTGTTCTTTGGCGTGGTTCACCATCACCATGACGAAGACAAATGCGAGCACCACGACGATTGCGCGGCCTGCGCGTGGCAACTCAACGCCATCACCGATGTTCCGAATGTCCTTCCCGTCCTTGTTCATCGTCTTCTGGAAACGCCACTGGAGACCTTCGATTTCACATCGTACTCCGCGCCGTCATTTTCGTTCTCCCCCAGTCGCGCTCCTCCTGTAGCCCTGACATAGCGCAGTCAGGGTTGTTCCAAAACCGAACCAACGGCCCGTCGTAACGGGTCGATTCACCGTATTTCACAGGAGGAATTCAAGGTGAAAAATTATCTTTGCAGAGTCGCATTGGCGGTGGCGCTGCTCAGCGTCGGCCCGCTGATCGCCTTTGGGTTTTTGCTGATTCCGCCATTGACCGCGCACCTGTTTGCCCGCAACATGCGCCAGTTCACCATCCTCGCCTCGCTGCTGGGTGGAACGGCCTCGTTCATCGGCTTCTGGCTGGCCTACCAATGGGACTTGCCTGTCGGCCCGACCGACGTAGTATTATTGGGAATGATTTACGCCGCGGCGTGGACCGTGCATTGGCTCATCCAAATTTCAAAAACCGAAAGGAACGCACATGCCTGATGTAATGGACAAATCCGTGTTGGAACTGCACGGGGTGCGCAAGAGCTATCGCGAAGACGATGGCGCCGTCCTGGATGTCATCCAGATTGGACGCTTCACCGTCGGCCCCGGCGAACAGGTCGCACTCGTCGGCGAGAGCGGTTCGGGAAAAAGCACGTTGCTGAACCTGATCGCGGGCATCTTATTGCCCGACCGCGGCGAAATTCTGCTCAACGGAACCGACGTGACGAAGCTCGCGGAAGCCGCGCGCGACCGGTTCCGTGCCGCCAACATCGGGTACGTGTTCCAATCGTTTAACCTGCTGCAAGGCTTCACCGCGCTGGAAAACGTGTTGCTGGGACAGATGTTCGCCAGCCACGGCAGTGGCCTCGAGCGCGCCACGAAACTGTTGGAAACGGTGGGCCTCGGCAAGCGCCTGCATCACAAGCCGCGCGCCTTGTCAGTCGGCGAACAACAGCGTGTCGCCATCGCCCGCGCGCTCGTCAACGAGCCGTCGTTGGTGTTGGCGGACGAACCGACCGGTAGCCTCGACGCCAAGAACGGCGGAGTGGTGCTGCAGTTGTTGCGCAGAATCTGCGCCGAGAACAAACACACGCTGTTGGTCGTCACGCACGACCCGAAGGTGCAGGAACAATTCGAGAAAGTCGTTCGCCTGGAGGAGTTGTCATGAACCTCTTCAAGATCGTCGTCAAGAACATGCGCCAGCGTGCGTTGGCCACGTGGTTGACAGGCACATCGGTGGCGCTGGGCGTGGCGCTGGCCGTGGCGATCCTGCTGATCAAGCAGGGCGTGCAACAGCGCTTCGAGCAGGGCACCCTCGGTTACGAAATGGTCGTCGGCGCCAAGGGCAGCCCCCTGCAGTTGGTGCTCAATACGGTGTACAACCTCGATATTTCACCCGGGAATATTTCATGGAAGTTATTCGAACAACTGCGCGACGATAAACGCGTGAAGCTCGCCGTGCCGTTTTCGGTTGGGGACAACTATCACGGCTTTCGCATCGTGGGCACGACCGACTCGTTCTTCAAGGAGTTCGAGTTCGAGCCGGGCCGCAAACCGGAGCTGGCAGAGGGACGGGTATTCAATTTTTCCGAGGCGGCGTTGAAGAGCGCGTTCCAAGAAGCTGAACGGCGAGCTAGGGAACGCGAGGCCAAAGAACTCGGCGAAGAGGTCAAGCCCGCCGCCGAACCGCAGCCCCAGCCCAAGGATCGCCCCTTCGAGGCCGTCATCGGTTCGACCGTCGCGTCGGAAACGGGCTTGAAGATTGGCCAGACGTTCATCGCGGCGCACGGCGTGCAACCGTCCGCCGAGGCCAAGGAGCACACGGAGAACCCGTGGACCGTCGTCGGCGTTCTCGCCCCAACGCATACGGCGTGTGACCGGGGGATCTATATCAACCTCGATAGTTTCTATCACATCGAGGGGCACGAGATCCGCAGGCCAACCGCGCCGGAAAAACCGGAAGAAAAGGACAATGACCCGGACCCGGGACAGGTCTCCTCCATCGTGTTGAAGTTACGCAGTCCGATTACCGCCTTTGGCCTGTATCGCGAGC
>JBEKYJ010000147.1:0-9676 GCA_049511095.1 Verrucomicrobiia bacterium
GCGTCCTTTTCCTTGGCCTCAACTTTTGCGGACATGGTGAATCTCCTTTTAGTTCTGCGCTCCCAGAACGTGTGACGAAAGCTTGGTGTATCTCGAACCTTCGGGATGAAGCTCGCTCTTGAATAGATGAACGGCCTGCGCTCGCAACGCCCCGAACGCCGTATCTTTAAGGGAATCGAGGGCTCTTGTCAACGCAACGTCCGGACGCGGAACCCTGACCCGTCCCAGCGTCAAATGCGCCGAAAAGTCGCGGCGCTCCGGCTCGAATCCCAGCGGCCGCATCGCCGCCTGCACCGCGCCCGCCAGCGCCTTCAATCGGCCCTGGGGGTCGTCGCACCCAACCCAGAGGACGCGCGGACGGTTTTCATCCGGAAACGCTCCCGTGCCGCACACCAGCACCTCGAACGGTGGGTGTTGCGCCGCGACTGATTGCAGCGCGGACTTGATTCTCTCGATGACGGCTTCTTCGATGTATCCGAGAAACTGCAGGGTGAGGTGGAGATTCTCGACCTTCGTCCATGAAATTCTCACGCCGACATGGGCCTGCTTGAGCCGCGCCTGCGCATCGTCGATGGCAACGCGCACGTCGTCCGGCAGGTCGATGGCAATGAAGGTGCGGATCATTTCTTGAAAAGCTCCCGCCTCACGGCATCCAGCGCGTATTGCGAGACGAAGTACTTGAAGGTTTCGCGGTCAAAGCTCAGGACGTGGCGCTGGACTTCGGTGCGGGCGGGTGTGGCGAGGCCGATGTACACAAGGCCCACGGGTTTCTCCGCTGTGCCGCCGGTCGGGCCGGCGATGCCCGTGGTGCTGACGCCGAAGTCCGTCCCGCTACGGGTGCGGATGCCTTCCGCCATTTCGCGCGCGACTTCTTCGCTGACCGCGCCATGCGCCTTCAGTGTTGCTTCGCGCACACCGAGCAGACGCATCTTCGACTCGTCGGAGTACGTGATGCAACCATTGATAAAGACTTCACTGGAACCGCTGACGTTGGTGATGCGGTTGGCAATCGTCCCGCCCGTGCAGGATTCGGCGGTCGCGATCGTCTGGTGCGCGGCGGCCAGCAGTTTGACGACGATCTCCTCGAGGCGATCATCGCCCGTTCCATAGATATGGTCCGCAAGGATGGCACGAATCCGCTTCTCCCCTTCCTCGGCAGTCGCGGTGAGATGCGAGATGATCCGAACTTCGACCTCGCCCACCTTGGCGCTGTAACCGAGTTCGATGTCTTTCAGGTCGGCCAGGACGGGAGCAACCTTCTCTTCGACAATCGACTCCGCCAACCCGACGACTTTGAACGTGCGGCAATCGAACCGCGCCTGCACGCCAAAGTGCGTCTGCAACACGGGCAGGACATACTCTTCAAACATCGGCTTCAGCTCGCGCGGCGGGCCGGGCAGCAGCAAGACCAGCTTGCCGTCCTGATCCATCGCCAAGCCGGGAGCTGTCCCGTTGCGATTCGGCAATACCTGCGCGCCGACGGGTACCAGCGCCTGCACATAGATGGAGTCCGGCAGGCGAATCCGACGCTTGCGCAGGCGCTCCGCGATGTGCGCCGCGACTGTTTCGTCGCGAACGAGCTTGCGCCCCAGCAATTCAGCCACGACCTCGCGCGTGAAGTCGTCCGACGTGGGGCCGAGTCCGCCGGTGACGATCAATACGTCGCTTCGACGCAGGGCTTCCTCCACGGCGGCACGCATTTCCGCACGATCGTCGGCGACGGTCACTTGCCGGTCGAGGCGCAACCCGATGCCGGCGAGTTGGCGGGCGATGTAGGTGAGATGCGAGTTGACAGTGAACCCCAGCGTCAACTCGCTGCCGGTGTTGATCAGTTCCACCCTCACGCAGGCGAGCCTAGCCAAGCGGTTGCGCAAAGTCAAACGACGCAACGTGCGTCATTTGTTCGGCAGCAATTCCTTCGGGAGATTCACCGGACGGTAGTTGGGGGCGCCAATGGTGCCGCCGACCTTGTACTCAAGAAGCTTCCCGATGAAGGGTGATATCCAGCCAATGCCCGGCCATGCGCGAAGGAATACGGCCTCCACGCGGAAATCCATTTTGCCGTCAAACCCAAGCTGACCACGGCTCTTGGCGGTGAACGCGCCTGCGGCAACCTCCATGTCCTCGGTGCGCACCACTTGGTTGGAGATGGTGAACGTGGCGTCAGCGCGGGTCGCCTTCGTGTTGCCGAGAACCTGCGAAAAAATGCCAAAGACAGGCGCCTGCCAGAGAACGCCGTCGGCCACGGAAAGTTCGCCCTTCCCTTTCAACGCTGCGAAGTCCGCCCCGCGTCCGTTAATGGCCGCCTGTCCCGTAAGCAACCCGGTCACACCGCTCTCGCGCTCCTTGATCGCCACCAGGATCGCGTGCACGTCCGCATTTTCGACCGAGAAGTCAAAGCTGTAAGTCGGGTCGGGTCCTGAAAACGCAAAGGCCGCGTTGCCGCGGAGCTTTCCACTGTAGAAATCCGCGTCGAAATCGTTAATCTGCAGCGCGTTGTTGGTAAACACGAGCGCGGCTTGCGCGCGGGTGGCAGTGAACTTCCAATACGAGAAGCCCTCGTTGACGACCTCAGCGGTCCACACCGAGCCGAACGGGTTGTCGAAGTCGATCAACCCGCGAAGGGTTGCCTCCGTACGCGGACCAAACCGGTACGGTGCCATGATCCTTGCCGCTTTTTCGCCGAGCAGTCCGGCGACTTCCGACGGATTGGCCTTGGTCGCCAGGTCGAAGCGGACGCGGTGGGCGTTGAAGTCGGTAAGAATCGTTCCGCGCACTTCTCCTTCCCGCCGCCCCAATACCAAATGCTGCACGTTGAGCTTGCCTCGCTGGAGACGAAGATCCGCGGACGCGTCTTCGAGTCCGACGCCGCGGTAGCTGCAGCGGGCCGTATAGAGCTGGGCGTCGTAGGCGAACGCGTCGGGATCGACGAAATCGCCGCTGACTTTCGCGATGATGTGCGGCGGGGTCTCGAACCAGGCCGGCTCGACGATCTGGCGCACGTTGCCGGTCATGAGCGGCAGAAGCTTTGTCGGATCGAGCGTGCTATCCAACTCGTAGGCAAAGTCGCTGCTTTCCATGTGGTAATCGCCGTGTCCAACGAGCCGGCCCTCGGGTGTCACGACTTCGACATCGGTCAGCTTGATCTGGGGGCCGCGGTCCTCGAAGGCGAACTTGATGGAGCGAAACTCGACGCCGCGAAACGTGAGCCCCCGGGTTTGAACCGTGCCTGTCAATTCGGGCATGCTGCCGGTTTCGGGGCTGAGGCGGTAGCGGGCCGTGATGGTCGGATTTTCCGTGACCTGAAGATCGCGGAGCATCCGACCCGTGTCCTTCATGACCAACGGAATGATCGCGGCAGGGTCGGTGGTGCTGGAAAAGCTCACATCGAACTGGCCCATCGCGATATCGTAGCGACCCTGGATCGCCACATCGCCACCGTAGAGTGACGCTTCGCAGCGGCGCAGCATGATCGCCCCGTCGCGCATCTCGACGTCGACGCCCGTAGAATCCAGCAGCAGGTCCCGGTATTGAAGATGGCTGCCGCGAAACTTGGCGACCACATGGCTGGCGAGTGGTTGCGTCAAATCGATGTCAAAATCCAAATCCAATTGCGGAGGGAGCGTCACTTGAATGCGGTTCAACTCGCGCACGGCTTTTGTGAGGAAAAGAAACTGGCCTTTGTTCGCGGGCGGTTTCGGCGCGGCCTGGGCCGGCGCGGGGGACGGCGCACCCGGTTTGACGAGACCGGATACGTTCAAACGAATACCCAGATAAACCCCGGTGAGCCGGTCCACCCGGATCGTGCCGTCATCGCCAAATTTAAACGTGGCGTAGGCATCGGTCGCCGTGAATTTGGCGGGCCCGTCTTCATCGGGAGGCGTCGGTATCGCCACGATGGCGTTGGCGATATGAATGGCTCGGATCGGATTCTGCTTGTTGAACAGCCGGCGCAGGTTGAACCGCAACTCCAGTTCATCGATTTGGGCAAGCGGTTGCTCGGGTGCTCTCGCATCCGCAAAAGTCGCGTCCGTGGCCACGACCCCACGAAACAAGTCGAGGCGAATGGAGTCGAATTGGGCCGCGTAGCCCGCTTGGCGGAGTTTGCCGACCAGAAAGTCCTTCAGAAAGAGTGGAAATCCAGCGAGGTGCAGGTAGCCGAGCGACAACAGTGCCAAGACTACCACCGTGATCATCAGGCGTACGAACAAACGGTACAGAACTTTCACCATGCGGATTCTTAAACTCACCGTCTTGACGCGTCAACGTGTTTTCCCTAAAATTCGCGGTGTCCACAGTGATGGACGCCAGAGGAGCCCGCTTAATTCAGGAGACTTTCGCGGTCGTCACTGTTTGGCGGGGGTGTTCGTGAGCACAGGTGCCACGGCCGGCGGCGGGTTGTTGGTCGGGACTGACGACAGCGGCGGGTGGGGCGGCGTGACCACATCCTTCGTCAGCGTATTCGCGGCGCTCGTCGAGACGGTGAAAACCAACGCAGGATCGTTCCACAGGGCGTACTGCCTTTCTGAGTCCTGCAGTTTCCCGAGCGCGAGGGCGTGGGTTTTGTCGCCGGCGGTGGCGATGAATGTCACCTCGGGTTCCTCGAGCCCATATTCCGCAAGATTGTCGCGCCCTTCTCGAATGAAGTCTTCCGCGCGCAGGGCGGCGAATTCCCCGAGTGCGTACTGCAGCGCGTCGTTGTCGAGCACGCCCTGGGCCGGCTCGACGAGTTTCCATTTCTTGTCCATCCCGCGTTGCAGAACCACCTTCCCTGTTTTCCTTTCAATCACCAGTTTCGTAATCTCATCCGCCTTCACGTCGGCGACAAGACGCACGCGCAACGCCAGATAGTTCGCGGGCAGCCAGGAGACGATGTTCGTCTCGACACCGTACACAAACGGCTCGTCGGCGCGCTTCACGAAGCGGAGCGTATTCGATGCATCCAGTGAGCCGACCAGCAACTGCGCCACCGCATTGCTCCCTGGACCCCGAAGAGTTACGGTCGCCATCGGCGCGGCCAGCCCGTACTTGTCGAGATCGGTTGCGACATCGGCGGTGAACTGACGGACGCTTAGCCCACGGAGACGACTCAGCAACTGCTGCACGGCCGCCTCATCCGCCGCCACTGCAAGAGGTGTCGTAATCTTCCAGGTCGAGTCGGTATGCACGAGGGAAATCCGGTCGGTGCCGTGGAGCAGGTCGATCCCGTGCACGTTGTCTTCTGAAAACGCGAACACCTGCGGGTCGCGCAGGTCGTTGGCCTGTACTGCGAGTTTCTGCGCGATGCTGGAGGGCACGGTGTAGCTCGAATCGGCGCTTTTGAGCTTCGCGTACACTTTGCTTGCGTCATTCGTCAGCGACCGCCCCAACACCAACGTCTTGCCTGATTCTCCTGACCACACGGTGACTTCGCGCTCCGGCTCGTCGAGTTGGTACATGTGCAGGTCCTTCGGGTCTTCGCTGACGAAATCCAACACCTGTAACCCGCTCAAATCTGCAAGCAATTCACTGACTTTGCGCTGATCCGCACGGGCCGCAAGCGGACGCGTCAGCGCCCAGCGCGGTTCGGCGTTGGTGCTGGCGCCCGACTTTGCCAGTTCGATCACGCGGTCGGCGCTCTTGATCTCGATGCGCGTGGCCGACGCCGGCTGAAAGTCAATGACCGTGCGGTCGCGCAAATCATCCAGCGTGCGATTGAGTCGCTCATAGATGGACTGGGGCGCAACGAGCACGCTTTTCTTGCCCTGCAATTGAACGTAGACGGCGTCTTTCGTCGGCGTCTCGTTACCGACGAGCAGTACGATGGGCTCCTGCTTGCCTTGCATGGTGAGGCGGATGCGTGGATTTTGCAGCCCGAAATCCGCGAGGTTCATCCCCTTGAGCTCTTTCTCGGGGATCGCGCGGGTGCGTTCGACGAACTCCAGTTCATCGAGAATGGAGCTGATCGTGCTGTAGTTGGCGCGGACGCGGAGCGGTTGCTTAATCTGCCAAAGTTCGCCGGCTTTCTCCAGGGTGTACACCTGATTGGTCAAATCGATCTTCAAACCGGTGATGTCTTTCGGATCGAAGTTGAGGACGCGTTTGTTCCTTTTCAGCGCCTCATCGGTGGAAGTGCCCTGGTAGTGATCGAGGGCGACCAGTCCGCCGAGCACCAGGGCGACAAGAACCAAAACCAGTGTCGTGCGCGATTTCATATCAATTGCTTCCGCAGACCATCACTTGCGGCGGCCCAGCCAGACGACGATGCCGATCATCCCCACCGCCAGCGGCATGACGCCCATCACGAGAATGTAGACGGCCATCTGCTGGTTCGGTGACATATCGAGACGAAACTCCTCGGGCGTCTTCGGGCCGACGGCGACCAACTGTTCACGCTGGAGCAGCCAGTTCAGCGAGTTCATGAAGAAGTCGAGGTTGCCACCGGCCAGGCTGCTGTTGTCCACAAAGCGCGAGGTGCCGACGACCACCATGCGGGTGACGCCGATGTCGACGTCCACGCCCTGGGGTTTGCTGGTTTCGACCGCCACCGCCAGTGACAGCGGCCCCGAAACGTCCGTCGCGGGATCAAACGTCGCGTGCTCGTTGTCAATGTCGGTCTCGCCCCAGTATTCAACTCCGGCCCTCACCAACTCGGTGACCCGCGGCTGATCCGTCCTGCCGCCTTCCGCCTGTTGCACGCGGCGAATGGAGCGGGCGTATGGGAATTCCATGTTCGTGTCCGCGAGCTTGGCGGTTATGGGATGAGGCGCGTAATCGGCAGCGACGGCGTTGACATCAAGTAATTCCGTGCCCAAAAGCACCCCGGCTTTGCGCATGGCCAGGTCGTCGTCCACTTGCACACCCCAACGTCTGAGAAGCGACTCCAAGCCGCTGTGCGTCCGTGCGTCAAGCAGGATGAGCAGGCGACCCTTGTTCTTCAGGTACTGCTCCAACGCATTGAGCTCGGCTGGCGTAAACGGCTGGCGGGGGCCGGCGATGACCATTGCGTTGGCATTGGTCGGCAGCGCCTGCCGTTCGAGCAGATTCCATTTCTCGACCGTGATGTTGTCGCGCTTGATGTAGCGGCTGATTTCCGAGTAGCCGGTTCGCTGGTCAAACTCTTCCGGGTCATGTTCGCCGTGGCCCGTCAGGAAGCAGACTCGCGGCGATTCCTTCTCCGTCACCGACTCGATCGCGGACAGGAACAAGCCCTCACCTTTGAAAGCCTTCACGGTGCTTTCGCCCCCGTTCATAGGGTCGCGTTCCAGATCGACCATTTCATCCAAGCGCACATACTTGTGATGGCCGCCGCTGGCGAAGATGATCACATCGGGCGAATCCAGATTGTACTGCGCGACGAGTTGCTGCGCGCGCGCCAGATCGCGCTGTGGATCAACATACTCGACCCGCAGTTTGTCTTTTCCGTAAAATTGAAACTCCTTCAATAGGTTGCGAACATCATCGAGGATCTTTTCGATGTAATCCCGGTTGCCGGTCGGCGGCAGGAATACGACCACGTCCACAGGTTCTTTCAAGCTGGCGAGCATCTGCTTGGTCTTGTCGGCCAGCTGGTAGTAACCGGACTTCGTCCAATCGAAGCGCAGGTAATGCCGCGACGCCAGCCAGTTGACCATGACCACGAGCGCCAGCACCGCCACGATCTGCGTGAAGACGTTCGCGCCAATGACCAGCCGCCGTTGCCGCAGCGTCGGAGGTTTGTTCTCTGGTTGGGACTCGGTCGCCACCGTCGCTACCTCCACTTCCTTGATTCAACCACCCGTGTCGTAATAAACAGCGCCAGCGCCGTGCCGCTCACGTAGAGCACCAAGGGGCGCACATCCACGATGCCGCGTTGAAGATCCTCCATGTGATCGAACGCGGACACGGCATGGAACACTTCGCCCAGCGGACCGCTGGGAAACAGGAACGTCAGCCAGTTCACCACGATCAACAACAGAAACGCGATAGCGAACGACATCAGGAACGCAGCGATCTGGTTCTTGGTCGTCGACGACGCCAAGACCCCGATCGCAATGAAGAATTGTCCGATGACAACCACTCCGAGATAGCCGCTGAAGATCGGGCCGAGATCGAGGGCCGTCGCGCCGCCTGAAAAATGCCGCAGGATCAGCACGTAGAACCCCGTCAGCGCCCACATCATGGTATAGAGCACAACCGCTCCCAGGTACTTGGCGAAGACGACCTCGAAATCCGTCACGGGCGCCGTCATCAGCATCTCCAGCGTCCCGGCGCGCTTTTCCTCCGCCAGCAGCCGCATCGTAATTGCGGGCGCGACAAACAAAGAGGGCACCCAGAACATTTTGAACAGGATCTTCATGGCCGTAAACTGCGTCGGCCCGCTGTTGAGGTAGCGGACCACCACGCCGAACGTCACGCCCATTACCACGAGAAAAAACATCAGCACCACATACCCCAGGATGGAGGCGAAATACGCGTTCAGCTCCCGTCGCAACAACGTGGGCACGTTGGTCATCGGAGCACGCTCCTTCGCTGGTCGCGCCGTTCCTCTTCGGCTTCGTCCTCCTCGCGGGTGATTTGCACGAAGATGTCCTCCAGCGTCGTTCGCGCCCGCGTCAATTCGCGCAGCGTCCAGCCGTTTCCCGCCACGGTTTGATAAACCTCCTCGCGTGGGTCGGTCCCGGATTTCGGCGTCAGCATCACTCGCACATACCCGTCCTCCAGCACCTTCGCGGTGATCGATTCCACGCCCTCGACGGCCCGCAGTTTCGCCTGCACTTCCGAGCCGGGCCCGCGCACTTCCACCTGAATCAGCCCGCCCGCATTTAACGTTCTCATCAAATTCTCGGGCGTGTCCGAAGCGAGGATGCGCCCGTGGTGAATGATGATCACGCGGTCGCACGTCATCTCGACTTCCGGCAGGATATGCGTCGACAGGAGGATGGTGTGTCGCTTGCCGAGATCCTTGATGAGTTGCCGCACTTGACGGATTTGTACCGGATCGAGGCCAATGGTTGGCTCATCCAATATCAGCAGGTCAGGCTCGGCCAGCAGCGCGTCGGCGAGACCGACACGCTGGCGATACCCTTTCGAGAGATGTCCAATGATGCGGTGGGACACGTCCTTGATGCCGCACAACTCCATGGCCTCGGGGATGCGCTCCGTGCGCTCGGGTCGGGGCAGGCCCTTCAGTTTCGCGCGGAACTTCAGGTACTCGCTCACGCGCATGTCTGTGTACAACGGGTTGTTCTCGGGCATGTAGCCGACGCGTTCGCGCACCTCCAGCGAGTTCTCGAACACATCCAGCCCCGCCACTTCGACGCGTCCCGACGACGCCGGAATGAACCCCGTCAGGATCCGCATCGCCGTGCTCTTGCCCGCGCCGTTGGGACCGAGAAAGCCGACGATCTCGCCACGCTGGACTTCGAACGAAACGCCGTTGAGCGCGGTCACGCCCGCGTAACGTTTCGTCAGGTTCTCCACTTTGATCATCGGTTGCATGATACCGTCAGAATGCCCCGGAACTCCTCCTGTACCTACTCTATCGGGAAAGCGTCTGAACTTGTAGCACATCCGAATGGACATTGGCAAGCGGCGGAATGTTCAAATGCGCCGACGCACGAGCCGAAGGCTTGCCCACACGTGATCCCCCTGCTAGGCTGCGCCCAGTGAACCGGCGGGCATCCCTACCGGCATAGCCCCCGACATTCACAAGCAG
>JBEKYJ010000148.1:0-9583 GCA_049511095.1 Verrucomicrobiia bacterium
CCCCCCTCTGAGATCTCAGATCTCCAATCTCCAATTCTCTGTTGTGCGCCGGACTTTTACCCCGAATCCTTTTCGGAGCCCGACCGCGCACTTCGACCGACCCTGGGTCTCCATTCATTTTTGGGTCCGTTTGTACCCAAAAACCACCTCTTTCTGCCCTCTTTCCACCATATTATTCCCCGTTTTTTGCCCTTTTTTGCAAAACGAACCCAACTCGTATTTTTTCTTAACCCATTCATTCCAAGGTACTTCCACATTTTTCAGTTGGGTTCGTTTGGTAAAAAACACCCTTTTTTGGAAAGTCCCGTGCCAACGCCTCTTTAGGTAGGGCGCGGGAAGCCGAGTCGGACGAGACGCCGCACGCCGTACTCCCGCGGCAACCCACCGCGCCGCCCTCGCTGTAGCCACGCCTCTGCGAGGCGTGTTCGCCCCCTCTGAGATTTCCAATCTCCGATCTCCAATTCTCCTTGCCTCTGTACGCCGTTCTTCTTATGTCAAACAACTGCCGCCATTCTATCACCGCCGCAACTCCGCGTCCAGCAAAAATATCAATTCCCGATAGCGGAGTCTGACGACACGCCGCACGCCGTACTCCCGCGGCAATCATCGCCGTTGTCCGCCCCGCAACTGTAGCGTGCGGCCTGCCCGCCTGCCGTTGTAGGCCGTGTGCCCCCACACGGCGCAATCCGTGTCGCCGGCCCGCCCGCGATTCCCAATCGGGGTAGGGCGGGGTGGCTCACCCCGCCGCCCCGTTTTGTAGGGCTGGGAGCCGAGTCGGACGGAGCCGAGTCCTCAAGACGCCGCACGCCGTACTCCCGCGGCAAACGCCGCTGTCGTATGCGGCATCCCCGAGTCCGACGAGGGTATCCAGCCGCTCCGCCGCCCCTGTCGTTGGTAGGGACGCCTCTCCCTGCCCCGAATCCCTTTCGGGGCGAGGCGTTCCGCGCCGTGTTCGCCTGCCATCGTCGTCGCCCCTACACCACCGCCCCTTCTCCGAGACCGCATCGATCAGCCATTAACGAAGGGCAAAACGTTGCCGCGCACCCGGCGCACGCTCAACTCATTATGATTATGAAACACGAACGACCCGTTTTTTCAGCTCAACATTCGGCAACAGGAATGCCTGAAACGCGGCTTTTTGCTCCGCCCGCCGGTGTTCGTCGACCCTCTGCGCGCACTTGTCCACAACACCGAAGGTGCGGACGGCTCATGGAAGTGATATTGAGTTTGACATCGCGGCTATATGATGACTATATGTAGCGCAGTGGATGTTCCTGCACTCAAGACGATCCAGAAACGAACAGAGAACGTTCGCGAGCTACGGTCGCGCCTGCATACGAAGGAAAAACTGGATGGCATTCACTATACACCGCCTGGCTTGGCCGCTTTTCTTGCTGAACACGTTGCAAGAGGCCTAACGAGAATTGAGAATGCACATCAGTTGATAAATGTGCTCGATCCCGCGTGCGGTGACGGTGAACTGCTGAAGGCGCTCGCAGAGGCAGTGCCCCCAAGCCTCAGAATGAGGCTTGTGCTTCATGGGTTTGACAAAGACGAGAGCGCGCTGGAACGAGCAAAGCCGGTTCTTGCGAGCCTAGGCGTTCAGGCAGTTCAACTTCATTGCGCCGATTTCTTGTCAGCGGCTTCGGGTTGCCACACGAAATCTCAGATGAGCCTTGCCTTCGTCAAAAGCCATGCACAAGCGTCCGACATCGAAGGCCAGTTCGATGCTGTGATCGCCAACCCTCCTTACGTTCGAACGCAGGCTCTTGGCGCAGAGGTCGCCCGTCAGTTGGCGGTTCGCTTCGATCTGTCTGGACGGGTCGACCTGTATCATGCCTTTGTCAAAGCGATGACTTTCGCATTGCGTGAAGGGGGAGTTCTCGGACTTCTCACTTCCAACCGGTTCTTGTTCATCCGGTCCGGTGAATCCATTCGGCAATGGCTGCTAAACCATTTTCGTCTTACGCGGCTGGTCGATTTGGGAGACACGAAACTTTTCAATGCGGCGGTTCTCCCCGCTATTCTGGTTGCTGAACGCAGCCGGGTGGGAGAATCTGTAGGCTGCGAGTTCATTCGTGTCTATGAAGACCCAACCGGAATTGGTGATGAGCCCCGCAAGTTTGAGTCGATTCTGGATGCTTTGGACGGATCATTCCACGGAGTGGCTAGTGTCAACAGTGTCCGCTTTCGGATCGATACGGGACACTTGCAGGCATCCGCTGAGAGTCGGATGCCTTGGAGTATTGTCAGTGACCAAGTTGAGAGTTGGCTTGAGATGGTGAAACGGCATTCAGCGGGACAGTTTTCTGATTTCGGCAAGGTCTGCGTCGGCATCAAGACGACAGCAGACTCCGTTTTCATTCGAGACGATTGGGAGACATTGCCGGAAAAAGAGAGACCTGAAGAAGTCTTGCTGCGACCGCTGATCACTCATCACACGGCTTCGCGTTGGAGTCGGCCTGCCAATGGGCGCGCAGCCAAGCGTGTCCTCTATCCATACACGGTGGTCAACGGGAGGCGTGCACTCTTGAGCCTTACCGAATATCCAAATGCGAGAGCTTACTTAGAGCAGAATCGAGAAGCTCTGGAGAGCAGGACTTACGTCATCAATTCGGGACGGAAGTGGTATGAGATTTGGGTGGCGCACCATCCCGACAACTGGTCGTTGCGGAAGATCGCTTTCCCAGACATCAGCGCCTCAAGCACCTTCTTCGTCGCCGATGAAGGCTGGGTTGTTAACGGAGACTGCTACTGGATCAAACTGCTGCCGGGAATCAAAGAGGATTGGCTATGGCTCATGCTGGCCGTCGCAAATTCCTCGTTCGTCCTCAAGTTCTACGATGTAATGTTTCACAATAAGCTCTATTCAGGCCGACGACGGTTTCAGAGCCAGTACGTCGAGCGCTTTCCACTGCCGAAACTGGAGAAAGTCTCGGAGCTTCTTGATGTGGTCTCTCGGCTTGTGAAGGCAGCTCAGGGCCAGCGGAAAACGGAGATAGAGCAGCTTGAGAGCATTGCGGACGATCTTGTCTGGAAAGCATTCGGGCTAAGCAAAGAAGTCACGCGGTAGCGGAATTTGCAGCTTCGCGTTGATGACCTTGCCCTCGAACCGCTGGAAGAACTTGAAGAAGTCCTCTCCGCGCGTGAGCACCACGTAATCAATACGGACTTTCCCGGCGCCGAGCGTGGCATAGAACACCCCATAGCGTACATCTGCGTGCCGGATGCCGGGCAGGATGTCGAGGCTCGTAGAGTCGTCAGGTGACACCAAGCCCAAATCTATCGTAGGCGATGTCTGCAATTTGAGTTCCAACAGTTGCTCGACTACATCCGGGAAACTGCCGGTATCCGCGTATGATTCGAGCCCCAGCGCTTCGCAGACAGCCCGGTGCAAGCCTGCTCCCCGGTTTCTTTCTTGGTCGGCACCCGGATCGGGCAGCCGTTTACCAACCAAACTGAGAAGTTTTTCATAAAGCTTTTTTATCGGCATGAACCGTTTGAAATCCACCATGCGGCTTCCCGCTGCTTCCGAAACGCAAACTTGTCCGCCACTCGGCAGCGCGGCGACGATCTGGCCCACAGTGTACGAGTCAGAGGGCGACACGAGCACCGATTGCGCTACCGGTTCTCGGCTGCGCGCTTGATACTTCTTGGTCAATGTCCCGGTAGTGTCGAGCTTGGCGATGACTTCGCCAGTCACGACACGGACGCGGACAACTTTCGAGGACTCGTTAACGCGAATAATGACGTAGCGACGCGTCGGGACAATTTCCTCGTTCCAAATCTGGAGGTTGTCCGACTTCTGGATGTATGTATCGAAATCTTGACCGACAAACCGCGGCTTCGTCTTCTTGAATGACTTTGGAACCGGGTATCCAAGAATCTCACAAATCTTCGACTTCAACACCTTGGAGCGAGTGCGCAAGGGATAATTCAGATTGAGTCCCGGCAAGCCCTCGTTCAACACCGCTTCCAATTGTGCTGCCGTCAGCAGCAAGTCCGTATTGCCTCTAAGTGGATCGTAGATGGTAAACCCCGACCGCGCGATGCTGCCTTGGTTGCCAACGAGTGACAGGTACGAGATTGCCATGTGTCACTTCTCCCTCAAAAGATCGATAGGGGTTACCTCGAAAGCGGCAGCAATTCTCTCAAGCGTGGCAATGGTGATATTGCGCTCACCTCGCTCAACCGCGCCGATATATGTGCGGTGCAATCCGCAGTGCTCTGCGCAGTCTTCTTGAGACCAGCCTTGTTTCTCTCTGAGTCGCCGGATGTTTGAAGCCAGAATACGTGTCAAATTCTGTTTAAGCATGGCAGAGCTTTATGCCCAAATGATGACTATTTATCTACAGACTAGAAGTAGCACAAAGAACAACGGCGTGGAGGGCAATCGAGCGCCAAGGTCAGGCGTGCACGAGGTTGGTCTTGATGATGACTTCGCGGATGTCACCTTCGTAGCCGACAACGTGGCCGAGCCAGTCGCGGAAGAGCGGGCTGTTGACGGCGTCGTTATAGATCCAGCCTTCGTTGCCGGTGTTGGGCGGGTCGATATAGATGCACTTGACCTGCCCGGCATAGCGCGGCAGCGGGACCTTGAGCGCTGTGAGGTTGTCGCCTTGGACGATGAGGCTTTCGGTGTCGCCTTCAGCGGGCGGACAGGACAATCATGGGCATTAGGCGCACCGTACCAAGCGTTTGGCTAGGCGGGCAAGCGTGGCGTGAGAAGGCGGAGAGTTTGGGGAGCGTGAGGGTGTGATGAAAAGTGTGCGTGAACCAGCGTGAGGAGGCGCGAAAGTTTGCCGACACGGCAAAACAGCAAAGCGAGGTGGCTTGATGGCTTCATGTGGGCTGGATGCGGTATGCACGACGAAGCCCTGGCATCCCAAGACCACCGCTTCGACCTCAACGCCTCCGCCCGCTACTACCGCGCGCGGTGAGGGGAGGGGCAAAGTGGCGTCGGCGCTGGCGGCTGGTTACTCGGCGGAGGTGGCGCGTAGCGCGTCGCATTGAATCGAGCGGCGACCATTCCACCCGGCGTCAGAACTTTTTCCGATCAGGCGACCGTCTGTCGATCATCGAGGTCACAGTGGTAAACTCTTAAGAGTCATAGCTGCCGAGGATAACTTGCTTCAGCGCATTGACGTCGCGTCGTGAGAAAGCCGATTCGGAGCCGTTGCCGTTCAATTCCCATGCGGGATGAGCCGGTTTCAACCGCCCGCCGATCACAAAGCTGAGCGCTTTCGTAGCCAGTTCCATGTGCAAGAATGGCTTGGTAATGTAGTCATTGCCTCCGCGCAGAACTGATTCGGTACGGTCTTTGAGGTCCTTGTGCATGCTCAGAAAGATAATCGGCGTGTTTCGGCACGCGGGCATGGCGCGAAATCGGGAACACAGATCGAATCCGTTCGCATCAGGCAACTCGATGTCCAGAACGATCAGGTCGAATCCGTTCCCCGTGCGCCGCTTGAGGGCCCGGACGGAACTATCCACGCAAATGGCCCTCAGATTGACACGCGACAGGACACGGCTGACGGCCTGCCGTGCGAACGCATCGTCATCCACGACCAGAATGCGCGCCCCGGCGGGGTGTTTCGCCAACTCGCCATCGGGATACGTAAACAGGGATTTCAAGGTGTCAATGGCTTGGGCAATTGTGAGCAACGCGGACGGACTCAGGCGATACGGCGCGTCACAAAGCTCCTGCAGCAGCGCTTCCAATGCCGAGGACATTTGCGCGATCCCTTGCAGCCCGACGCTGGCCGCCGTCGTCGTGAGCGGACGGACCACTCCGAGTAACTCCCGGAAACATGTCAGGTTGTCCGGATGGTAGCCTTGGCTGGCCAGTTGCTTCAGCGGTCGCCAGAGCGCTGCCAGTGTTTCCGAAGACGAATCCAGGAATGTTTTTCGCGCCACAGGATCGAACTCGGCCTTGCTCGTCGTCCGGCTTGGCAACGCCCGCATCAGGGGAGGGCCGGCCAGCGTGTTCTCGACCATTTGGATCACGAGGCTGGGTTGGGTGCCCGCCTTGGGAATCACCTGATTGGCGCCCGCCTCCCAGGCCTGCCGTACCACGCCGCCCAGATGTGCGTTGGTGAACGCCAGCACCGGCAGTTCTTGCGGGCCGAACTCCGCGCGTATCTGTTTGAGTACCTGCACGCCATCGATCTGTGGCAACACCAGATCCAGCAGCACCAGATCGACTTTCCGGTCGTGGAACATCTCCAACCCGGCTCGACCGTCGGCGGCCACGTCCACCGCAAAACCTTGCTCGCGAAGTTTCCGGGAATACACATCCGCAACGAGCGAATCGTCTTCGATGATCAGAATGTTCTTCATGGCTTTCACCTCTTCTGTTGTCCCTTGAGGCTTGCTGCCGCTTCGATGTGATCGCGGAAGAACTGCGCGATCCGCGCCAATTCGTCCTTGACCTGGGCGTACACGCGCGGAGCGTCGGCCAGTTGGCCCAGTTGCCCCATTCGCTCCAACTCGCGCAAGAGCGCGACCATTGGGTTCATGCCGCACATCGCGCTGGAGCCGGCGGCGCTGTGGGCGATGCATTTGACATCGGGCGCGGCGCCGGTGGCGATGGCGTCGCGGAGTTTGGCAAATTGCTCGGTGGTTTGTTGCAGATAGCGTTCCGACAATTCCTGCAGGCGCGTCGCGTCGTTGCCCGCCAATTCCCGGAAGATCTCCCAATCCACGGACGCAGATGAAGACGGGGTATCCGGGGGATTGGTTGGGGGGACGGACGCCTCGCCCGCCGCCGTCGTGGCCGACGCGCTCAGCCAGCGTGTGAGGACGCTTTCCAAATGAGCCACGCGCACCGGTTTGCTCAGAAAATCATCCATGCCCGCCGCCAGGCATTTATCACGATCCGTTTTCATCACATGGGCGGTCATCGCGATGATGGGCATGTGGCGCCCGCCGACTTCCAGCCGCCGGATTTCGGCGGCACAGGCGTAGCCGTCCATCTCCGGCATCTGGCAATCCATCAGCACGAGGTCATAGGGAATGATGGTAAGGGCCTTCAGCGCTTCGAGGCCGTTGGCCACCGCGTCGGCGCCAAAACCCATTTCCCGTACCTGACGCAGCACGACTTTCTGGTTGAACGCGTTGTCCTCGGCGATGAGAACGCGCATCCGCCGGCGAACGTCTTCGGAAAGTTGCGAAGCCGGAGGATTGACCGGCTTCTGGATGATTTCGAGTGAGACATCATGGAGGGGCGGCGCCGGACTTGGTTTCTCAAATCGCGCCGTGAACCAAAACGTCGAGCCTTGGTGCGGAACGCTGTCGCACCCGATTTGGCCAGCCATTAGATTGACCAGTTGTTTGCAGATCGCCAGGCCCAGGCCGGTGCCTCCGTGTTTTCGCGTGGTGGAGGCGTCCACCTGGGAGAATGGCTGAAACAAACACGCGCGGGCCTCTTCCGGAACGCCAATGCCGGTATCGGCGACCTCAAACCGGAGAACCACGTGTGCGTCGCTCTCCGACTCTTTGGTGATGCGCACGTCGATTCCACCCTGTGGTGTGAATTTGACGGCATTGCTGACCAGATTCGTCAACACTTGCCGCAACCGGCCCGGGTCCCCGCGCACCGCGACCGGCACATCGGGGGCAACCGTCGCGGACAGGCGGAGGTTCTTGACATGGGTTTGCTCCAGCAGCATCGCGACCATTTCTTCGACGACGGTGCGTGGTTCAAAATCCAGCATTTCGAAATGGAGCTTGCCGGCTTCGATCTTGGAAAAGTCGAGGATGTCATTGATGACCGTGAGCAGCGACTCGCCACTGACGCGCACGATTTCCAGGAACTCCCGTTGCTCAGCGGTCAACGGGGTGTGAAGCAGGATGTCCGTCATGCCGATGATACTGTTCATGGGGGTGCGGATTTCATGGCTCATGTTGGCCAGGAATTGCGATTTCAGGCGGGCTGACTCCAAGGCGGCATCATGCGCCCGGGTGAGCTCCATCTCCCGCTTGAGTTTGGTGATGTCCATGATCGACCCGATCATCCGGACGGCACGCCCCTCGTGATCGCGCAAGATGTATCCACGGTCAAAGACGTCGGCGTACGATCCGTCGGCACGATGAAAGCGGTATTCGCCGGACCAGAAATCTTCACCGCTCCGCACGAGCGCCTGCAAGCTGGTCACGACGCGGTTGCGGTCGTCGGGATGCACGGTTTCACCCCACCAGGTGTTCGTCGGCCCGATCTCTTCCTCGCTGTATCCGAACAGGGTCTGGACGTTGTGGTTCCACCACACGGAATCCGTATCGATGTTCCAGTCCCGGACCGCTTCGTTGGTGGCGCGCGTGAGGATGCGGAAGCGCAATTCGCTTTCCTCCAGCAATTGCTCGATGCGCTTCCTTTCAGCCAGGGCGGCGGCGATCCGGCGCTTCCGTTTTCGGACTGATATCGCGAGTCCGCCGACGAGGGCGAACAGCGCCAACGGCAACAGAATTGTCAACAAAGTACCCATCGTCAGGCGCGAGGCTGTCGAGACGGCGACGCATATTCGGCAGACGGTGACAAACGACTGGCGCGGGCCAGATTCCCTTCAATGCAGCGTAGGAGTTTCTCAGGACGGACGGGTTTGGCAAGGTACTCGTGACTGCCGATGACCACGCTGCCGTTGCGGCCGGCTTCACTGGGCGTCACGATGCAGGTCAGAAAGACAATCGGCGTCGAGGCCAGAGCGGGATCATGGGTGAACTTCTCGGCCACCTCGCTGCCTTCGACGTTGGGCATGCACACATCGAGCAGGATCAGGTCGGGTCCGAACTCCCACGCCGCCCCGAGCGCCTGGTCGGATTCGTTAAGCTCCCGGACTTCGTAACGGCCCGTTCTCTCGAGAACCAATCGGGTCATGCGTGTGGCGTGGGCGTCGTCGTCGATCACCAGAATGCGGTTCTTCCTCACGGGCACACCGTGTTGGCGGGGACCCGGTCGCCGCACGGTGTCATTTCGAGGCTTTTCTCGATGCAGGCAATCATTCGCTGCACCCTCGCCGGCTTGGCAACGAAATGAAAGGCCCCGGCGGATGTGCCGTCACCCACGGCTTCCTGTTCCGACACGAGGGACGTCAGAAACACGATGGGGGTGCTTTGAAATTCCGCATCGGCGCGAATCTGGAACGCAACCTCGCAGCCCTCCCGGCCGGGCATGCACACATCGAGCAGGATCAGATCCGGCTTGAATTCCCGGGCCGCATCCAGGACCTGGGTCGGGTCGTTGAGTTCTCGAGCCTCGTAGCGGCCGGTTCGTTCCAGGGCCCATTTCACCATGCGCGTGGCGTGGGTGTCATCGTCGACAACCAGGATTCGTCTGGTTTTCTTTTTGACCACCCGCGGGGCGTGAAGGTCGGCGTCAGTAATCAAAACCCGTCTTTTTTTCATGCGATTGTCCTTTCCGTGGGGGATTGTTTGTAGGGATCGGCCGTCCCGAGGTGTTTCTCGATGCAGGCGATTACGCGTCCGAGGCGTATGGGCTTGGCCAGAATCTGGAAGGCGCCGAGCAGCGCGCTGCCGTACCGGGTTTCTCGCTCGGAAATGATCGACGTCAAGAACACAATGGCGATAT
>JBEKYJ010000149.1:0-9550 GCA_049511095.1 Verrucomicrobiia bacterium
TGGAAATTGGCGTTTTGCCACACTTGTGGTCCAAACGCATCCACGGCGCGTCCGACGGCGCGCATGAGAAGGTTCTTCGCATCGGTCAATTGTACGAGCATCGGGTTCTTGTCTTCCGCGTGGAACGGCGCTGCTGTCTTCCGCCATTGCGGCACGACGTGATCCACGAGGTCGCGCAGGATCAGGAACCGCTGCACTTCGTTGGTGCCCTCGTAGATGTTGAGCACGCGCGCATCGCGACGATGCTTTTCCAATTCATGCAATTGCGTGCAGCCTTCGATGCCAAGGATCTTCTCGGCGGACCGGATGGTGCGATGCAACGCCTCGCTCGCGTAATACTTGCCAATGGCGGATTCGGTGCGGACGGATTTCGTGCCGTGGTGATCGGCGCGACCGATCAGTTCGTAGGCGAGCGACTCGATGGCGTATAATTCGGTCGCCATCCCGGCGAGGATCTGCTGCACCCATTCTTCCTTGTCCAACTCACGCTCTTTGACGAACGCACGCGTCTGCTCGACGATCTTCGTCATCATCGACACCGCGCTCACGCACAGGCCCATGCGGCCCACGTTCAACGTCTCCAACGCGTTGACCTGTCCGCGGCCTTCGATGCCGATGATGTTCTCGCGCGGCACGCGGACGCTGGTGAGGCCGAGTTCGTTCGTCGGCGAACCGCGCTGGCCCATTTTTTCCTCGTCCTTGCCGACGACAAGCCCCTCGGCGTGGCGATCGACCATGAAACCCGTCGGGCCTTCCTTCGTGCGCGCGTAAAGGCAAAACACGCCCGCGACGTGACCGTTCGTGATCCACATCTTCGCGCCGTTCAATTCGTAATACTCGTAAAACTCCTTGTCGCCCTCGCGGCGGATTTGCCCGATGTCGTGTATGGGAATCCGTTTCTTGCCGTGCTGGTAGTAGCGGAACTTCGTCGGGTCGTCGGTCTTGTAGTCGTACTTCTTGTAGTCGATCTTCGAGAGATCGATGGTTGCGGCGTCGACGATATTTTTCCGTTCGCTTCCGAGCATGAAATGTTTCACGCCGTCAGCGTCGGTGAGCACCTCGACCTTTTTCAGTTCGGCGCGGGTCTGTATCCCTCCTGAATCGCTGCCGGCGCTGGGTTCGGTCAACGCGAACGCGCTGATCTGACCCGCCGAGATGAGCCTCAGAAACAGCCGGTGCGCCTCGGCGCGGCGGTCCAGTTCGGCGATGACGGCTTCCGCGCGCGGGCGCAGCATGTCCAATGTCTCGAGCGACTGCTGCAGCTCGCTCTTGAACGCGGCCAGATCGGTGCGCAACCCCGCGCGGCCCGCGTCCATGAAATGCGCGAGGAATTCGCTGGCGATGGCCCGCAGCATCGGCTTGCGGCCAATCTCGGACTTAACCTTTTCCCCGAGCACCGTGAACACCTTTTTCACCTTGAGCGCTTCGGGAGATTCGACCATCCGCAGGGTTTTTTGGATTTCTGATTTAAGATTGGAAACGGCGGATTCATTGGAAAGGAACTCCTCCAAATCGGCTTTCGCGCGCGGCAAGTCCTGGTTGAGGCCGAGCAGGATCGGCGTCGTGCCGATGCTGGAATGGGCCATGATGGTCAGTGCGTACGACGGATCGGCGTAGCGCATCGAGAGCGGGCAGAGGATATAGTAGTGCGCCTTGAGCAGGCCTTCGCCGCCGAGTTCCTTGGGGATGTACATGCGGGTGAAGCCGCGGGCCACCATGTCGCGCACGTCTTCGAGCGGCACCATGTGCAGTTTCTCGACAAGACGGTGGTACGGCAGGCCATCGAAGCGGGCGTTCCAGAATTTTTCGGTGAAGTACTTGTAGAGTTGATCGTGGTACGCGCCAAGCTCGGTGTCCGCGTGAAGCATTTCGGGCGTGAATCGCCACCCGGTCGCGTCGAACGGCTTTACGAGGAAATCGCCGTAGTCATACTCTTGTTTGGTGTTCAGCGCGTCGCGATAATTGAAGGACGGCGGCCGTTGCAACGGCGCCTCGATGTAACCGTGCTCGATGATATGAGACCCGCCGCCGCCGAGCCGGTGCGAGCCACCCCCCACGCGGGACTCTAAGAATTTGATGATTTCCGCTTCGAGCTCCGTGGGATCGACGGCGCGTTGCCTGACGACTTCGAGCGCGAACTGACGCAGCCTGGCATCGGCGTCCGGGCCGAGTTGCCGCTTCAGTTCTCCATCGTCGATCAGCAGGTGGGAGAAACAAACGCTGTCACGATAGAACTTCGACAACACGTCGTCCTCGCTGTAGGCGGTGCCGCCGAAAATCTGGCCGGCGTTATACGCGACGCTGCCGGAATCGGGGCCCAGCCCCTCGCAGGCGAGAAGTTTCACCAGGGCGGGCTCCCTCTCCGCCTGCGGGAGCAAGGCCTTCAGCAAGCACACCTGCGCTTCCATTTCGCTGAGCAACTGCTTCACGGAACCGAACTTGGCGATGCCGTCGCAACCGTCTTCATCCTTGAACAATCCGGGAAACTGGACGCGGCTCGTCGCGTGTTGCTGGCAACGTTCCAGCAGCATCTCGCCCGCGCCGAGGGCGATGGCACAAACATCCGCCGCAATCTGTGGCAGCGTGGGCGTCGGTTCGGGCACGAATTCCTTCCACGCACTGCGCGCGGCGGCAAGGCCGATCCAGGGCTGCTCGGCGAGCTCGGGTCGTGCGGCGATCTGTGCGGGGTAGATGCCCGACACGAGCGCGGCCAGCGATGGGTCGCGCCGCGACAGTTCGCGCAGGATCACGGGACGCGGCGGCGAGGCCGTGTCAGTCAGAACGTGCAGGAAGTTTTTTTGTTCCTGTGATAGCGGCTGGCCGTGTTCGAGGTCCTTGATGGCCTGCTTTGAAAACAGCTTGTCGAGCCGCGCGACCATCGCGAGCCGGGTCAATTGGGGTTTCTCAACCGGAAGCACGGGTGGCGGCGGAAGTTGCTCCAGTAATTGCCGGGCATCGGCTTCGGCCCAGAAGAATTTGCGGCGCTTGGCGTGGGCGAGGACCCGGGCCATCGGTTGGTCGATGCGCAGGTCCTTGATCCCGGCGGCGATCGTTTGCGCCTCGTCCAACAGGGACTGCAACCAGCGAGTGCGGCCCGCGTCAAGATAGCGTGGTTCGGCGTAGACAGTTTCGCAGAAGTTGCGAAGCTTTGCGGCCAGCAGTTGATGATTCTCGGAGCGCGCGTCGATTCGCGCCACCTCTGCGTTTCGCAGCCGCAAGGGCGCTCCCACAGTCAGTTTCAGCAGTCCCAGCAGCTTGTCATTCGCCTCCGTCGGGGCGCTGAAGACCAATCGCTGCTTGCGCTGGCGGGTCCAATCCACGTCGTTCGGGGCGGAACGCCAGCAGGTTTCGCATTTGATGCAGTTTTCGAAATTGACGACGAGTTGCGACTGGCCGAGGTCGTCGGTGTGGCACTCGTACACCCTGGCCGGGCAAACGTGCCAGAGCGGAGAGTCGGCGATCCTGCCCCGGTTTTCGAAATTCTCGGGCCGGAACACTTTGATATGCGTGTGGTCTTCGGAGGAGTAACGGATGAGCGAGAGTTTTTCTTCCCACGGCTGTTCGATGGCAACGGCATCGGAGTCGAGTTTGACGCGTTCGCGAGTGAGCGCACGATATTTCTGGAAGAAACCCGACAGAAACTTCTCGGGCGAAGGACGCGTGATCACGAGATTGATCAACTCGCACACCCACTGGAGCGGCATCAGGACGATCAACGCGGCCAACAAACCCAGCAGCGCCAGGCAGGTTCCCATCCCCGCGCGGCGTCGCGCGGATGCGATGGCGGCGCGGAGTTTGTCGGGCAAGGGCGTGGCGTCATTGCGATACAGATGGTCGGAAGCCGCGGACAGCATCGCGGGCGCTTTTTCGAAAAGACCGGCGATCGGCCAGAGGAAGCCGGCGCGACTTTCGCCGTCGATGCGAAAGTCCACGTGAACCTCGCCTTCGTCCGGTCGCGGCCGGGAATCCGCTCGTACAGAAGACTTGCCGGCATGCGCGAGTCCCAGCGCTTCACGTTGTTCGCGCAAGTCACGGAAGAACTCGCCCCAATGTTTCAACGGGATGGTTTCGCGGACGAACTTGGCGAGTTGCCAGAGTCTTTGATGAGGGCGCAGCGAAGGAACACTCGCAACGTACAGACCACCGGTGACGAGATCGGCGGCCCGACCGAAGAACACGCGGGTGTGCTCGACATAGTGCGGCCATTTTTGAAGGAACTCGACGTTCCTGAAGTAATGCGTCTCGCGCAGGGGGCGCTCGTAAAACTGTTCGAGCCGGGCGCGGGCGAAAGTCTGGTTGGTCGCGCGGATTTGCCTGACGGCATTCGCGAAGAGGCGACCCATCGCGGTGGCCGGGCCGGTGAAGTTGGGGTAGGGGAAATCGAGGCCGATGCCCGTCGCCGCGCCGCCGATGGCCAGACCCTCGTCGACGAGACGCGGCAATTCGCGGAAGCCGCCGCCACGGATGATTTTCGCGCCGTAGGCGGATGAGCGGCCGTGGTTGGTCCAGCGGCGAACTTCGGGCAGGCCCTTGAACCATTCCATGAGCCGGTTGTGGTCGCCGCCGAATTCGCGCGCGAGGTTGTCGAGCGGCAGGACGAGGCCGAGCGAGAGGCTAGCCTTGTTGGTGTAGAGGAAGCCGCCCATGTTGAGATTGGCGGTGCGATTGTGGATCGAGCCGTTGCGCAAGAGGAGTTCGAACGCCGCGCCCTCGCCGCGCGGCAGCGCGAACGTGTGCTCGATGTACTCGGGATCGACCTCAATGACTTCCTTGATGCCTTGCAGGAAGTGCGGCGCGCCGGGTTCCGAATTGCGTTCGTAGCCTTCCTTGGAGACGAGTTGCGAGGCGTCGCCTTCGGCGAGAAAGACCACGTCGGCATAAATCGAGCCGCGATCCGTGTGGACGCCGATGATGCGGTTGTTATCGTCGCGGAGCAGGCCGTCGACCGTGGTTTCGGTGAGGACATGCGCGCCGAATGATTTGGCGAGTTCGGCGAGATAGTGGTCGTAGGTCGGGCGGAGGACGGTGTAGCAGTTGGCGAAGGTGCCCGGATCGTGATAGCTGAGACCGGCGAGCGAGTGGCCGTTGTAGATGTAAAAGCCGCGTTTCGTGACGGGTCGTTCGTAGGCCGAGTCGCGGACGGCCTGTTCGCCAAGCACGTCGGGCTGGGCGAGGTTCTCGGTAAAATAGACGGCGCCCGACCAGTTTTCCGCGCCGGGGAAGGCGCCCGCTTCGATAACCAGCACGGGGATTTCCGCTTTCGCCAGCGCGATGGCTGCCGTGATGCCCGCCGGACCCGCTCCCACGATGACCACATCGTATTTCCACGAAGCCATGGGCGCATTATAGGCCGTCGGCTTCATTTGAAAAGTTTAACCGAAAATATCGCGCACGGGAGGGAACTTCGGTACAGTGACGGTGTCGGACTTCCACGGAGGAACCAATATGAAGCTGCGCAGACTGACGATGATTCCGCTGGCACTCGCGCTCGCCACCACCACACTCGCCGCCGACAAACCGGAGGAAGGCGTTGCGCTTACGATCTACAACCAGAATTTTGGGGTCGTGCGCGAAAGGCGCAAGGTGGACGTGCCGGAAAAGATCGGCACGATCCAGTTCACCGACGTGGCCTCGCAAATCGACGGCACGAGCGTGCATTTCAAATCGCTCACCGACCCGAGTGCGACGGTGTTGGAGCAAAACTATGAGTACGACCTCGTCTCCGCCGACAAGCTGCTGGAGAAATACATCGACAAGCAAATCGCCGTGCTCACGAAGGACGGTTCGCGCTATTCGGGCAAGCTGCTCAGTTTCGACCCGAACCAGTTGGTGATCCGGCAGGACGGCGAGAAAGCGGAAATCGTGATGGTGCAACGCGGCGACAACGTGAAGGACATACAATTTGGCGCGTTGCCGGAGGGTTTGATCACCAAGCCGACACTGGTGTGGAAACTGGCGACGGAGAAGGTAGGCCAACAACTGATCGAGGTCGCTTATCAGACGGCCGGTATCAACTGGCAGGCGGACTATAACGCCGTGCTGAATCCGAACGACACGAAGCTCGATCTCAACGGTTGGGTCACAATCAACAATCAGTCCGGTGCAACATACAAGGACGCGAAGCTGAAGCTGATTGCGGGTGATGTGCGCCGAGTGCAGCCGCCGCAAGTGTTTTCTGCACTTCCGATGCGCAAGGCAATGATGAACGATGCCGCAGGAAGAGGCGGTTTCGAGGAGAAATCGTTCTTCGAGTATCACCTGTACACGCTGGGGCGGCTGGCAACCGTGGCGCAGAACCAGACGAAGCAGATCGAATTGCTCAAGGCTGGGGACGTCCCGGTGAAGAAGATTTTTCTGTATGAAGGCGCGCCGCAATATCGGTTCTACGGCGGGTTGATGAACGACGCCAATTACGGCAGCGAAGAAGGCAACAAGAAGGTCAACGTCGTCATCGAGGTCAAGAATTCCAAAGACAACAACATGGGCATGGCGTTGCCGAAGGGTAAAGTGCGGCTCTACAAGCGCGATGAAGCCGACGGCTCGCTGGAGTTTATTGGCGAGGACCAGATCGATCACACGCCGAAGGATGAGACGCTCAAGCTGCATATCGGCGACGCGTTCGACATCGTGGGCGAACGGAAGCGGACAAACTACAGCGTGGACATGAGTCGGCACATCATCATTGAGAGCTTCGAGATTCGCGTCCGCAACCACAAGACCGAGCCGGTCGAGGTGCTCGTCAAAGAGACGTTGTATCGCTGGAACAACTGGGAGATCACCGAGTCGAACCAGAAGTGGACGAAGTATGACTCCAACACGATTCATTTCCCGGTGAAGGTGGACAAAGACGGCGAGCAGGTGATTACGTACACCGTGCGGTATACGTGGTAACCTGCCGCCGAACCTCCGACCACAAAGGAAAGCATGAAGAATTCCCTCATTGCAAAAGCCTCCCTGCTGACTACGCTTCTCGTGATCACCGGCTGCGCAACTTCGAAGCAAGCGCCCGCACCATTGCCCGCAGCGAAGGTCTATCGAATAACCTGTCGGGCGACCAGCACATCGAGCCACTTGAATATGTTTGTCGCGACAGGTTCGCTCGCCCACCCGTTGGTGGCTTTGGCCGACAACAATGGCTATCCGCCCGTCCGTGAACTCTATGCGCGGCCACTCAAGTATCGGGGCATGGACGGGATTAGCATCTCGGTCTTCTTCGATGGGCCCGCGCTCGGGAAGGAGATCGCAGTCAACGTGCTGCAACAGGGCATGACGAGCGACTACCAACTGATGCTCATGTCACCATAGCTCATCATTCGGGCTTGTGGCAGTGAGGCGACAGCGATAGGGTGCTCGTCATGAAGGGAGGACTTGTGAATGCAGGCTCCTGATGGTTGCGGCAATCGACGCCACACTGGCGTCTTTTTTTGCGCCATGATGGTGTCTCGTTCTTGGTAGCAATATGAAAGTATTTCTTTGGTTGTTGACGTTGGCGTTGGGTGTCATGTGCTACTTCCTCTGGGGGCTGGCGCGGATAGAAGCCGGAGTGCTGGAGGCGTTTTCAATCTCGCTACCGCCATTGACAGCGGCGTTGGTGATCAACCCGAATTGGTTGTGGTTTTGCCCGGTGCCCTGGATTGTCGCCTCCCTCGTCCTGTCCTGTCGCAAAGAGGTCTCGCCGGCAGTCGGTTTTCTCTTTCTGGGCAGCATCGTTCTTGCGGCATCGCTGATTCTGTTTCCCGTCCTGATTGCGCTAGCATTCCCGTGGCTGGCACTTTACGTCCATTCGCATCCGATTCGCAAATGACATCAGCCAACCGTCGGCCTCAGCGTTGGGTGGCACACCATCACGACTGGGCCTTGAGGAATTGTTCGACTCTTGAGTGGGCGGCTTTGAGGAGGGAATGGCCGTCGCAGAGCAGCAGTACGTCGAACTCGAGGGCGAGGAGCTTTTTTAGGGATTCTTTCAGTTGGGCCGGGTTGTCGAGTTTGTGGTCGGGGACGAAGCGCAATTTGCCCGCCGGATGACCGATGAGGGCGTCGCCCACGAGCACGATGCCGCCGACTGTCTTGGAAAGCTTGTTGAGGGCCGGGTCGAAATACAGGCCGATTTCGCCGGGTGATTTGCCGGGCAGATGGATTACCCGCAACCCACCGGGCAAGACGTCGCCTTCGTTGACGGTTTCATCCACCATCAGCGTGGCGAACCCGCCCGCCTCGTTCGCGCCGGCCACGACCGGCGCGTGATAGCGTTCGTGAAACAGGGCAGCTTCACGGTCGTGATCGCGATTGGTCACCACGATCTTGTGGATCGGCTTCAAGGCGTCGAGTTGCGGCCAGTCGGCGTCGGCGGGCGCCGGCGGGTCAACCAAGATGGTTCCTCCGTCGTCCAAGCGGATTGCGAATCCGTTCAGGTCCCAAGGCATGTCGGGATAGGCCCCGCCCCAAGTGAAGATGCCGCTTAGTATTTCGCGCATACGAGTGATTATAGCGTAACAGGCCCGGAGGGCCATCGCATTCGGCTGGATACCCTCGTCGGACTCGGGCATCCGGCCCTACAAAAAGCAATAGGGGCAAGTGGGGGAAGCAGGGGGCGCGAATGTCTGAAAATGAGGTCTGGCTCCGAGTCGTTCCTAGCCACAGCAACCGGAGCGGTTGCCCCGCCATAGGCGGGCAAACCTACAATTCGGAGAGGAGGCACGGCGACAGAGCGCCGTGGCTACAACGACAGTTCAGAAGCGGACGCCTCGGAGAGGCGTCCCTACCGACGGCAAGGATTCGGCGGTTATAGACCACCATTACACCGGCATTGGCGTTTTGGGTGGGGATGTGGTTTGATGGCGGCATGAGACCACGATTTTTTGTCTACGGCGCGGTGGTATGCGTGCTGGCGTTGGCGGGATGTTCGACGGTGCCGCCGGTGATTCCGATCTTCGGGAGGCCGGCGCGGATTCGGGACGAGGGATACAGCCTCTTGTATAGTCTCGCCGACAAGCAGAGCAACGTCGGCAAAATCCTGATCATCAAGAAGGCCAGCGCGAAGGTGTCGGCGGAGATCAAGGAGATTGCGGAGGTGTTCGGCAAAGCGAAGGAGCGATTGGATGGATTCGCGAAGGAGGACAACGGGCTAAGTTTCAAGATGTCGGATTTGCCGTCGATGGAGGAGAAGACGCGGGCGGCCATCGAGTCGACGACGACGAAGGACCTGCTGTTTTCGAGCGGGAAGGCATTTGAATTGCGGTTGTTGCTGACGCAGGTGCAGGCGTTGGATTACGCCTCGCATCTGGCGAATGAATTGGCGGACAAGGAGGGGAACCCGAAGCGGAAGGAGTTTCTAACGCAGTTCGCCAAGCAATGCGAGGAGCACCACAAGACAGTGGTGGAGATGGTGGGAGGGGGGTAAGGGAAAGTAAGAAGTAAGAAGGAAGAAGGATGAAAGGGGGAGCGGGCGGGAGAGGATGCGGACGCGAACGAGTCGCGCCACGAAACACATTGTGGAAGTGCGGGCGGTTTGGTGAATGGGTCGCGGGACCCCACTGCCCGATGACCCCAC
>JBEKYJ010000150.1:0-9464 GCA_049511095.1 Verrucomicrobiia bacterium
GTGATGGTCAGCGCCCCGATCATGGCGCTGCTCTATGACCGCACGTTTGTCTCCGGAACGTTCCGGGAGGCGTGGCGGCGACGCTGGCCACTATATCTGGCATTGGCCGGCACCTGGATTCCGCTGGGCTACCTGGTGATTACCACGGGCTCTGAAAGCGGGATGAGAGGCTTTGGCACCGGGTTCAGCTCGTGGCGATACGCGCTCATGCAGCTTCGGGCGATCGTGCTCTACCTGCGGCTGGCCCTCTGGCCGCATCCGCTGGTGGTCGATTACGGGCCGGTGCTGATTTCCGGTGTTGTGAAAATTCCGCCGCAAGCACTGGTCGTGGCCCTCCTGTTGGCGGGCACGGTGGTCAGCCTGTGGCGCCGGCCCGCAGTCGGTTTTCTGGGCGCTTGGTTCTTCGCGATTCTGGCGCCCAGCTCCAGTGTCGTGCCGTTGGTCGGGCAGGCGATAGCTGAACACCGCATGTACTTGCCGTTGGCCGCCGTGGTCGTGCTGGGGGTGATGGGGATTCATGCCGTGGCCGGCCGGCGAACCATCGAAGTGGCGGCGGTGCTGGCGGTCGGGCTGGGATTCCTCACCGTGCAACGCAACGAGGACTACCGCAGCGGGTTAGCCATCTGGGACGACACCGTGGCGAAGTGCCCGCTGAACCCACGCGCACACTCCAACCTGGCGTCCATGCTGCAGCAGGACGGTAGGATGCAGGAGGCGATGGAGCATTGGGAGCAGGCACTGCGGCTCAACCCCGATGATGCCGACGACCACAACAACCTCGGGGATGCCTTGATCCGATCGGGCAGGGTCCCGGAAGCGATTGAGCATTTGGAGCACGCGCTGCGGCTCAAGCCCGATTTCGCCGAGGCGCACTACAATCTCGGGGTCGCCTTGGCGCAGGCGGGCAGGATTCCGGAAGCCATCGAGCGTTGGGAGCAGGCGCTACGGCTCAAGCCGGATTACCCCGAGGCGCACTACAATCTCGGGACCGCCTTGGGGCAGGCGGGCAAGGTTGGGGAGGCCATCGTACAATTCGAGCAGGCCCTGCGGATCAAGCCCGATTACGCCGAGGCGCACTGCAATCTAGGGGTCGCCTTGGAGCAAGCCGGCCGACCCCAGGACGCCATCGGACACTACGAGCAGGCGCTGCGGCTCAATCCTGATTTGGCCGAGGCGCGGAACGCGCTCGCGCGACTGCAAGCTGGCCGATAAGCAGCTGCCTTCGGAAGTTCAAACCGCACAATTCGCGAACCATCCAAAGCGGGGACGGATCTATCCAAAGTATGCGCTGGTCGCGGCTGAGAAGTTTGGGTAGTCTCCCGGTCTCCATGAAGACCGATCGCATCAGCAGGTTGACCCGCCGCCTTTGACTCAAATGATTCGATTCGCCTCCTCCAAGCGGCAACAGATTGTCCGGCAGGCCTTCATAGCGCTGGGCCTGGTCATCGCCACCGTCGTCGTCTACCTCCCTGTGCGTCATCACGAATTCGTGAATTTTGATGATGATACCTTCGTGACGGAGAATCCGAATCTTCAGGACGGTCTGACGTGGCGCTCGGTGCGCTGGGCATTCACGGCGGGCTTGACCCACGATGATCGAAATGCCGACTATTGGCGGCCCCTAAGTCTCCTGTCGCACGCGCTGGACATTGAAATGTTCGGGCTGCGCCCCGCCGGGCATCATCTGATGAATGTGGGGCTTCACGCCGCGGCGGCGGTGGCGCTCTTTCTGGTACTGCAGTCGATGACGAATGCGTTCTGGCGCTGCGCCTTGGTGGCGGCGCTGTTTGCGCTGCACCCCCTGCGTGTCGAGTCGGTGGCCTGGGTGACGGAGCGCAAGGACGTGTTGAGCGGTCTTTTTTTCATGCTGACACTCGGGGCGTATGTGGGGTATGTACGCCGTCCCTTATCGTGGGCCCGCTACCTTGCGGTGGCGCTCTGGTTTGCCTTGGGGCTGATGTCCAAGTCGATGGTGGTGACGCTGCCGTTCGTATTGCTGTTGCTGGACTACTGGCCACTGGGGCGGACACGATGGGCGGAGCCGGCGATCGGTGACAGCGTCACGGTGTCTCCGAGCCGGTTGCTGAAAGAGAAGCTGCCGTTGTTTGCGCTGGCTGCCGCATCGGGTCTGGTGACCGCTTCGGGGCAGCGCACGATAGGGGCGATGGATTTTGCCCGGGTGCCGCTGGGAATAAAAACCGCCAACGCCCTGCTTTCGTATGCGGGCTACATCGGCAAGATGTTTTGGCCGACCGGACTGGCCGTGTGGTATCCGCTGGAGCCGGGGCTGAACACAGCCGCAGTAATTGGGGCGGGTGTGGGGCTGGTTGCGGTGACGGCAGCAGTGATTGGGGGGGCGCGGCGCAGGCCGTGGCTGGTGACGGGCTGGTTTTGGTATCTGGGAATGCTGGTGCCGGTCATCGGGTTGCTGCAGGGTGCAGGAGAGTCGATGGCGGATCGCTTTACGTATCTTCCCTCGATCGGGTTGTTTATCATGCTGTGCTGGAGCGTGCCGCGCCGCGCGATCGAGCGGCGGAGCTTGAAAGTGATTACCTGCGTTGCTGCGGGGGCAGTGCTGGCGACCTGTGGGGTGCTGTCCAGTGTCCAAGTCGGGTATTGGAAAGACACGGAGACACTGTTTCGCCATGCCTTGGATGTCACGCGGGACAATTGGGTGGCGCAGAACAACCTAGGGATCGCCTTGGCCCAAGCGGGCAGAGAGCAGGAGGCCATCGTACGATTCGAGCAGGCGCTGCGGATCAAACCCGATTTTGCCGAGACGCACTACAATCTAGGGGTCGCCTTGGCGCAGGCGGGCAGGATACCGGAAGCGATCGGGCATTATGAACAGGCACTACGGATCAAGCCCGATTACGTCGGGGCGCACTACAATCTAGGGATCGCCTTGGCCCAAGCGGGCAGAGAGCAGGAGGCCATCGTACAATTCGAGCAGGCGCTGCGGATCCAACCCGATCTTGCCGAGACGCACTACAACTTGGGACTTGCACTGCTGCAAGCAGGCAAAGTTTCAGAGGCGATCGGGCACTTCGACCAAGCGTTGCGGATCAAGCCGGAGTACGCCGAAGCGCACAACAATCTGGCGACCGCCTTGGAACGAGCCGGCCGACTCCAGGACGCCATCGGACAATACGAGCAGGCGCTGCAGATCCAGCCCGATTACGCCGAGGCGCACTGCAACTTGGGGTTTGCCTTGGCGCAAGTGGGCAAGAGCCAGGAGGCAATGGAGCATTTCGAGCAGGCGCTACGGATCAAACCCGATTACGCCGAGGCGCACTGCAACTTGGGGTTCGCCTTGGCGCAAGTGGGCAAGACCCAGGAAGCAATGGAGCATTTCGAGCAGGCACTACGGATCAAGCCCGATTCCGGCGAGGTGCACTACAACTTGGGGAACACCCTGTTTCGACTGGGTAGGCTGCAAGAGGCGATCGGTCATTATGAGCAGGCGCTGCGGATCCAACCCAATTTCGCCGAGGTGCACAACAATTGGGGGCTCGCCTTGGAGAAACTGGGCCGCACGCCGGAGGCCATCGAGCACTACGAGCAGGCCCTGCGGATCAAGCCGGATTATGTCCAGGCTCAAAGCAACCTGGCGCGGGCCCAGGCGCTCCCGTGATCCGTGGACCGACCATCGAAATCATTTATGCTTTCCCGTCCCAGGCGGATCTGGTATGAATGGTTCGCCATGGAGAATGCGTCCGATGAATCCGGTTTGCGCGCGCGAACAAATCGGCGACGGTATCGGACTCTTAATGACTGACGCGTGACCTAAGCGATCGAGCAATCTACACGCGAATGCGAACCCAATGCTGATTCTTTTTACCGCGACGATCTTCTTCGGAGCGTTGTTGTTGTTCTCGGTGCAGCCGATGGTCGGGAGAATGCTTCTCCCGGTGCTGGGTGGCGCACCCGCGGTTTGGAACACGACCTTGGTGTTTTATCAGGCCGCCTTGCTGGCCGGCTATGCCTACGCCCACTTCGCGACCAAGTGGCTCGGTGTCCGCCGCCAAGCCGCCCTGCACCTCCCCGTGCTCTTGCTGCCGCTGCTGGCGTTGCCCATCGCGATACCATACGGCTGGACTCCGCCCCCCGCGCAAAACCCCATCCCCTGGCTGCTGGGAACATTGGCCGTCACCGTTGGCCTGCCGTTCTTTGTCGTCTCGGCCACCAGTCCGCTGTTGCAGCGCTGGTTTTCTGCCGGCGGACATCATCATGCCGACGATCCGTATTTTTTGTACGCCGCCAGCAATGGCGGCAGCTTGCTGGCGCTGGTGAGCTATCCCTTCCTCGTCGAACCCCGTTTGGGCTTGGGCCAACAAAGCCGGTGGTGGGCCGCCGGCTACATCGCCCTCGTGGTGCTCACCGCCATCTGCGGAGCTTGGGTGTGGCGTGTCGCCCGCCATCCCGTCACCGCCGAAGAACCTGCTTCCCGGACCGCATCCAATTCCTCCGTCGAACGGCTGACATGGCGGCGGCGCTTGCGCTGGGTGCTGTTGGCGTTTGTGCCATGCAGTTTGATGTTGAGTGTGACCACCTACGTCACGAGCGAAATCGCGCCGATCCCGCTGATGTGGGTCATCCCGTTGGGAATCTACCTGCTGACGTTCGTCCTTGTTTTTGCCCGACGCAGATTGGTGCCCCATCAGTGGATGGTATGGGCGTTGCCCGTTGCGGCGGTGATCCTGGTGACGATGTTGGCGAGAATGACATTGAAAGCCCAATCGTTTATGGCGCTTGGCTGGCCAGTCGCCGCGCACTTCGCGGGCTTGTTCATCGTCGCCATGCTCTGTCACGGCGAACTGGCCAACGACCGCCCCGCCGTGTCCCACTTGACCGAATTCTATTTGTGGATCTCCGCCGGCGGTGTGCTGGGGGGAATGTTCAATGCCTTGCTGGCGCCGCTCATTTTTCCGACGGTCCTCGAATACCCGATCACATTGCTGCTGGCTTGCGCGCTGATACCGCAACGCAATGCAAAGGCTTCGACCCAACGCGCGTGGCTCCTGGACGCCGCGTTGCCCGCGCTGCTTGGCTTGTTCACCGCGGGCCTTATTCTGATGGTGGAACACGCGAGGGGCATTTCGCCGGGACTTGCCCTCGCCCTCGAGTGTGTGCCTCCGGCGGCTCTATGTCTTTGGTTTTTCCGCCGCCCCTTGCGGCTTGCCCTCGGGGTCCTCGCCATTCTACTGGCCACAACGTTCGCGCTCCGGCCTGAAGCTCGCACCCTGCTCATCGCCCGCAGCTTCTTTGGAATCAACCGGGTGGAGTTATTCCCGGGGGCTGAGTACATCCACATCTTGATGCACGGAACCACGCCGCACGGCATGCAAAGTCTCGAGCCCAGGAGCCGACGCACACCCCTGTTATACTACACCAGATCCGGACCTCTCGGCGTCGCCCTGGCGGCGCTTCCGAACGATTTGAGGAACCGGGTCGCCCTGGTCGGTCTTGGCGCGGGCACCATCGCCTGTTACGCCGAGCCCGGACAGGAATGGACGTTTTACGAAATCGACCCCGAAGTGGAACGCATCGCCCGCGACCCGCGATACTTCACCTATTTGCAGGACTGCCCCGCCACCGTAAAGGTTGTACTCGGCGACGCCCGCCTGTCCCTGCAGAACGTCCCGGATGGCCGGTTCGGGATTCTGGTTCTCGACGCGTACAACTCGGATACGATTCCGTTGCATCTCGTCACCCGCGAGGCGCTGGCGCTCTACCTGCAGAAGTCCGACCCCAACGGCGCGCTGATCCTCCATATCACCAACCGTCACGTCGATTTGGAACCGGTGTTTGCACGCCTGATTCAGGACGCGGGTCTGTTCGCCCTCTGCTGGAATGATCCCTCCTCGCTTGAGGAGTATGACCGAACTCTCAGAATGCAGTCGCGCTGGCTGGTCATATCGCGCAATCCACAGCGGCTGTCTCCTCTTGCTGCAGATGCGCGATGGCATCCGCCACGCATCCAGCCCGGGCTGCCCCCATGGACCGATGATTACGAGAGCGTGTTCAGCGTGTTCCATTGGGACTGATTTGAGCCCGGTTCTTGCCGCGTCCCGCCTTCTGCTTTGCGAGCTTGCACTTCTTCGCCACGGTGCTATTATCGGTCAATATCAGCCCGAACCAAGAGACCCAAAATGAAACGACTGACACGCGTTCCCGCCATCATTGCCACGGCGCTTCTGCTCGCATTCTTCTGTGGATGCGGCAAATTCAGATCACATAAGCAGGCGCCGAAGCCACGCCCCGCCCCCGGGATGGACCTTCCTCGCGACCCCAGGGATATCGAAACCCCCGGATTTCAGATTCCCCAGCGCGCTCGAACCGGCCACGTCAAAACCGGCGTCCTCATGCTACCGGATGGAAGCGTCTACGAAGGCCAGCTGAATAACCGTAGCGTGCCGGACGGCGAGGGACACGTCTTGAGCCCGAACGGCACGGATCAACACGGCGAGTGGCGGTTTGGCCGGATGTACCGGGTTACCGGAACGTGGGTCGCACGCGATGGCACCAAAGAGGTCGGGACCTGGTATTTGGATGGGAACGTATGCGGCGGGACGATTTACTGGACGAATGGATGGAAGTACGTGGGTGACTGGTGGGTTACCGACGCCAACGCCGAGTTGCCTCATGGTGAGGGCGTGCTGACGTCGCCCGACGGCAAGGTCACGGATGGTCTATGGAAACAAGGCAATTTCGTCGGCCCCAAACCGTAGGTCAAAATCCCCCCCGCTCTCTCCTTCCGTTGTAGGGCTGGAATGCCCGCCAGGGTTTCCAGCCGCTGCCGTGCGGTCGGCCTGATTCCCCCATTCCACAACTTCCAAGTGTGAGCAAGTTGCCTGGCTTATAGCTTGTGTTTCCTCGTTGGTAACTGGGATATCCACCAGAGCATCTATTTTAGGGTTGACCAATAACGTTGCCTAACGATACAACATACCTCGGAGAAGCGTTGCAACTACTAACACTGAGGGAGGTTACTTCGATGAACGGCGACAAGATAGCGGCGTATATTGCACTGATGGCGGTTGTGCTACTGGGCGTGAACGCGGCTCAAGTCAACGCCATGAAGGTGGATTGGCAGACCGGTACCAACACGGCTCTCACATTGGCCGACGGCGTAACCGGCGTTCCCCAGGGATCGTTGGTGGAACTCGGCATTTTCAAAAACGGCTTGTCGGATGCGGCAATCGCTGCGCTCGGAGTCAACCCAACTGCCATCCAAAACGCGTTCAGCGTTTGGGCAAGCGACACCATTGGCGATAACACCGAAGCCGAAGGCGCCTTCGGCTTGACGAGCGACTCCCCGGGGATCGGCTTTTTCAGTTCGTCCGCCTTCCTGGTGGTCTTCAATAACATCAATCCCAGCCTCGCCACGCAAGTCGGCGTCATTAAGGGCCCATGGGTGTTCCCTGCGTCTAATGGCGCTGCCATGTCGACATTCGATGTCGACGATCTGAGTGCCGCCAATGTGTTGATCGGCGGCTACGCCGCCGGTGCGTATTCGGACACCACCCTCAACGGTGGCACGGGTTGGTTTGGCGATGGCGCGAATTCAGTGGAACTCGCTGTGCCGGAGCCGTCAACCTACGCTCTTGTCAGCATGGGCCTGCTCGGTGCCTGGGGCCTCCACCGCCGTCGCCGCTGAAGTCTGCGCTGTCCCTATCGCATCCGGGCGTGTAGCGTCCGCCCGTTCGCGTGGTTTACCACGTTTACCCCGAATCCCTTTCGGGGTTCTACGTGGCGTTTACGGAGCTGCCTGCTTGTGTTTTCCCCCGTGGCTCAATAGAGTCGGTCCATGTCTTCGGAATCAGGCAAAACCGCCGGGGCCGGCACGCTCTATATCGTCGGCACTCCCATCGGCAACATGGAGGACATCACCCTGCGCGCCCTCCGCGTCCTGCGTGACGCCGGTCTGGTGGCCGCCGAGGACACCCGTCACACGGGCCTGCTGCTGGCCCGCCACGCCATCCGCAAGGCCCTCGTCAGCTACCACGAGTTCAATGAGGCCAAACGGACGCCCGAATTGCTGCGGGTGCTGCAGCAGGGCCGCAGCATCGCCCTTGTCTCCGATGCGGGTATGCCCTCCGTTTCCGATCCCGGACAACGCCTCATTCGGGCCGCCATCGACGCGGGAATCCACGTGGAGGTCATTCCCGGCGTCTCGGCCGTCACCGCCGCGCTGGCAGGCAGCGGCTACGCCGGCGGCGGATTTCTGTTCTACGGCTTCCTCCCCCACAAGGGTGCCCAACGGCGCAAGGTCCTCTCGCGGCTCGCTCCCCTGCCCTACACCCTCGTCTTGTTCGAATCACCCTATCGCCTTGTCAAGTGCCTGCGGGACCTGCACGAGCTGTTGGGCAATCGCCGCGTGGTCGTCGCCCGCGAGTTGACCAAGAAATTCGAGGAAGTCCTCCGTGGCGATCTGGAAACGGTCCTGAAAAAGCTTGAGAACCGCTCCATCAAGGGAGAAATTACCCTCGTGGTCGAGGGAGCCCGGGAATGAGTACAAATCATCTCACAGATTCAAAGCCCTGCGGCGGATTGCGGACATCGCGCCGCCTGGCCGTGGCTTGGATCGTCAGCCTCACCTTCTTGGCCATCGGTTGCTCGACGACCCCTCGCGTGCTGGAAGTCACCAGCCGCACGCGCCTCCAAAACATCGACCTTGCCGACAAGGACTATTTTATCGAGGATCAAGCCTCCCGCATCCGCTACCTCCCGCACGACCTGAGCATCGACGAACAGCGCCAGGAGTTCTACGTCCGGTGGGGACCAAGGAGCATCAGCTTGGTGAAGTTCGAGTACCGCCAGATCGCCAGACCCAACGTCATTGGCGAGCAGATCTACACGCCACATCAGGATACCGCGAACGTGTTCACAGTACGTGGCGAGGAGTTCCGGTCCGGCGGGAGCGTTTCCGCCTGGCGCGTGAGCCTCTGGGACGGCGATCACCTCGTGGCCGAGAAAAAATCGTTCCTCTGGTAGAATCGGTCTCCGTTTCCAGATGACAGAGCCAACCGTCATCGCCCAGTTTGACGCCGTGGCCGCCGCCCAGCCGCGCAAAGTCTGCATTTTCTGGGGCAGCGACCGAATCAGGAACAAAGATCTGGTCGCCCGCATTCACGCCTACGGCGCCCGGCTGCAGGCCGGCTACGGCGTGGGCCGGGGCGACCGCGTGGGGATCTTGCTGAAAAACTGCCCCGAGTTCATCGTGGCGCTCTATGCCGCGCTGAAATCCGGCGCGACCGTCGTCCCCATCAACAGTTTCCTCAAGGCCCCGGAAATCCAACACATCGTGGACGACTGCCAACTCAAGTGCCTGATCACCTCCGGGGATTTCGACGAGACCCTCGCCCGGGTGCGGGGCATTACCGCCGCGCCGCTGGCGGAACTCGAACGAGGCGCCGCGGCCAACCCGCCCCACTGGCCCGCGGTTGAGCCCGCGGACTTGG
>JBEKYJ010000151.1:0-9419 GCA_049511095.1 Verrucomicrobiia bacterium
TAGAGCACTACGAGCAGTCGCTGCAGATTAACCCCAGGAATGCCGAGGCGCATAACAATTTTGGAAATGTCTTCTTGCTGGAGGGTAAGGTCAGCGATGCAATCGGGCATTATGAGCAGGCGCTAGGGATCAACCCTGATTACGCCGAGGCCCACAACAGCCTCGGGATCGCCTTAGTCCGGCTGGGCAAGGCGCAGGAGGCAATGGAGCATTTCGAGCAGGCACTGCGGCTCAATCCCGATTATGCCGAGGCGCACAACAACCTTGGATTGGCTCTGATGCAAGCGGGTAAGCTCGACGGGGCTGTCAAACATTATGAAGACGCGGCGCGGATCAACCCCCGCTTCGCCGAGGCGCACTACAACCTCGGGATCGCCTTGGAGAAACTGGGCCGCGCGCCGGAGGCCATCGAGCACTACGAGCAGGCGCTGCGACTCAAGCCTGATTTGGCCGAGGCGCGGAACGCGCTCGCGCGACTGAAAGCTGGCCAGTGAGCCGAAGCGCGAGGGTAGCGCTGAGACGAGGCCGTGTCGTTGCGGCACCCGAAAGCCGAGTCCGACGGAGCCGAGTCTGCGAGACGCCGCTGTCGTCTGCGGCAAACGCGCCGAATACGTGCCCCCGGCGCAATCGACGCGAACGGGCGTGAGCGTCGTCAACCGAGCCCGACGGAGCGGCGCGACGTAGTTCCGCGAAGCGGAAAGCCAGAGGCCGAGCCGAGCGGGAGCGAGCGGAGCACTAGCGGAGTGAGACGCACCCTTTGGAAGTTCAAACCGCAAGGTTCGCAAATCGTTCCAAGCGGGGAGTCAAGCTCCATGACCCATTTTTGAGTTGACGGTTGACAGGCCGGGGGGTTATTCGCCCCAGGGAACCAAGGATTGTGACGAAAAGATCGGCGGCAACATGAAGAACGCGTGGAGATTTTTGGCCGCAGTGTGCATGCTGGTCATCGGCGCGTACGCGTATATGGCCGAGCCGGGTGCGTGGGAATCGTTAACCCAGAACGCGGCAGACGCATACTACAATCTACTGGTGCAGGGCTTTCGCGCTGGCCAACTCAATCTGAAAAAAGAGGCGCCACTTGGGCTCACGCAACTCGCCGACCCATACGATCCAGCGGCGAACTTTCTCTATCGGATTGCGCCTTACCGGCTGCACGACCTGAGCTACTACAAGGGGCGGCTCTACCTCTATTCCGGGGTTACGCCTGCCTTGATATTGTTCTGGCCGTTCGTGGCGCTGACCGGCCACTATCTGTTTCACAGCCAAGCCGTGGTGTTTTTTTGCGCCATGGGCTTTCTGGCCAGCGTGGGCTTACTACACGCGTTGTCGCGGCGCTACTTTGCCGAAGTTAGCGCCGGGGTGGTGGCGGCCTGCGCGCTCGCGCTCGGCTTGGCGACCAGTGTGCCGGCGCTGTTGTCGTGGTCGGATGTTTACGAAGTGGCGATCAGTTGCGGGTATATGCTGACGATGCTGGCGCTGGCGGCGATCTGGTGCGCGTTGCACGAGCCCCGAAAGCGTTCGGGGTGGCTGGCGGCCGCGAGCGTGGCCTACGGGCTGGCGGTGGGAGCGCGACCGTCTTTGCTATTCGGCGCGGTGATCCTGCTGGTGCCGGTGGCCCAAGCGTGGCGTGAGCGCCACGGGATTTGGGCTTTGCTGATGGCGGCGATGGGCCCGATCACACTCATCGGGTTGGGGCTGATGCTTTACAACTCCCTGCGATTCAATGACCCGTTCGAATTCGGCGTACGCTACCTGTTGGCCCCAGTCCGGCAGCAGCAATACTTCAGTCTGCGTTATCTCTGGTTCAATTTCCGGGTCTATTTTCTGGAGCCAGCGCGCTGGAGCGGTCGTTTCCCCTTTGTGCATGCAATCGCCCCACTGCCTTTGCCACCGGGCCATTACGGAGTGGAAGGGGCTTTCGGCATCCTTACGAACATTCCGCTGGTGTGGCTGGCGTTGGCCGTGCCGCTGGCTTGGCGGGGCCGCTCGGCCGAGGCCGGCGCGGTCTTGCGCTGGTTTATCACGGCAGCGACTCTGCTTTTTGGGACTTGCGCATTGACCCTCGGATTCTTCTGGGCCGCGATCTCCCGCTATGAGGTGGAGTTCCTACCGGCACTGCTGCTGCTGGCTGTGGTTGGCATCCTCGGATTGGAGCGCGCCTTGGCTGACCGACGGGTCTGGCGGTGTGCGGCGCGTTGGGGTTGGGGCCTGCTGCTGGGCTTCTCGGTGGCGTTTAACCTGTTGGCGTGGGTCCAGCAATGTGCCGAGGAGCACCTCCTCGTGGGGCGCGTACTACGGGGTGCGGGCCGGATGCAGGAGGCAATCGGCGAGTACGAGCAGGCGTTGCGTCTCAAGCCTGATTATGTCGAGGCGCACGAGAACCTGGCAGCCGCCTTGGTCCAGCTGGGCAACGTGCCGGAGGCCATGGAACATTGGGAGCAGGTGCTGCGGATTAAACCCGATCGTACCGACGCGCACAACAACTTGGGCCTTGCCTTGATGCGACAAGGCAGACTGCAGGAGGCAATCCAGCACTACGAGCAGGCCCTGCGGATCAAACCCGATTTGGTCGAGGCGCACGACAACTTGGCAGCCGCCTTGGTCCAGCTGGGCAACGTGCCGGAGGCCATGGAACACTGGGAGCAAGTGCTGCGGATTAAACCCGATCGTGCCGACGCGCACAACAACCTGGGCGTTGCCTTGATGGGACAAGGCAGGCTGCAGGAGGCGATCCAGCACTACGAGCAGGCCCTGCGGATCAAACCCGATTTCGCCGAGGCGCACTGCAATCTGGGGATCGCCTTGGAGCAAGCCGGCCGACCCCAGGACGCCATCGGACACTACCAGCAGGCGTTGCGGCTCAACCCTGATTTGGCCGAGGCGCGGAACGCGCTCGCGCGACTGCAAGCTGGCCAGTAGCCAAGCCGCTTTCTTTTCCGGGTGACGAAGGCTACAATGGCTGCGGTATTCTGGGATTTGGTCCGGGGTTGTTCGCGCGCGAGGGCAGATGGAAACAGTTTTGAAAAGGTACCGTTTGGAAATCCTCCTGTTTGGCATGGCGCTGGTCGCGGCGTCCTACTTTTCCCATCCGGTTGAGTTGGATAATGTATCCAGCCGCTTCTTCATGGTCAGCAGCATTGTCGATTTCGGAACGCTCAGCATCGACGCGTACAAGGACCGAACGCAGGATACATCTTCCTTCGATGAGCGTTACTATTCGAACAAATCAATCGGCACGGCTGTCGTGGGTGTTCCCGTGTACTGGGCACTCCGCCACATCCCCCCGTTCCGCGATCAACCGCCCTTGACACTGCCGCAACGCTACGTGGTCAGGGTGGTGACGACGAGTTTGCCATTCGCTTTGTTGGCGGTCACAATGTTCTGGCTGGCCAATCGCCTTGGCGCAGCTCCACGCACCGCGTTGTGGGTGGTCCTGGCCTATTCGTTGGGGACCATTGCACTCTTTCACGCTTCGATATTCAGCGGTCATCAACTGGCAGCCTCATTCAGCTTCTTTGCCTTTGCGATCCTGGTTTACTTGCGCGACCGTGTGACATCCCACCGTGGGATGGGACTGGCCTTTGGGGCCGGGCTTTTGGCAGGGCTGGCTGCGCTGGCGGACTACACGGCGATGTTTACTGCGGCGGTTTTGACGATCTACGCGTTTTCGGCGAGGATTCGGCCGCGTTTGAAGCTGGCGTTTTTGTTCGCCGGCGCATGCTGCGCGGCGCTGTTGGCCGGCTACAACTGGAAATGTTTCGGGTCAGCCTTCTCCGTTTCCTATTCCTATCTAACGTTGGGAGAAAACCGGACGGGCGTCGAACACGGTCTGCTTGGTTTCAGCCTGCCCAATCCGCAGGCTCTGGTCGGACTCCTGGGATCACCGTCCCGCGGGCTGCTGTTCATCATGCCGGTGTTCCTCTTTTCTCTCTACGGCCTGTTCGACTGGTGGCATCATCCGCGTGGACGCGCCGAGTTGTATGTGATCCTGGCCATCGTCGTCGGCTATCTCACGCTGATTTCGAGTTTTTACTTTTGGCACGGTAGCACAACGTACGGGCCCCGCTTCCTGGTGCCGATGCTGCCCTTCCTGGCGGTCCCCATGATTTTTTCCCGGGTCAATACGAGGTGGTTTTTGCTGGCTTTCGCCGCCTCCATTCTGCTGGTGGCCCCCGCGATGATCGGTCTCGCCGAAACGCACCAGTGGATCAGGAATCCGGTCGTTGAAGTTGTCATACCTTGCCTCTCGCAAGGCTGCTTGTCCGATAACTGGGGGAGCTGGCTCGGACTTGAATTCCCGTGGTCAATCCTGGCAGTCGCCGCACTGTTGGCAGCCTTGGCCCGGTACGCGATTCACCATCTTACCGTCGCGACGCCACAATCTGCCATGCCATGGATTGAGAAGGTCGGTGTCGGCACATGGCTTGCCGTCATAACGGTTATGCTGCTGACCGTACGTACGTCTCCGCCGGAATTGGTGGCCGGTGAGTGTGCCCGGATGCACCGCAACATGGCTGAGGCTCTGGGTGCCCGCGGTTACATCGGGCGGGCTGCCGCGCACTACCAGGAGGCGTTGCGTGTCAAGCCTGGTTATGTCGAGGCGCACGAGAACCTGGCAGCCGCCTTGGTCCAGCTGGGCAACGTGCCGGAGGCGATGGAACATTGGGAGCAAGTGCTGCGGATTAAACCCGATCGTGCCGACGCGCACAACAACCTGGGCGTTGCCTTGATGGGACAAGGCAGACTGCAGGAGGCGATCCAGCACTACGAGCAGGCCCTGCAGATCAACCCGGATTTGGTCGAGGCGCACGACAACCTGGCAGCCGCCTTGGTCCAGTTGGGCAACGTGCCGGAGGCGATGGAACATTGGGAGCAGGTGCTGCGGATTGAACCCGATCGTGCCGACGCGCACAACAACCTGGGGGTTGCCTTGATGGGACAAGGCAGGCTGCAGGAGGCGATCCAGCACTACGAGCAGGCCCTGCGGATCAAACCCGATTTCGCCGAGGCGCACAACAATTGGGGGCTCGCCTTGGAGAAGCTGGGCCGCACGCCGGACGCCATCGAGCACTACGAGCAGGCCCTGCGGATCAAGCCGGATTTTGTCCAGGCTCAAAGCAACCTGGCGCGGGCCCAGGCGCTCCGGTGATCGGCGGACCGAACACCGAAATCATTTGCGCTTTCCGGTCCCAGGCGGATCGAGTTCGCAAGAACGAGGGGAACAAAAGTTGATGTGCGCCCAAGTGTGTCGGCGCTTTCTCTTTGCTCTTTTGCACGAGGTTTTGTATGACCTGATTGCCGCGCAAAAGTTCACGACGGCGGCAAGGTCGGAACGATGCCAACATTGATTGCGGCAATAAACACGCGGTTACGGGACAAGCTCTGGCTTCAGGCCTTGGGTCTCGTGCTCGTCACGTTCCTCGCCTACCAGCCGGTCTGGCACGCCGGCTTCATCTGGGACGATGATGATCACCTGACTGCCAATCCCGCGATGACCGCGCCGGATGGATTGCGGATGATTTGGTCCTCGTTGGCCGTTTCCCGGTACTACCCGTTGACGCTTACGACCTTTTGGGTTCAACGGCAGCTCTGGGGGCTGAACCCCCTCCCCTATCATCTGGTCAACGTCGCCCTTCATTCGATCAACGCCGTCCTGATATTCCTGCTCTTGCGTCGCCTGCGGGTGCGGGCGGCGTGGTTGGCGGCCATGCTCTGGGCGGTTCATCCGGTAAATGTGGAATCGGTGGCGTGGATTACCGAACTCAAGAACACCCAGTCAGGAGTCTTCTTCTTCCTCGCATTGTTGTGTTTTCTTCGATTCGAAACCGAGGGGGGACGTCACTGGTACTCACGGGCCCTCCTGTGTGGCTTGGCGGCGCTGCTCAGCAAGCCGTCAACGGTGGTCCTGCCCCTGGCCCTGCTGCTGTGCGTGTGGTGGCTGCGCGGACGGTGGTCGCGAACCGACCTGCTGCGGGTTGTCCCATTCTTTGTCATGGCGCTGGGCATGTCGGCAGTAGCAATCATCGAGCAGCGTGGGTGGATCGTGAAGGCGGGGACAACGGAGTGGACTCTGGGCATGGCGGAGCGGTTTGTCATCGCCGGCAAGGTGGTGTGGTTTTATGCGGCGAAGTTGCTTTGGCCTGTGCCGTTGGCCTTCATTTATCCACGCTGGGACGTGACGTCCAGATCGTGGTTGTCTTGGGCCCCCCTGGCCGGGCTGGTTGCCATCGGCCTGCTCCTGTGGGGATGGCGACGAAAATCCTGGGCGCGCGCCGCGCTGTTCGGCTGTGGCTATTTCGTGGCGGCGCTGTTGCCGGTGCTCGGATTCCTTGACGTGTTCTATTTTCGGTACGCGTTTGTTGCCGACCACTTTCAGTATCTGGCCGGCGTCGGGGTGATCGCTTTGGTGGTCGGTGCCGCCGCAACAGGTCTTGAACGGGTCGGTCGATGGGGCCGTGACGTTGGACTGTTCGCGGCGGCGGCCTCGCTGCTGCTGCTGGGGGCATCGACGTGGAAGCAGGCGCACATCTATCAAGATCGGGGAACGCTCTGGCGGGATACCGTGGCAAAAAATCCCAACGCATGGATGGCGCAGTATAATCTGGCCAATTGGCGGTCGCAAGAGGGCCGGATTCCAGAGGCAATCGCGCTCTACGAGGAGGCGCTGCGGCTCAAGCCCGATTTCGCCGACGCGCAGTACAACCTGGCCCTCACCTTCTGGGAAACGGGCAGAACTCAAGAGGCGATCGACCACTACGAGCTGGCGTTGCGGATCAGGCCTGGCTCGGCTGCGACGCACTACAACCTGGCGGTCGCCTTGGAGAAGGCGGGCAGGATTCAGGAGGCCATCACGCACTACGAACAGGCGGTGCGGCTCAAACCCAACCTGGCGGTGCTGCACTACGGGTTGGGAGTCGCCCTCGAAAACGTCGGCAGAACCCCGGAGGCAATCGCGCAGTACGAGCAGACATTGCGGATCAGCCCCGGTTTCATCGAGGCCCGAGGCGCGCTCGCGCGACTGCAAGCTGGCCAGTAGCCGAACCGCTGGGAGCGCTGAGACGAGGCCGTGTCGTTGCGGCACCGAAGGGCGACGCGAACGGGCGTGAGCGTCGTCAACCGAGTCCGACGGAGCCGAGCCGAAGGCGGAGCTTGCGCTGAGCGGCGTCGAAGCGTCGCTGCGTTATCTGAATCGAACCATTTGGCGCTCTTGTCAGCCAGATGGCCGGAGGGTAGACTCGCTTGAAGAATACTGAAACATGGGCGCTGCCGAGACAAAACAAGAGACCAACGGTATCCGCTTGCCAGACTTGGCGCTCCTGTTGGTGATCCTCACGTTTCTTGCGTACCTGCCTGCTCTGCGATGCGGCTACATTTGGGATGACGATATCTACGTTACCGCGAATCCGTTGCTGACCGCACCGGATGGGCTAAGGCGCATCTGGTTCTCGCCGCACACGTATCCGGCGTATTTCCCGATGGTCAACACCACACTCCGGTTCGAGTACATGTGGTGGGGCTTGAATCCGGCTGGCTACCACTTTGTCAACATCCTCCTACACGGCATGAATGCGTTGCTTGTCTGGGTGGTACTGAGAAAACTCGTGCTGCCCGGTGCGTGGTTGGCTGCGGCGATCTCGGCCATACATCCTGTCAACGTCGAGTCCGTCGCGTGGATTACCGAGCTGAAGAACACACAGTCCACGCTCTTCGGTCTGCTGACATTGTTGGCGTGGATGAAGTTCACGGATAGACAAACCGTGCGTCCGTGGCGATTTTACGCACTGGCGCTACTCTTGTACGGGCCCGCGTTGTTCAGCAAGACGACGGTTAGCACACTGCCCGCAGCGATGCTGCTCGTGCTCTGGCTGCGAAACGCGCCGATTGGCTGGCGCAGAGTCGCCCAAATTCTGCCATTTCTATGCTATGGTGTCGGGATTGGCTTGCTATCGGTATGGTGCGAAGCTCACGAGGGTAATTACGCCGAGGCGCTTCGCTACTCATACGGGGGCGTGGGGCGGCTGCTGATTGCGACGCACGCACCGTGGTTCTACGCAGCGAAACTTGCTTGGCCCACCCAGTTGACATTCAGTTATCCACGCTGGGAAATCAACCCGCGCGACCCGCTGCAGTACATCTGGCTGATCGCGTGCGTCGCCGTCGCACTGCTCCTGTGGTGGCGACGCGGGGCTCTCGGGCGCGGTCCCGTCGCCGCGGTCGTCTTCTTTGTGGCGACTCTGTCCCCGTTATTAGGGCTTATTCCTGTTTACACGTTCCGCTATTCGTTCGTCGCTGACCACTACCAGTACGTGGCCAGTATCGGCCTGATCGCGCTGTTTGCCGCGGGCGTATCGCGTCTGGCAGGCACATGGCAACTCGGCCATAACATCCGATGCACGTTGTCAGCCTCGCTTCTGGCTGTGTTGGGTGCGCTAACATGGCAGCAGGCACTCATTTATCAAAACTCGGAAACGCTCTGGCGTGATACCTTGGCCAAGGATCCAAACTCCTGGATGGCGCAGAACAACCTGGGAGATGTGTTACTGAAATCGGGCAGGATCCCGGAAGCGATCGAGCATTGGGTGCACGCGCTGCGGGTCAAGCCCGATTTCGCCGAGGCGCACTACAATCTCGGGGTCGCCTTGGCGCAGGCGGGCAGGATCCCGGAAGCCATCGAGCGTTGGGAGCAGGCGCTGCGGCTCAAGCCGGATTACCCCGAGGCGCACTACAATCTAGGGACCGCCTTCGGGCAGGCGGGCAGGGTCGGGGAGGCCATCCGGCATTTCGAGCAGGCCCTGCGGATCAAGCCCGATTACGCCGAGGCGCACTGCAATCTGGGAGTCGCCTTGGAACAAGCCGGCCGACGCCGGGACGCCATCGGACACTACGAGCAGGCGTTGCGGCTCAACCCTGATTTGGCCGAGGCGCGGAATGCGCTCGTGCGACTGCAAGCTGGCCGGTAGCCAAGCCGCTGGGAGCGGCGCGACGCGGTGTTCCGCGCGAACACCGCAACAGCCGCCTTCGGAAGTTCAAACCGCAAGATTCGCGAACCATCTAAAGCGGGGACAGATCTATCCAAAGTATGCGCTGGTCGCGGCGGACATGTTTGGGTAGTCTCCCGGGTGTTGAAAGCCCAGAAATTCATGCCGTTGTTGGTGGTTGCCGCGGGGCTGCTGGCCTATCACAACAGCTTCACGAGCCCGTTCTTCTTTGATGACCAGCAGTCGATCCAGCGGAACCCGACGATCCGCCATCTCTGGCCGATCTGGGATGCGCTGTCGCCGCCGCCCCTCGGAGGGATCGGTGGCCGTCCCCTGATCAACCTTTCGCTGGCTCTCAACTATGCGTTCGGCGGGACCGTGGTCTGGGGTTATCACGCCCTGAATCTGGCCGTACATATTCTCGCGGGCTTGACCTTGTGG
>JBEKYJ010000152.1:0-12434 GCA_049511095.1 Verrucomicrobiia bacterium
AAACTGAATGTTTGGTTGACCTCGCCGGCGGCGAATGTTGCGCCGTTGCTGAGGACGCCGTTGTTGCCACTGCCGAGATCAATCGCACTCCCATCGCCCGGCCACCAACTGACCAATCCCGACGGCGGAGTGACGCAGGGCGGAGTCGCTCCCACGGTTATCAGATTGATCCTGGTCAGAGTGTCACTGCCAAGAGGACCGGAGGCGGTCAGCGAAACCGTATTGGTCCCCTGCGCCGCGAAAACATGTGAGAAATTCGTTGCCGTAACATTGGTTGTCGCGCCGTCGCCGAAACTCCAAAAGCGGTTGGTGATGGTACCGGTCGAGGTGTCGCTAAACGTGACCGTCAGTGGCGCCGTCCCATTGGTCGGAGTCGCGCTAAAGTTAGCAATCGGGGCTACGAAGCAATCGGCAACGGTCAACGTCGCGTTGGAGGAAACCGCTTGACCGCATCCGTTGGTGATTACGACGTGATACGAGCCGGCGTCTGAGTAATTTACCGACGGGATTGTATAACTGATGTTGGTCGCGCCGGGAATGCTCGCACCGTTCTTGTACCACTGATAAACGAGGGGGCTGTGATGCGTCAGCAACTTCTGGAGGTTCAGCCGCCCGCCCGTGGCGGTCTTACCGGTCAGGCTGGAAATCGGGTCCACCGTCGCCCGCAGTTCCGTGATCGCATCCGCATAGGTCAAATCGGGGAATTGGGCTCGCACCAAAGCCAGCGCGCCCGACACGTGAGGACAGGCCATGGAAGTGCCGCTTAGTATTCCGTAGGAGGTTGGCAGACCGTCCTGCTGCATGCCGGGGGTAGAGATGGTTGGCAGCGTGCTGAAGATCGACGCACCCGGCGCTCCGAGGGTGACGGAGTTCGCGCCATAATTGGAAAATGACGCCAACAAGTCGTTGTGATCCGTGGCCGCCACCGCCACGAGATTGGACAACGCGTAACCGGCGGGGTAGAAGGGCGAGGAGTCGTTATTCGAGCTGTTATTGCCGGCTGCGGCGACGAAGATGACGTCGGCATCTCGCGCAGCAGCAATGGCATCGAACAGGGCCTGACTGTAGCCGCCGCCACCCCAGGAGTTGCTCAGCAGCTTGGCCCCCTTGCTCACGGCGTAGTCGATACACTCGATGGCATCCGAAGTGGACCCGGTTCCGCTGGAGTCCAAGAACTTGCACGCCATGATGCGGACGTTCCAAGCCACCCCGACGACTCCCACGCTGTTGTTGCCCACAGCGCCAATGATTCCCGCGCAATGGGTGCCATGGAAGAAGTCATCCATCGGGTCGCCTGAGCCGGTGATGGCATTGATGCCGTGCACGTCGTTGGGATAGACGACGCCGTTGACCGGGCAGCTGACGCAGGGGTTTACCCACATATTCGGCGCCAGATCCGGGTGCGTATACCAGACCCCGGTGTCGATGACCGCCACGATTATCGGATTGGCGGATGTGCGGGTGTCCCACCCGGCAGGGGCGGAAATATCGGCGTGGGGTGTGCCTCCGTTCTGGCCGTAGTTATAGAGGTTCCACAGCGATCCATCCAGATAGCGCGGGTCGTTGGGGGTCAATATGGCGTGAACCTGATAGTCCGGTTCCGCATACTCGACCAGTCCGCTTTGCTGGTAATGGGTAATCGCCTGTTGCACACTCACACCTGCGGGGAGGCGCACGACCTGCAGATTCCCGAACCTCGGGAACGTGCGGTGGATTGTCGCCCCCAGTGATGTGTGATGCGCGACCAACTCCGAGACGCGGTGACCCTTCTTCGGTTTGACGAGGATCCTATCCGATTGGAACGTTGCCGAGCCCGACGTCAGCGCGATCGGGCCTGATGTGGAGCCGCTTCCGTTGTTATTGACGGCGCTGATGTTGTTGACAGCGCTGACGTCGTTGACGCTGTTTCCTCCAGCAGAAGCCGCCGCTGTCACCGAGAACGTGATGGAATTGCCGATACAGACAGTTGCATTGGATGGCTGGGTGCTGATCGACGGCGGATATCGGAGCGTAATCGTCGCGCTTCCCGAGGCACTGCCAGTGCAGTTGGCATCGGAGATGGCGGTGATTGTGTACGTTGTGTTCGTTGGCGGGCTGACCGCGCGGGTCACCGGGCTGGTCGTGATGCCGCTCTGAATGAACCCGTCCGACCAAGTGACATTCCACGGCGCAGCACCGGTCAACGTTGCCTGGATCGTGGCCAGTGTGCCGGCGCAAAGTGATCCGCCACCGCTAACACTCGCGGCAGGAGGGAAACAGTTGATCGTGAGGGTGCCGGCGAGGTTGGTGGTGCCATTGCCATCCGTCAAATTGGTGAACGTAACGGTGTTGGAATAAGCGCCAATCGTCAAACTGTTCGCGAGGGAATTGATCGTTACCGTGACGTTGGTCGCGGTTCCTGCGGCCAACGTGCCGCTCGTGATCGAGAGGTCCAGCCAGTTGGCGTCAGAACCAGCTGACCAATCCAGAGCGTTCGTGCCCTCATTGAGGAGCGTGTATACCTGACTGGATGGGCTGAAGGGGCTGCCCGGATAGCCGCTGGAATTGAACCCTGTTGAGGGGCTGACGAGCAGGCCGGACGGCTTGCATTTGCCACCGGAACCTTCGGCGTAGATGGACTGAATCTCGGCGGCAGTCAGGGCGCGGTTGTAAATGGCGAGTTCATCGATGGCGCCGTAGAAAGAGTCATTATTGACGGTGTTCAAATTGTCAGCCCGCGCACCGATGGCGGCCGGGGTGGTGAACGTGAAGGTGCTGGAGTACGCAGGCGCGGGATAGCCGACGCCGTCGATATAGAAAACCACGGTCGAACCCGACTTCGTGACCGCGACATGGTGCCAGTTGGTGTCGGCAATCGGGGCGGCCCCGGTGCCTTTCGTATTGTCGTAACCGATCTTGGACAGGCCCAACGAGTTGTCGCCAGAGGAGAGATAGATGCCATAGCCATTGGAGCCGTAGCTAAAGATGACGCCGTTGTACCCGGGATCCGTAGTTACCACGTTAGTGGTGGCGCGTTGGATCCAGGCCTCGATGGTGAAAGTCTGCAACTGCAGGTTGGGGGGGTTGCCCACGACCACGGCGGAATGGTTGGTGGCGAAACTGAATGTTTGGTTGACCTCGCCGGCGGCGAATGTTGCGCCGTTGCTGAGGACGCCGTTGTTGCCACTGCCGAGATCAATCGCACTCCCATCGCCCGGCCACCAACTGACCAATCCCGAGCGGAAGGGCCAGCAATTGGAGACTGATTAGAATTGCGGCGGTGGTGGCGAGAGACGGTTTTGTCATGTAAGTCCCTTTGTCGACCAACCCTGGCCGCCTCTGCGGGGGCAAAACTACTTTTCCTAGCGGGAGATCTTATAACCCAAGCGGCTTGCGAATTACAAGGTTAAAGTCAGCGCTCAGTTGCGCCGACGGCACGTACTCGGCGCGTCGAGTGCAGCCGGTGCTGCAGTTGGCTATGAAGGATGAAAAAGGGGGGGTGCGTTGAGGCTGGGTGAGGTGGTTTGAGGTGGTTGAATGCGGTTTAATTGCGGAAGGCAGGTGGGGGATGGTGGAGGACCGGAAGTTGGGACGGGGCCGGATGGAGGGAGGTGGGTTGGGGTTGTTTCGGGGGAGAGGGTGTGGTAGTGGAAACGGGGTGGCCCGGCGCGGAAGGGTGAAGGCACGCATGCAACTGTTGGGCATCAGAACGAAGTTCATCGGGATACTGCTGGTGGCGGCGGTGATTCCGTTGTGCATCGGCATCGTGGCGGTGGCGGTGCTGGGGTCGCGGTATTATCGGCGGGAGAAGGGGATACTGTTTGAGTCGTTGGCGATCCATCTGGCGCAGGGATTGAATCAGGCGGTCGATGGGCAGGTGGAGGCGCTGGATGATTGGCTGTTGTTGTCCAACCTCTACCCGCGGATTCGAGCCCACAATCAAACGCTGCCCGCGATGACCGACGCGGAGTTCGCCGCCCACATCAAGGAAATGGAGGCGCTGTGGCCGGCGCTCGACCCTGCATCGCCCGAAATGCGTGGTGTATTGACCAACAGTATGGCGCGCGGTCTTGAGGGGTTTCGCGTGTTGCACCCGCTGTTTGCGGAGATGTTTGCCACGGACATCAAGGGGCAACTGGTTGCGGCGACGGAGAAGACGAGCGATTACTGGCAGGCGGACGAGTCATGGTGGCAACAAGGCATCAAGGTGGGCTATCGTCGCGTGTATGCCGAGGGGATCACGTTCGACCAGAGTGCGAAGGTGTACTCTTTGGATGTTGCCATCCCGATCTATCAGCGGGGGCACCCCGACAGACCTCCGGCCGGTGTGCTCAAGGCTGCATTCAATATCTCACCGTTGTTCTCCAAGGTCCGACCGATCCTTTCGGACCCGGGGGCGCGGCGCCAACTTGTGGACGCGGAAGGGCGGGACGTCTTCGAGTTGGACCGTCACCGCGCGGGCTCATTTGAAAAAGGGTTCAGCCCGGATGCCGCCAAGCGCCTCGCATCGAACAACCCGGGCTGGTCGACCGAGAAGGCGGCCGACGGCAGCACGCGGCTCGTGGGGTACGCGCCGGTGCGGCTGACCGGGCCGCTCATGGATGCCTCCGTCCCGTTCGGCATTCAGCCGCTCTATGTGATCGTGCATGATGATGACGATGCTGTATTAGCGCCGGTGCGACGTCAATTGTGGCTGCTATCGGCGACGGGCGGACTCGTGGTGCTTATTTTCGGGCTGGCCGGGCTCTACATCGCCAATCGCAAGATCATCACTCCAGTCCGGCGCCTGCGTTCCGCGGCACAACTGGTCGCCGCGTCCGCCAAACTGACGGACGCCACCGTCCCCGACGCCGCGCGTGTTGAATCGCACGTATCCCGCGCTTCGACTGGCGTGCTGAACGACGTGCGCGGCATTGAAACCGGCGACGAGATTCAGGATTTGGCGCATGACTTCGTCGCCATGGCCGTGCGCGTGTTGCGCTATCACGAGCAATTGGAGGAGGAGATTGCCTTCAAGACGGCGGAGATCCAGCGTGACCTGCAGTTCGCCCGCGAGTTCCAGGAAGCGCTCATGCCGCGCGATTACCCGCAGGTGCCGAGCGAAAACTGCATGGACCCGCTCACGCTGAATTTCCACCACGTGTACATGCCCGCCAGTTCGGTCGGTGGCGATTTCTTTGACGTGTTGAAGCTCGACGACCATCGCGCGGGTGTGTTCATTGCGGACGTGATGGGTCACGGGGCGCGCTCGGCGCTCGTGACCGCCATCCTGCGGACGCTGTTGCAGGACCTGTCCTCGCAAGCGGGGGATCCGGCCAAGTTCCTGGAATTGATGAATCGTCACTTTTACGATTTGGTGCAACAGAGCAACCAATTTATCTTCGTTTCGGCATTTTATTTGATCGTGGACACTCAAAAGGCGATGGCAACCTACGCCTCGGCGGGGCATCCGTCGCCGTTGGTGGCCGAGCGCAGACGAGAAACGGTCCACCCGCTGATCCAGAATCTTCGCGATAATCCAGCCCTCGGCCTGTTTCGCGAATCGTATTACACGAGCTTCACGAGTTTCACGGCAAGCGGTGACGTGTTCCTGCTGTACACGGACGGCATCATCGAAGCCACCAACACAAAGGACGAGGAATTCGGGCACGAGCGGTTGTGCAGCGTGTTGAAGGAGAACCTCAAGTGCGACGTGATGGGGCTGACACAGTCGGTGATCGAAGCGGTCAATCAGTTCACGGGCGGGCGGGCGTTAGCCGACGACATTTGCCTGGTGGCGGTTGAAGTGGCAGCGTCTTCCAAGCCAACGACGCCCATGCCCGTCGAGACCAGCGCCGCCAGCTAGTCGCGGGTGCGGTGTGGACGCGTGGACGAGTTCAAGTGCCTTATCTTACGCTAACGTAGCAACTGCCGCAGCACGAACGGCAGGATGCCGCCATGCCGGTAGTACTCCACCTCGATGGGCGTATCGATGCGCGCCATCACTGTCACGTTCTGTTGTGTTCCGTCGGGCCGGTGGATCACCAGGCTCAGCTCCTGCCGTGGCTGGAAGTTCTCCGTCAGCCCGAGGATATCGAACGTCTCCGAACCGTCGAGCTTCAACGTTTGCGCGGTCGCGCCCTCCTTGAACTGGCAGGGCAACACGCCCATGCCGACAAGATTGGAACGATGGATGCGTTCGAAACTTTGCGCGACGACGGCGCGCACACCGAGCAGTCGAGCGCCTTTCGCGGCCCAGTCGCGCGAACTGCCCGTGCCATATTCCTGTCCCGCGAAGACGACGAGCGGCACGGCGGTCTCCTGGTATCTGGTCGCCGCCTCGTAGATTGAGATCGGCTGCCCCTGGTACTTCGTGACCCCACCTTCGATGCCGGGCAGCATGAGATTCTTGATTCGCACGTTGGCGAAGGTGCCGCGCGTCATCACGCGGTCGTTGCCGCGGCGCGAGCCATAACTGTTGAAATCGACAGGCTGCACGCCGTGATCGATCAGATACTTGCCCGCTGGCGAATCCTTCTTGATGCTGCCGGCGGGCGAGATATGGTCGGTCGTTACCGAATCGCCGAAGATCCCCAGTGCGCACGCGCCCCGGATATCGGCAATCGTGCCCGGCTGCATCGAGAAATCCTCGAAAAACGGCGGCTCCTGGATGTATGTGCTCTTCGCGTCCCAACGGTACACATCCCCAACGGAGGAGGGGATCTCGTTCCAGGCGGGGTTTTGGGCCGCGAAATCCTTGTACAGCGCGCGAAACACATCCGGCTTGAGCGCGGTCTTCATCGCATCGCGGATTTCCTGCGGCGTCGGCCACAAATCGCGCAGATAAACGTCACGCCCGTTCTTGTCGGTGCCCAGCGGTTCGGTTGTCAAGTCGATATCGACCCGGCCTGCGAGCGCGAATGCGACGACGAGCGGCGGGGACATAAGGAAATTCGCCTTCACGCTGGAGTGGACACGGGCCTCGAAGTTGCGGTTGCCGCTGAGCACGCTGGCGGCGACGAGGTCGTTTTTCACTACCGCTTCCTCAATCGGCGTGGGCAACGGTCCCGAGTTGCCGATGCACGTCGTGCAACCGTACCCCACGAGATAGAAGCCGAGCGCATCGAGGTAGCGCTGTAAGCCCGTCCTCGCGAGGTAATCGCTGACCACGCGTGAGCCGGGGGCGAGCGAACTCTTGACGTAAGCGGGAACCTGCAAGCCGCGTTCGACCGCCTTTTTTGCGAGCAGCCCGGCGCCGAGCATCACACTCGGGTTCGATGTATTCGTGCAACTGGTGATGGCGGCGATGACAACCGAGCCGTGACCAATCTGCCAGTCGCCACCGTGCGTCGGGACGCAACCGTGCATGGGGTCGGGTGACGGGTGTTGGTCACGCATTTCCGACTCGCTGGCCGAAACGCGATCCGTGCCGGCTCCTGGTTGTTTCGGTTGCTCGACCGGGCTGCAGGAATCCAGATGCACTACGACCCGCTTGGTTAGTTCGTCCGGGGGCTTGTTGTAACCGTTTTCCGTCAGCGGCTTCGAGAACAGTTCGACAAACGTATTCTTCAACTGTGGCAATTCGACGCGGTCCTGTGGACGCTTCGGGCCGGCGACGCTCGGTTGCACGTCAGCGAGGTTGAGTTCAATTTCGACACTGTAATCGACCTCGCCCCTATGGGGGATGCCGAACATCTCCTGCGCCTTGAAATAGTTGCCGAATGTGACGACCTGTTGGTTCGTACGACCTGTCGCGCGCAGGTAATTCAGGGACTCGTCGTCCACGGGGAAGAAGCCCATGGTCGCGCCGTATTCGGGCGACATGTTGGCGATGGTGGCGCGATCCGCGACGGGCAACGAGGCCGCGCCCTCGCCGAAGAACTCGACAAATTTGCCAACGACCTTTGCCTTACGCAGCATCTGCGTGACGTGCAACGCAAGGTCGGTCGCGGTCACGCCTTCGCGCAACACCCCCGCCAGGTGGACGCCGACGACTTCCGGCGTGAGGAAGTACACGGGCTGGCCGAGCATGCCCGCTTCCGCTTCGATGCCGCCTACGCCCCAGCCGACGATGCCGAGCCCGTTGATCATGGTCGTGTGCGAATCCGTGCCGACGAGCGTGTCGGGATAGTAAACGTTGTCCGCCGACAACACGCCCTTGGCGAGATACTCCAGATTGACCTGATGGACGATGCCAATGCCGGGCGGGACGACCTTGAACGTCTTGAACGCCTGTTGGCCCCACTTGAGAAGCTCATAGCGTTCGCGGTTGCGTTTGAATTCCATGTCGAGATTCAGCTTCAGCGCCTCGGCGGTGCCGAAGAAATCCACCTGCACGGAATGGTCCACCACGAGATCGACGGGCACGAGCGGCTCGACGATTTTCGGGTCCTTCTTCATGCGGGCGACGGCCGAGCGCATCGCCGCGAGGTCCACCAGCAGCGGCACCCCCGTGAAATCCTGCAGCACGATGCGCGCGACGATGAACGGGATTTCTTCCTGCGCGGGCGACCTGGCGTTCCAGTTGGCGAGCGCCCGCACGTCGCGCTCGGTCACTTTCTTGCCGTCCACGTTGCGCAGGATGGATTCAAGCACGATGCGAATACTGACCGGCAACCGCGAAATCCTGCCAACGCCTGCGGCTTCGAGCGCCGGCAGTGAATAGAATCGTCCCTTACGACCGCCGCCGAGATCGAACGTTTGCAGTGAATTGAACAGATTGTGCGCCGTTGCCATAGCCGAGGCATTATACGAAGCGATTCCGCTTAGGCAAGCAGGCGGTGACGCCGATGGAGGAAGAGGCTTGGGACGTCATCAAGACGTACAAGAACTTCATCGGCGCCCTGAAAAGGACGGAAGCCCCAAAGCTGTTCGCTCGGGGCTTCCGGCACGGGGTGCGTGCGGGGTGGACCAATGCGAATTATCTGCGGCGACGGTGGAGCAGGCCGAGCATGAGCAACAAGCCGACCACCGCGAGCGACGCCGTGGACGGCTCCGGCACGACGACGGCGGGATCGGTGCAGATGCGGACGAGCATGTCGTTATAGTCGCCAACGCAACCCTCGTTTTTGTTCAGTTCATGCAGGGTGAGGTCCTCAATACCGATCCAGTAAGTTTCGGCTCCCGATGCCATTGATTGCTCGAAAACGGCGAAGTGTTGGTGTGAGGTGTCGCCACAGGGGTTCAGTGACGACTGTGTGAAGAACGTCCCCCCAGCGCTGGTCAGGTAGAAACCATAGTGTGCGCTGGGTGAAAACGTGGTGGTGTCAGGCGGCGAGTCGGGACCCAGAAATATCGGGTGCAACGTCAGCGGGTACGCTGTGTCGTACCAGCCGAACTGGTTGATGTTCTCGTTCCCGGCCACCTCCAATTCCAAAGTGGCGGTGAGTGGCGACCCGGTATTTTGAAAATAGAAACTCGGATCCGCCGTGCCGCCGCTGTCGGTAGCCGAGTTGTAGGCGTTGCCCCAATACGGCAGGATGCCGGGCGCGAGCGACAGGGGCGCAGTTGGCGCATTGATCAGGTAATAGCCTACGTCCCGCTTGTTACCGTCCATGGAGACGTTATCCCAAAAGGGTTTGCCGTCCTGATCGAGGTCGGCAGCAGTCCAGTTCTGGAACGCGGCAGTCTTCGATCCGACAATTACATCAGCGAAAGTAGCCGTGGCAAGCAAGAATGATAATGCTACTACAACGAATAAACCATACCGTCGGACATGTTTGATACTCATAAACCCCTACACTCCCTGTGTTTACCCTACCCCTAGTGCGCGTACGTTAGCCGCATCCCCATCTCCTTGGAGACCCGACGAAAGTGAACACAACAATTTACTACGGAAACGCGCTATTTCAAGGGACTAACCACCCTACAGGCCATATTTTTACTGGCTTCCAAGGCCATTGCTGTGGAGGGTGATACAACGAAAACGCCCCGACGGGTTACCATCGGGGCGTCGAAAAACGCAGGAAACGGTTACTTACCGGTTACTTCAATTGCGCGAGCGCGCCCTTGATTTTTTCGAAGTTCGGCAACTGACCGGGATCATCGCTGGATTCGGCATAACGAACAACACCCTGTTTGTCGATGACGAATGCCGAGCGTTTGGGGACTCCACCCATACCGAGATTCTTTTGGGGGAGGAAACTGTCGTAGGCGATGCCATAGGCTCGCGCGACCTTGTGTTCGTAGTCGGAAAGCAGCGGTACGGTGATCTTTTCCTTCTCCGCCCAAGCGGCCTGCGCGAACGGATTGTCGCCGCTGATGCCGAGCACGTCGGAGTTGAGGCTGGCGTAGGCGTTCAGGCCCTGGCTGACTTCGCACATCTCCTTCGTGCAAACGCCCGTGAACGCCATTGGGAAGAACAGCAGGACGGTGTTCTTCTTCCCGAGATTGCCGCTAAGTTTGATTTTCTTCGGACCCTCGGCGGACTTCGTCGTCAATTCAAAATCCGGTGCCTTGTCGCCAACGTTCAGTGCCATGATGATTTCTCCTTTTAAGTTTTCGTGTGGACTATGCCAGAGCTACACCGAAAATGTCTAGAGGCAAAGGCTCTACCCGATCCTGACTTAAGGTAGCGCTCGAAGGCCAAAGCTGCCTCACGGTCAGCGAAAGAGACTACAGCGACAAGTTCCCAAGGTCGATGTTTGCTAGTATGCGTGCAATGTCCCGCATTGTGGTCTGCCAGACGTTGTTTCACATCCTCGGTGAAGCCGAGATAGTGCTGGCTGGAATCGGAACGGCTGCGGACAATGTAGACGTGGTACATTAGGACTTCGTCTCGAAAATGGCGTGCCAGCCGTAGCTCGAAGCGAGGGCTGATGATCGAAGTCCGCCTTCGCCAAGGCTGCGGCGGACATCCTTCACTCTCGCTGCGCTTCGAGCGAAGGATGGTGGACGATACAGGACTTGAACCTGTGGCCTCTTCCATGTCAAGGAAGCGCTCTAGCCAACTGAGCTAATCGTCCCCGCCACCGTACGCATACTACAAGGCACTCGAAATAGTGTCAACAGGCCACGCTTTTGGTACAATCTTCGCGGCACAATGGATATTTTCTTTTACGAAGCGTTTGAGGAGGAAGCCGCGGCATTGCGACGGTGTTTGCCGTCGCAGGTGCGCGCAGGGTTCACGTGGAAGACGATCCAGGAAGCGGGCGATGTCGAACCGCCGTCGTCACTCATCAGCATTCGGACGCAATCGATCATTCCCTCGGCGTGGGCGGGGAAGGTGAGGGGCATCGTGTCGCGCACGACAGGTTTCGATCATCTGGTCGGATTGCGGATCCCGTACGGTCATCTGCCGCACTATTGCAGCCGAGCGGTGGCGGAGCAGGCGATTCTGTTGATGATGGCGTTGTTGCGGAAGCTGCCGCAACAGACGGGGCAGTTCCCGAAGTTTCATCGCGACGGGTTGACAGGACGCGAGTGCGCGGGGAAAAAACTGCTGGTTGTCGGCGTTGGCGATATCGGCCTCGAGGTCGTGAAGATTGGCCTGGGATTGGGGATGGACGTGCGCGGCGTGGACATTCTCCAGAAACATCCGTTGGTCACCTATAGTTCCATTGCGGACGGACTGACGTGGGCGGATGTGATTGTTTGCGCGATGAACCTGACGAAGGAAAACGCCGGCTACTTCAAGTACGACGTGCTCAAACGGGCGCAACGTGGCGTCGTGTTCGTCAACGTGGCGCGTGGCGAGCTTTCGCCGACGAACGATTTGGTGAGATTGCTCGATGAAGGGCATCTAGGCGCTCTGGCGCTTGATGTGTATGAGAAGGAAAGCGCGCTCGCGGTCGGGTTGCGTTCGGGCAAATCAGGTTTCCCGCTGCTCGGGCGAGCGAACGTGATTCTCACGCCGCACAACGCGTTCAACACCGCCGAGGCCGTCGGGCGCAAAGCGGCGCAGACGGTCCAACAAATCGAGCATTTCCTGCAGAATGGCGAGTTTCTCTGGCCTGTTCCATAATTGACTTCGCCGCGCGCGAATTGGAGATGCATTCGCGGCATCCGAGGGTTACACTAATGGCGATCAGCGAAAGTGGAAGGAGGCAGGCTATGAAGCTCAAAGTCAGTCGAGCGGATGTGTGGGCGGCGACGATCGAGGACAAGCCCGGCGCGCTGGCGAACAAACTGGAGGGGCTGGCCGGCGTGAAGGCCGACCTCGAATTTGTGTTGGCACGGCGCACGCCGGAACGCGGTGCCGCGCAGGGCGTGGTGTTCGTCACGCCACTTAAAACGTCCGACCAGGAAAAACGGGCGGTGGATGTCGGGTTCACCAAGACCGACGCGCTACACTCGGTGCGAGTGGAAGGCGCAGACGCACCGGGCCTCGGGGCGAAAATGACGCGCGCACTGGCGGCAGCGGGAGTTAATCTGCGCGGGTTGTCGGCGGCGGCGCTGGGCAGACACTTCGTCGCCTACTTTGCGTTCGACGCCGCGGCAGATGCTGACAAGGCTGTCAGTGTCCTTGAAAAACTCTA
>JBEKYJ010000153.1:0-9303 GCA_049511095.1 Verrucomicrobiia bacterium
CGCCGCCGGTGGCGAGTTTCACGGCCAGCGTGACCAATGGAGCCGCGCCGCTGAATGTGACCTTCACGGACGCGTCAACAGGCACAATTACAAACCACTCGTGGACGTTTGGCGACGGCGGTGCGAGCACGTTGAGCAGCCCGAGCCATACCTACACGAATGCGGGGACGTTCTCAGTGAGCTTGGCTGTGCTCGGACCGCTGGGGTCGTCCACGACCAACAGGACCAACCTGATTACGGTGACGAACACGAACGTGGTGAACACGCCACCGACAGTGAGCATCGTTCGGCCTGGGAACAACATGTTGTATCCATCGGCGTTCACTAACCAGACGATTACCATTGTCGCCAGTGCCACCGCCAACGACGGCGGCGCCATCAGCAGAATCGAGTTCTTTGTGGACGCGATCAAACTGGGACAGACGAATGCGAATCCGGGAGCAATCTTGTGGAATGGACCCACAGTTGGCACTCATACACTCACGGCGGTTGCGCATGACACTCTGGGTGCATCCAACACATCTGCGACGGTCAGTGTCACGATCGGCGCAAAGAGTTCGCCGCTGGGTGATTGGCAAGTCACGATTGCCGGTGCGGACAAGGGTGTTGAGTTCGTGACGTTCGAGGACGATTTCAGCGCGAGCGGCTACGATATCCGGCTCAAGAAGTTTGGGCTGAATGACGTGTCGGGCACTTGGGGATTTGGCGCGAAAGGCCGGTTGACGGGATCGTTTATCGAACAACTTGGCAGCGCGACAAACTGGACCGGGACGTTGGCGGGCACTGCGAAGAGCCTCAAGAGCCTGAGCGGGACGGTCACGACAACCAGTGTGGGCGTCTTCCGTTGGAAAGGCGTGCCCGCGACGACATTCCCTGACTTGAGCGGGACGTGGACCGGCGCGGTGACGATCGTGAAGGTGCCAACGCTGGTGAGTTATGCGGTCCGCACGAACGCGAATGACTCGGCAGTGTTCGACGTGACGACGTCGATCAATACCAACACGGTGATCGGGCAATTGATCGCGACATCGCGCGACGTGGTGTATGGGTATGTCGCGGTCGGCGGCACGAACATCACGATGTCAGGCAAGTTCAAGGACCGGTCGGCGAAAGCTTTGCCCGATATCATGACGCTCAAGGGCGCAGTTACAAATACGCCGGCCGCGAAGGTTTCGATCCAGCTCTCCAGGTAGGAGAATCGAGGCAACGCGTTTGCGATCGTCGGACGTCGTCTGGCGGCTTGCCCGCTGGGTGGGTTTTCACTACACTCCCCAGTGATGAGGAAAGTCCTGCTTCCGATTACGCTGTTTCTGGCCGCCATTCTGTTGCTGGCAGCGGTGGCCTATTGGTACGAGCAGAAGTATGGTTCCCAAGGTCCGTTCCCGAGCCAACACGGTCATTGAGGCGAGCATGGCGAAGATCAAGAAACTGCTGCACACACGCTATCGCGTGAACGATTTGGAGAAGACAGTCGCGTTTTACCGGGATGTGCTTGGTTTGCAGGAGACGGGCCGGCAGAAGTCGCCACGGGGCTCGGAATTGGTTTTCCTGAAGGCGCCTGAAAGCGAAGAGGAAATTGAGCTTTGTTCCTACCCATCCGCCGGACCCGTACAGGTGCAGCCGGATCTGACGCATCTCGCATTTGAAGTGGACGATCTCGAGGTGTTCGCCAAACAGCTTGCGAAAAAGGGTGTGAAATTGTCCGACGGACCGACAAGAGCGTCCGCGGACATGATGTTTGCCTTCGTGGACGCGCCCGAAGGCTACGAAATCGAACTCATCCAGCGGTTGGGAAAGTGACCGCCAGGCACAAACTCATCATCGCGCCCTCGATTCTCGCAGGGGACTTCGGCAATTTCGCGCGGGACGCGAAGCGGGCGGAAGAGGGTGGGGGAGACTGGCTGCATTGCGACGTGATGGACGGTCATTTCGTGGCGAACATCACGTTCGGACCGGATACGGTGGCGGCGTTCCGCAAGGCGACGAAGCTGCCGCTGGACGTACACTTGATGATCGAGCGGCCCGACGTGTATGCCGAGCGATTCATCGACGCAGGCGCCGATCACCTGATTGTGCATCTCGAAGCGAGGCATGATGTGGTCAGGACACTGGCGTTGATCCGCCGCCGCAAAAAACGCGCGGGCTTGGCGATCAATCCGGACACACCGGCGGAGAAGGCGCTGTCGTTTCTCGGCCAGATCGACGAATTGCTGGTGATGACGGTGCATCCGGGATTCGGCGGGCAGGCGTTCTTGGCGGAAATGCTGCCGAAGATTCGCGCCTTGCGATCAGCAGCGAAGGATTTGCCGATCATCGTCGACGGCGGGATCAACCCGGAAACAGGTCGGCAGTGCGTCGAGGCGGGGGCGAGCGTCCTGGTGGCCGGTAATTCGCTGTTTCGGCACAAAACGTTGGACTTGGGTGACGCCATCACGGAGTTGAGGAAACATGCAACTGACTAAGATCAAATTCGGGACCGACGGCTGGCGCGGCGTGATCGCCGAGGATTTCACGTTTGAAAACGTGCGCCGCGTGGCGCAGGCGACGGCCGATTACTGGAATTCGCTGGTGGGAACCCACAAGGCGGCGATTGTCGGCTACGACAACCGCTTTCTCTCGGAGACGTACGCGAAGATTGTGTGCGAAGTGCTGGCGGCGAACGGAATCCAGGCGTTGTATCCGCCATTGGCGGTGCCGACGCCCGCCGTGTCGTTCGCCGTGCGCGACCGCAAGCTGTGCGGCGCGGTCATGATTACGGCGAGCCACAATCCTCCCCAGTTCAACGGCTACAAGCTGAAGGCGCACTACGCCGGGCCCGCCGACCCCGAGATTTGCGCACAAGTGGAAGCGCGAGTGGATCGGTCGCCCGTCCGCTTCATCGGCTTCGACGACGGTGTGAAAAGCGGCATCATCGAAGTGTACGACCCGCGCGCGGCCCATGTGGCGGCGGTGAAGAAGATTATCGATCTCAAGAAGATACGCGGCACCAAACTGGGGATTGTGGTGGACTCGATGTACGGTTGCGGCGGGAATCTGTTGGAGAGCCTCTTGGAGAAATCGGCGTGCCGGGTGCGGACGATCCGGGCGAACCGCGATCCGCTTTTCGGTGGGATAAACCCCGAGCCGATTGGGAAGAATCTCGGCGCGCTGTGCGATGCGGTGAAGAAAGCGCGAGCCCAGATTGGGCTGGCGACCGACGGCGATGCAGACCGGCTCGGCGTGGTGGACGATAAAGCGCAGTACCTGTCCATCCAACTCGTCTTCGCGATGTTGCTGCTGCATTTGATCCGCAATCGCGGGCAGAAAACCGGTTTGGTTGTGAAATCGGCGAACAGCACCGTGCTGATCGACCGCATCTGTCGGGCGCACGGGTTGAAGTTGGCCGAAGTGCCGGTCGGGTTCAAATACATCTGCGAAAAAATGCGCGAGACGGACGTGTTGATTGGCGGCGAAGAGAGCGGCGGAATCGGGTTCCAGGGGCACATCCCCGAGCGCGACGGCATGCTGGCCAACCTGATGCTACTGGAGATGTTGAGGGTGACGGGAAAGCGTATCAGCGAGATCGCGCGCGACCTCCAGAAGGAATTTGGTACCAGTACTTACGACCGCATCGACATGCGTTTCCCGCTGGAGATGCGCGAGAAGTTCATCGAGACGCTACGGACACAGCCGCCGAAGTTTTTGCTCGGTGTACCGATGGCCCAGATCAAGGATTTCGACGGTGTCAAATACATTGCCGAGGACGACTCGTGGCTGATGTTCCGCACGTCCGGCACCGAGCCGATCATCCGCATCTACAGTGAAGCGTCAACCGCCGCGCGCTTGAAGAGGTTGCTCGACCACGGCAAAGCCTTGGCGCTGAAGATCGGAAAGTCCTAATCTCGGCAAGATGGGTAATCGGGCTTGTTTGACTCGACGGCTTTCCGTACCATTAGCCGCAAACGAAGGGGACGTTCAATCCGATAACTGGCGATCCTTTGTTTGGAACGGCCGCAGAGACACGCAATAAGAACCGTTTCGCACTCGGGGGAGATCCTAGCCCAAGCCGTCATGGCGTCGTTCTGTTCGCGCTGACGGTAGTACCCACCAAGCAGAGCGCATGGTAACCGCCGGCCAAATTCAGGATTTCGCAGCGCCCATAACCTTTGGCGGCCCAGATGCCAGAGCCGCAGGGGCACCCCAAGAATAAGAATTGCCAGCAGGATGGGGGTTTCGTCGAAGTGCCTGCTCTGGTTGCTGATTGGTCATCACCAAGATCGGAGGGATGTCCCTGATAGCGGGGGCGATGTCACGCTCGTTTCGCCGCTGAACGGGCTTGACAGAAAATGGCACCGACGAGCGGTCGCGACTTGCAAAATGGAAGCAAACAGGGCATTCTACAGCGCGGTTTTGGAAATAGGTGACGTCAATGATTGGCTCCGCGACGAGCATCATAGGTAGACTTCAATTTGTTTCGGGCAAAGCGTCGGGTCGTGGGTTTGAGTTGACGCAGGATCGCGTCAATATCGGCCGCGACAACAGCAATGTCATTTGCCTCGACCACAGCACTGTCTCTCTTCACCACGCCATCCTGATTCGCAGCGGCGAGCACTACCGGGTTCGCGACCTCATTTCCACCAACGGGACATACATCAACGGCGAGCGTGCAACGGGCGCGGAATTGCGCAGCGGTGACATCCTGCATTTTGGGGAAGTGGAAATGCGTTACGAAGAGGTGGAACCGCCGGCGGAGGAATCCAGGGAGGCACCGGAGCGAGGCGTGCTGCCGTTGGGACGGCAACGACCGGGCGCGGCGCCGGCCAAAGAGAGGCAGTATAAGATTGTCGGCGCGGATGGTCGCACGTACGGGCCGGCGACCGGCGCGCTGGTGCGGAAATGGATTTCGCAGGGGTTTGCCAACGCCCAGACTTGGGTGCCGGCCGAGTCGCGGGGCAATTGGAAGCAACTGGGCGAGTTTCCCGAATTCGCGGATTTGCTCGATGACAACCTGACTCCGTCGAACCTGCTGGGCACGCCTCCCAAGGATGCGCGTTGGGCGGAACCGATCAAGGTCGCGCCAAGCATGGATCCAGAACTTCTGGCCACGTTTGACGAAGTGCCGATTGCGGTGGCGGACCGCGCGCGGGCCGCGAAGAAGAGGCGAAGGAACTACTCCACGTACGTGGGCGTGCTGTTGTTCATGGTGCTGGCCGCGAGCGGCGCGGCTTGGTGGTTCGACCAGTGGCCCTTCGATTCGCGTGGGCCGCTCCGAAAATATGCGCGGAACACCGAAGGCTATATTTATTCTGATCCTGACTTTACGGCGGCGGCATCGGCTGAGGATGCGAAGGATTACCCGGAGTTGCTTAAGAACGCCAAGTTGCTGGTCGGCAGTTATCCGATGAGCAGCCTGGCGCGTTACATCCTTGGTGTCGCGTATGGGAAACTGGGTTTCTATCCCGATGCGGCGGTGGCGTTCCAACAGGCGATCAAGCTGAAGCCGGACTACATCGATGCGTGGAACAATCTTGGCTGGGCCTACACGCAGGCGGGCAAGTTTGCCGACGCGGTCGGCGTGTTCCAGCAATTGATCAAATTCACGCCGAACGATGCTAAGATCTGGAGCAACCTTGGCGGCGCGCAGGCGGGGCAGGGGCACGAGGCGGACGCGATCGCGGCCTACCAGATGGCCATCCAGTTGAAGCCCGACTATGCGGACGCCCATTTCAATCTCGGCGCGGCCTACGCCAATCAAGGCCAGTTCATGGAAGCGGTGAAGTCATTCCGCCTGGCCTTGAAGTACAAACCAGACTTTGCCGAGGCGTGGTTCAATCTCGGCGTCATCTCGGGACGGCAAGGCGAGGACAACGATGCCATCGTGTTCTTCCAGCGCGCGATCAAAATGAAACCCGGTTACGCCGAGGCCTGGGGCGGCTTGGTCAAAGCCTACCTGAAACTTCGTCAACCGGACAAAGCCGGCGAAGCCGCCCGCGAGATGAAGCGGATCGATCCCGTCAAAGCCGACCAACTCGCCGACGAACTGACCCACGATGCCCCGCAGCCTTTGGCGCTCACCGACTCGACGAAACCCGAGTAGGGGACTACCCAAACTTGGGAAAGGCTGGTAGAGTGTGCGGTTCATGGATTTGGGTCACATACGCAATTTTTGCATCATCGCGCACATCGACCACGGGAAGACGACGTTGTCGGACCGGTTGTTGGAGACGACAGGCGCGTTGGAGAAGCGCGAGATGCGCGAGCAGGTGCTCGACTCGATGGATTTGGAGCGAGAACGCGGGATCACGATCAAGGCGCACCCGGTTTCGATGTCGTACCATGCCGATGATGGCGAAGTGTACGAACTGAACCTGATCGACACGCCGGGGCACGTGGATTTCGCCTATGAAGTCTCGCGCAGCCTGGCGGCGTGCGAAGGCGCGTTGTTGGTGGTGGACGCGGCGCAGGGCGTCGAAGCGCAAACGGTCGCCAACGTGCACATGGCGTCGAAGCAGAACCTGACGATCGTGCCGATCATCAACAAGATTGACCTGCCGAGCGCGAACGTCGAGGAGACGAAGCGGCAACTCGAAGACATCTTGGCGATCCCGGGTGACACGGCAATTCTGGCCAGTGCGAAGACGGGTATCGGCATCCACGAGATTCTGAAGGCGGTGATTGAGCGGTTTCCGCCACCGCCACCGCCGGCGGAAAAATCGCTGCGGGCGCTCGTGTTTGATTCGATGTTCGACACGTATCGCGGTGTGGTGACGCACGTCCGGTTGTTTTCGGGCGAGATCGCGCCGGGAATGATGGTTCAGTTGATGGGTACCGGCGCAAAGTACGAGGTGAAGGACGTCGGGGTGTTCACACCGAAACCCGAGCCGCGCAAGAAGCTGTCAGCCGGCAGCACCGGCTATGTCATCGCCAACATCAAGACGACTTCCGAGGTGAAAATTGGCGACACGATCACGGATGCGAAGCAACCGGCCAGCAAACCTCTGCCCGGGTTCCAGCAAGTGCACCCGATGGTCTTCAGCGGGTTGTACCCCATCGACTCGGCGGACTACGAGCACCTGAAGGCGGCGCTGGGGAAATTGCAATTGAACGATTCGGCGTTCCAATACCAGTCCGAAAGCTCGGCGGCGCTGGGGTTCGGATTTCGCTGCGGATTTCTGGGGCTGTTGCACATGGAGATTGTGCAGGAACGGCTGCGTCGCCAGTGGGACATGGACATCATCGCGACGTATCCGAGCGTAATCTACAAGGTGCTCAAGACGGATGGGGGAGTACTGGAGGTGGACAACCCGGTGTACCTGCCCGATCCGTCGGTAATCGACCACATCGAGGAGCCGTACGTGAAGGCATTCATTATTTGCCCGAACGAAAACATCGGCGACATGATGTCCCTCGTCATGGAAAAGCGCGGCACTGTCGCCAAGACCGATTCCATTGACACGCGGCGCGTGATGTTGACGGCGGGATTGCCGCTCAACGAGATCCTGGTGGATTTTCACGACAAGATCAAGAGTATCACGCGCGGCTACGGTTCGATGGACTACGAGCCCCAATGCTACCGGGAGGGGGACCTCGTGAAGCTGGATATCCTGGTCAACAGCGAGCCGGTGGACGCGTTTTCAAGCATCGTGCATCGCAGCAAGGCGGAGACGCGCGGGCGGGCGTTGGCGCTGAAGCTGCAGGAAGTGATTCCACAGCAGATGTTCCGGGTGGCGATCCAGGCGGCCATCGGCGGGAAGATTATTGCGCGGGAAACCGTCAAGGCGCTGTCGAAAAACGTCACGGCCAAGTGCTATGGCGGTGATATCACGCGCAAGCGCAAGCTGTGGGAGAAGCAGAAGGAAGGCAAGAAACGCATGAAAGCCGTCGGCAAGGTGAACATCCCGCAGGAGGCGTTCATCTCGGTCTTGAAAGCGGGATAGGGGAACAACGGATGATCAATCGGAAAGATCGCAAAGCGTTGAAGTATGCGCGGGAGGTGTTTCAGGGAGCACAGAAATGGTTGCGGATCAACCGGGATCTGCTTTCCTCCGGACAAATGATCGACATTCCGGCGAAACTGCGCGCGTTGGAGCAGGCGCTCCAGGCGGGAAACGCCAAGCAAGCCGCGTCCCAAGCTGACGAGTTGGAGCAGAAGATCCATGGGGCGATGCCGGCCCAAAGGTATCCGGCGGTTCGTGAGAATATCGAGGTGCTTCTGGTGGCCGTCATTGTGGCGATGGCCGTGCGCACGTTTTTCATCCAACCGTTCAAAATCCCCACGGGATCGATGCAGCCTACACTGTACGGCATTTTCCCACCGCCGGAGAACATGCCGCCCCAGGAATATAAGAATCTGGTGCGGCCATCGATTTTCGAACAGATCGTTGGGACCATTTTCCAGGGCAAGATGTACGAGACCTACGGCTATCGCAGCCGTGGCGATCATATCTTCGTCGACAAGTTCAGCTACCATTTCCGCAAGCCTCATCGTGGCGAGGTCGTCGTGTTCGACACGTCCAACATTGCCGAGCTTGGGTCGTCGCGAGGCAAATTCTACATCAAACGGCTCATTGGATTGGAGAACGACGTCATCCAGATCAGGCCCCCATATGTTATGGTCAATGGGCAAGTCTTGGACGGACGGGATGCCTTTAAGCGGATTTACTCGTGCACGAATGACTATAATGGATACGTGATCCCTGTGATTCCGCGCGCGCCGAACTTTCCGACTGCCGACAGCACGTATACAGTGCCTGCCGAACATCTGTTTGTTTTGGGCGACAACAGTCGAAGCAGCCTGGATGGACGATTCTGGGGTTCATTTCCACGGAAGGACCTGATTGGCAAGGCAGTATGGGTTTACTGGCCATTCACGGAGCGATTCGGGCGGATCGACTGATAGGACATATTATTGTCGGCAGAGCATACAGAGGATGGTCGCGATACGAGCAACGTCGCACAATATGGGTTATGTCTAATCTTGGGTCGATGCGTGTGTGGGGCGTTGCCCTGATTGTATCTGGCTCGGAGGTCAGACCCACCAGTTCTCAGCGGCAAACAGTTCGTCGGGGACGGTCAGATTGAGGGTGCCGATGTCGGGATGGCGCTCCAGTTCAACATCTTGCTCGAGCAGTTGAACAAAGAAGGATGCCTGCTCTCGCTTGTTCCAGCCTAGCGCGGTCAAGGGGATGCCGAGTTCGAGGATCCTGTCAAACTTGATGAGTTCCACATCGGTCAGTTTTCGATAGGAAGAAGTCGGCTCTGTATCCCAAAGCGCGGCGGTCTTGAGGGTGGGCGTAAGGCTGGGAACCATGAGGGCGCGGTGGG
>JBEKYJ010000154.1:0-9260 GCA_049511095.1 Verrucomicrobiia bacterium
GTATCGTCGCGGGAGCGGGAGTGAGATCTTGGCAAAACTTAAGGAGAATTAAGTCATGAGACACGGAATTACAGGACTTGGAATTGGATTGGTGAGCGCGGCGGTGTTGTTGGCCGGTTGCAGCCAGAAGCTGGAGGAAACGCAGAAGGAACTGGCGGCAGCGACGAATGAACTCGCGTCGGCGCGGGCGGAGGTTGTCGAGGTCAAGACGCAGATGCAGGCGAAGGTGGAGGAACTGCAACAGAACGTCTCGAAGCTGACCGAGGAGAAAGCCGACACCGAGAAGAAGATGCAGTCGGTCAAGACGGAGTTGGAGCAGAAGCTGGAAGAGGAGCAGTCGAAGGCGAAGGCGCTCGAACAGGAAAAGACCACCATGGAGAACCAGGTAAAGGCGCTGACGGACCAGATCGCGCAGGTCAACCAGAAGCTGGCGGATTTGCAGAACACGCACGCCACGACGGTTTCGCATTTGCAGGCGATGCGCGAGGAGTACGTCAAGCTGACGGACCAAAAGGCCGCGCTGGAAGCCAAGCTGCATGACCTGAAGGCGTTGCGGGAACAGGTGGTCGTGGTGAAACAGGAACTGCATGAGAAGAAGGTCGAGGAACGCAAGCGGCTGGATCGCGCGGAGTTCGCCATGGGCAACCACGGGTTTTTGATGAAAGAGGGCGTGTGGGCGGTGGCCCGCACGCCGGGCAAGTATCCGCTCAGCCAGGAGATGTACCGCGAGCAATGACGGACAAGCCGCGAAAGCTGCGCGTTGCCAACCGCGACTTCAACTCGCGCCTGATCATGGGCACGGGCAAGTTCGCTTCGGGCGAGATCATGGCGTCGGCACTCGAAGCGAGCGGCGCGGAAATGGTGACCGTGGCGCTGCGGCGTGCGGACCTGTCCGGCCAGCGTGACAAGTTCGCCAACATCCTGACGTTCATCGACACGAAGAAGTATGTGTTGCTGCCGAACACGAGCGGCGCGCGCAATGCGGAGGAAGCGTGCCGGCTCGCGCGCCTGGGTCGCGAGGCGACCGCGTCAACGTGGTTGAAACTCGAGATCCATCCCGACCCGCGCTACCTGCTGCCCGATGCCGTCGAGACGTTGAAAGCGGCGGAGATTCTGGTGAAGGAGGGCTTTACGGTGTTGCCCTACATTAATGCGGACCCCGTGCTGGCGAAGCGGCTCGAGGATGCGGGTTGCGCGACGGTCATGCCGCTCGGGTCGCCCATCGGCAGCGCGCGCGGCATCGAAACGCGGGCGAGCATCGAGATCATCATCGAGCAGGCGACAGTGCCCGTCGTGGTCGATGCGGGACTGGGCGCCCCGTCGCACGCAGCCGAAGCGATGGAGATGGGCGCGGATGCCGTGCTGGTCAATACCGCGGTCGCGGTCGCCGCCGACCCCGCGCGCATGGCGGAGGCGTTCAAGGCGGCGGTGGAAGCGGGGCGCGCGGCGTACGAGATTGGCCTGGCCCCGAAGCGGAAAGAGGCGGATGCGACCAGTCCGCTGACGGGATTTTTGAACGAGCGATGAGCTTTGCGTCGGAGTTGAACAGCCTGGCGCTGGCGGAACTTTCCCATTTTGCCCAGAATGCGACGGCTGCCGACGTGGAAGCGGCGTTGGCGCGGAGCGAGGCGAGCGGGAAGCGGATTTCGGCGGCGGACTTTGCGGCGTTGATCTCGCCGGCGGCGGCCCAGCCGCAGTACATCGAGGCGATGGCGCAACGGTCGCACGATCTCACGTTGAGACATTTCGGGCGCGTCATCCGGTTTTTCGCGCCGTTGTACGTCAGCAACGAGTGCATCAACGTCTGCAAGTACTGCGGGTTCTCGCGTGACAATCCCATTCTGCGGGTGACGCTGACGGCGGACCAGGTGGCCGCGGAAGCGCGGTATCTGCGCGACCAAGGGTTTCGCCATATTCTGCTCGTGGCGGGCGAGCATCCGCATTTTATTTCGGACGATTATCTGCGCGACTGCGTGGCGCGGCTGCATGGCGACTGGCCGAGCATTTCCCTGGAGATTGGTCCGTTGGAGACCGCGCAGTACGTTCCGATTGTCCAGGCGGGCGCGGAAGGTCTGGTGGTGTATCAGGAGACCTATGACCGGGGCGTGTATGACGCGATGCACGTGAGCGGGCCGAAGAAGGACTTCGGATGGCGGCTCGAAACACCCGAGCGCGCCTACGCGGCCGGGTTCAAGCGGCTCGGTATCGGCGCGTTGCTCGGGTTGGCGCCATGGCGCAACGAAGCCATCGCGCTGGCGGCGCACGCCGGGTATTTGCTGAAGAAATGCTGGATGGCGCAGTTGACGATCAGCGCGCCGCGGTTGCGGCCGGCGGCGGGCGAATTCCGACCGCTGGCGCCCATGAGCGATCGTGAGTTGGTGCAGTTTGTCTGCGCGATGCGGATCGCGTTTCCCGAGGTCGGGCTGGTGCTGAGCACCCGCGAGTCGGCGATGTTGCGAGACAATCTTGTTCCCCTCGGCATCACGATGATGAGTGCTGGCAGCCATACGGAGCCCGGCGGTTATACGGGGCAGGGGAGGGAGACCCTGCATGTCACAAAGGGCGGACGGATGATAAAGCCCGAGTTGCCTGTGATCGAGTCGGAAGGCGAACACGCGACGGTGCAATTTGAGATTGCGGACAACCGTTCGCCGGCTGAAGTTGCGGCGCGGTTGGAGCAACTGGGGTACGAACCGGTGTGGAAGGATTGGGAGGGGGCGCTGAATGAAGCCTGAGCGGGCCACGATCCTAGCGAACGGCAAGGAGGAGCAGGTTCAGCTACCGTGCTCGGTGGCCGGATTTGTCACTGCCCATGGCTGGAAGGCGACTCAGGTTGTGACTGAGTACAACGGGCGGGTTTTGGCCCGCGACGAGATGGGTAGGGTCATGCTCAGCAGCGGGGATCGGCTAGAAGTGATCGTCCCGGTAGCTGGTGGCTAGCGGTTGTCGAAGTCTTCGCCAGCGACCTCAGTAATTTGATACCAAATTGCGTTCACAGGCTGTTCTCTGCCAAGCTCTTCCTTCCTGGCGATGCGTACGACGGCACGCTGGTACTGCCAAAACTCATCGCTGGTGGCTTCCAAGAGAGCTTTGTTGATTCGCAAGCTAACCACTTCCAGTATGCCTAGTTCGGAAGAGTGGCGGTCGCCCCATTTCACTTCATCGACCAGTGCCTTCAGGTTCTTTTTACCCGTCTTTGCAGTCAAGTCCAAGCGCTCAATTCTCAAGACGTATGGGCCGTCAAACTCGCGTAACGGTCGTATTACCAGTGCGATGCGGCTGTAATTCCAATCCTTGTCCGAATAGGCCTTGAGAGCGCTATTTATTTGATTTGCAAGGACTTCCATCTGTTCATCCTCGCGATGGCTGATCGGTTTGGGATTGTCGGTCATGGTCGGTGTGAAAAAACTAGTTGCAATCTCATGTGACTGACGATATTCTCGGCTTAACAGACAGTCTTGAAGATTCAGGAGCTTGCACGTTCTTCAGAGGGGTTCCCCACCCCCACCTCCTTGGCGTGCAACTCCTGAATCTCATTTGTACACTTTGCACTGCTTATTCCTTGTGGCGGCGGTGTATTTTCCCTCAATGACCGGTGTAAGTCATGGTATGACCTCTTACGGGACAACCCCTACCGGTTGTGTTGGTACGTCAGTCCGAAATGCGCACAGCATTTCGCAGAGGATCGACAAGACAGTTGCCACCCAGAACCGGAATTATCGATTTGCTGTGCCTCGCGGTTGCCCGGCAACAAACGCTTCAGTGCTACGCCCGGGACCGTGGGAGAGAGCGAGATTTTTCGTCGTCGACCAACTCGGTGATGGAATCCGCAGGAAGCTTTCAAGCTTGCGTTTGCCATAGGGTTCGCCTAAGAACTTGCCCTAGAGTAATCGAAAGCTGCAGATACTCAACTGCGAATTCTTTCCGAGAGGACAAAATGGGCCAGATTTTCAGCGACATCACCAAGACGATCGGGCGCACACCCCTCGTGCGGCTCAATCGCGTCACGGCGGGACTTCACGCCGAGGTCGCCGTCAAATGTGAATTCTTCAACCCACTCAGTTCGGTCAAGGACCGCATCGGCGTGGCCATGATCGAGGCGGCCGAACGGGACCATCGCATCGGCAAAGACTCGACCATCATTGAGCCGACCTCTGGCAACACCGGAATCGCGTTGGCATTTGTCTGCGCGGCAAAAGGTTATCGATTGATCCTGACGATGCCGGATACGATGAGCGTGGAACGGCGCGTTTTGCTGCGGATGCTCGGGGCCGATCTCATCCTGACGCCCGGTGCGGAAGGGATGCCCGGCGCAATCCGCAAAGCGGAACAGTTGCAGAGAGAGATCAAAGACTCCTTCCTGCCGCAACAATTCAACAATCCCGCGAACCCGGAAGTTCACCGCCGCACGACCGCGGTCGAGATTTGGGAAGACACGAACGGACGCGTGGATGCCATTGTCGCGGGAGTAGGAACGGGCGGCACGATCACCGGGGTGGCCGAAGTGATCAAGTCGAAGAAGCCGGCGTTCAAGGCAGTCGCCGTCGAGCCGGTGGACTCCCCTGTGATCAGCGGTGGGAAACCCGGGCCGCATAAGATTCAGGGCATCGGTGCGGGTTTCATCCCGAAGAACCTCAATACGTCCATCATCGATGAAGTGATTGCGGTGACCAATGATGATTCGTTTGCGATGGCGCGGCGGCTCTCCAAGGAGGAAGGGATACTGTGCGGGATATCCTCGGGGGCGAACGTCTGGGCCGCCATCGAATACGCCAAGCGCCCTGAGAACAAGGGCAAGCTGATCGTCACGATTGCCGCGTCCACTGGCGAACGCTACCTCAGCACGGCGCTGGCCGCTGAGGCGCGGGCCGAAGTCATCAAGAGTTCGTAATCGCCCGCCGCGATGAAGACCGCGCTCCTTTTTGCCGGGCAGGGCAGCCAGGCCGTCGGCATGGGTCGTGATCTCTGTGAGAAACACGACGTGTGCCGACGGCTGTTCGCCCGCGCCAACGAAGTTCTCGGGCGCGACCTCCAGAAGATTTGCTTTGAAGGGCCCGAAGACGTTCTGACGAAGACTGACAACGCGCAACCCGGTATTTTTCTGACCAGCCTCGCCTGCCTCGAAGCTCTCAAATCTCAAGTCCCCGATCTTGGATTTGACGCGACCGCCGGCCTGTCTCTCGGTGAATTTACCGCGCTCGCCGCCGCCGGTGCGGTGAGCTTCGACGACGGCCTGCGCATGGCGCAACTGCGCGGTCGCTTCATGCAGGAAGCCTGCGACTCCACCAACGGCGGCATGGCGTCCATCCTCAATATGGACGCCGCGGTGCTGGCGGAGGTCTGCCGCGAGGCCGGGGTGGACATTGCCAACATCAACAGCCCCGGCCAGGTTGTCATCTCAGGCGACAAGGAGAAGATTGGCAGGGCGGTTGAACTCGCCAAGGCGCGGGGCGCGAAGCGCGCGATCCCGCTCGTTGTGGCGGGCGCGTACCACTCCCGGTTGATGGAGAGCGCGAAGATCAAGGTTGCCGAAGCTCTGGCCAGCCTCCCGATGCGCGAGCCGAAGGTGCCCGTCGTTTCGAACGTCAGCGCGCGCCCGGCGGGCAGCGTCGCCGAGACCAAGGATCTGCTGGTGCGCCAGGTCACCTCGTCGGTCCGCTGGAGCGAATCCATGCAGTGGCTCGTGTCGCAAGGGTTCACCCGGTTCATCGAACTCGGCCCCGGCAACGTTCTCAGCGGGTTGATGAAACGCATCAACAAAGATGTGGAGATTCTGAACGTCAGCGATGGCGCCACGCTGGAGGCGACGGTGGCGAAGTTGAGGGGGTGACGGCGTCAATTGCAAAATGCAAAGATGTGACCCTAATTCCGTCTTGTGGCGCTGGCACCGGTCCTTGGGACAGCGACGCGAAGTGAAACGGGTAATTGACGAGGAACTGCGCTTTCACGTCGAGCAGCGCACCACGGAGAACATCGCTGCTGGCATGTCGCCGAAGGAAGCAACTCGGGAGGCGCGCAAACGGTTCGGCAACGTGCAGAGCATTCGCGAGCAGTGCCGCGACGTTCGCGGCGCGAGTTTTTGCGAGGCGACGTTGAAAGACCTTCGCTTCGGCCTGCAGATGCTGCGCAAGAATCCCGGCTTCACGACGGTGGCCGGGCTGTCGCTGCCCGTCAGCGTTGGCATGAACGCCACCATTTTCAGCCTGGTCAATGCCGTGCTGGTCCTCAGATGAAACTTCCCTCGCGTTTTCGGTCGTTGTATTGGCTCGGTGCCGGTGCGGCTTGTCTGCTCGTGGCCAACGGCCGGTGGATGCAGCCATGGGGCGCCTGGGTCGCGTTGTTCTGCCTGCTGCGATTTAGCGCCGGGGTCGGTCCGTGGCGGGGCTCCCTCGCGATCCTGGCGGTCGCGTTCGGGACCAATCTGCTGGTCTGGAAAGGCCTCCTGCCCTTGCCGTCGCCGTTCTATCAGATTGTGAATATGATCGGCGCCATCTTCCTGGTCGCGCCGATCCTGCTGCACCGGTCCATCAGCCCGCGGCTGCGCGGCCTGACCGCGACACTGGTGTACCCCTGCGCCTTGGTGGCGACCCAATACCTCTATTCCCGCATCAGCCCCTCCTGCACGTACGGATCGATAGCTTACACACAGACATTCGGGCCGCTGCTGCAGGTGGTCGCACTCGCCGGCATCTGGAGCCTGCTCTTCTTCCTCGGTTGGAGCGCAAGCGTGGCAGCTCACTGGTCGCGCGGCGAACTGGGGATGCGCGGCGTGGCGGTTTTTGGCGCGATCGCTTTGGCGCTGCTCGGCTTCGGCTGGGCCCGGTGGAGATCCTCTGACCCGGAAACTCGCACGGTCCGGGTGGCCGGTCTCGTCGTCGGCGACTTCAACTACGAGTTCAGCCATCCGATCAAGGACAACCTTGGAGCGTTCCGCAACGCCGCACGTGAAACAGGGCAGCAGATGCTGAAACGGTCCACGCAGGCGGCCGCCGCGGGTGCGCGGGTGGTGTTCTGGCAGGAGGAGGCGCTGCCGCTGTTGAAGGACGAGGAAGACCGCTTTCTCGCTGCCGCCGCCGACTGTGCACGAACCAACCACGTTTTTCTCGGGGTGGCGTTGCTGGTTCTCACTCCCGAATTTCCCCGCGAATGGGCGGAGAACAAAATCGTCTGGCTGGATTCCGACGGGAAGCGCGTCATCGGCTACGCCAAGGCGCACCCGACGCCGTCGGAACCGGTGACTCCCGGACCGGAGAGAGTCAAATCGACGGTGTTCGACGACGGCCGGCTGGCCTCGGTCATTTGTTTCGACATGGATTTCCCGGCGTTTCTGCGGCAGGCGGGCGCACAGCAGGTGGACCTGCTGTGTGTGCCGGCCAACGACTGGCGGGAGATCGCCCCTTACCACACGCGGATCACTGCGTTTCGGGCGATCGAACAGGGCCTCTCGGTGGTTCGGGCGACCGGCAATGGACTGTCTGCGGCGTACGATCCCTGCGGCCGGGAGCTCGCGTCGTTGACCTGTTTTGACAATGCCGAGGGCCGGTTGCTCGCGGAGGTCCCGTTGCGGCGGCGCAGGACACTCTACACCGCGGTGGGCGATGCCGGCGTGGGCGTGTGCGCCGTCGGACTTGCGGTGTTGACGCTCATGGCATTTCGGCGTGGGCGGAGGGAACCAGTTGCGGATTTCGGAATGCAGAATGATGACGTTAAATCGTTGAATCATGAAACGAAATGAGTAAAACGTGAAAACATTGCGAACCATCTGGTCAAAAGCTCGCTCGCTCCCGCTCGGCTCGCCCTTCGGGCGACCTTCGGTGTTGCGTCTCACCCGTCACCACGGGGTTCGGCTCCCCAAAGTTCTACAATGAAAAAAAGCTTCCAAACGTTGCCGCGACGGCGTCTCAGCGGCTAGTGCCGCTTTCGGCTCCCAAACGTTGCCGCAGACGACAACGGCGTTTGCGCCGACGGCAAACATTCGGCGCGTTTGCGACCTGGGCACGACATGATCGCGTCTCGTCCGCCTCGGCTCCCTCCGAAGGCTTTCGGAGTCGGCTCCGTCCGACTCGGTTGACGGCGCTACACCGGAGACGGCAGGCGAACACGCCGACAGAGCGGCGTGGCTACAACACGAGGGACGGGCCCGCGGTCAGCGCCCGCGGCTACAGGGAAACGGCGGGCAGGGGGAAGCGGTATGGCGAACACGGCGCGGAGCGGACGCCTCGGAGAGGCGTCCCTACCAACGACGGGGCGACGGAGCGGACGGCTCGACGAAGGGGAGAATGTCGGCGATTGCCGCGGGAGTACGGCGTGCGGCGTGTCGTCAGACTCCGCTATCGGAAATTGATATTTTTGCTGGACACGGCGTTGCGGCGGTGGTATAGGGGCGATAGTTGTTTGAAAAAGGACGGACGGCGTACAGAAGCCAGGGGAATAGCAGATCGGAGATTGGAGATCTCAGAGAGACGGCGAAGGAACGTCGGTTGGCAGGGGGTTTTGCACTCGCTCGCGCCCGCTCGGCTCGGCCTTTGGCTCTCCGCTACGCGGATCTGCGTCGCGCCGCTCCCAGCGGCTTGGCTTTATAGAGAAGAGTATTTTTACCAAACGAACCCATTTGGAAAATGCGGAAGTATTGCGGCATGAATGAGTTAGGAAAAATGTGAGTTGGGTTCGTTTTGCAAAAAAGAGGCAAAAAACTGGAAGTAAATGCTAGAAAATAGCGCCGGAAGGGTGGTTTTTGGGTAGGAACGGAGCCAGTTAATGGCGTCAACGTCCAACTTCCAACGCTCAACGTCCAACTTTCAAGGGCCGGATGCGCTAGTGACCCCGTATACGACACGAGGGCAGGCAGCGCACGCTACACCGGATGCGGAGAACAGACGAACGGATCGGCAAGGGCCATCGCGTTGCGGCTGGCTGGCGAGTGTGCCGCGATTGGTGTTGACAAGCAGACGGGGGGCTGGCTAGGAAAGCCGCGTGCAAAAACTGTTGGAGAACAAGGTGGCAGTCGTGACGGGCGGGGGGCGCGGCATCGGCGAGGCCATTGCGCGGCGTCTGGCCGGCGAAGGCGCAGCGATTGCCGTGTGCGACGTGATGCTGGACACGGCGCAGCAGGTGGCCACGAGCCTTGGCAAGAACGGTACGAAGGCCAGCGCGTATGCCGTGAACGTGACCGACAGCAAACAGGTCAAGGAAGTCTGCGACAAGATCGTGGCGGATTTCGGCCACGTGGACATTCTCGTCAACAATGCCGGCATCACGCG
>JBEKYJ010000155.1:0-9119 GCA_049511095.1 Verrucomicrobiia bacterium
CGCGTAATGGCTAATGGTGGCTTGCCCGCGTGGTTGCCGGCAATGTTTCCTACCGAGCCGTGGAGTAAGGAGCTTTATGACCGGCTATACAAAGAGGTGTTCTGTCGAGACTTCAAGTCCACTCCGATCTTTTACCGGGGACATGCCGTCTGGTATCACCCCGATATGGCACTGGGTCGTGAATTGATTTTCGTGCACCTCACTAGCCGCAAGAAAAGCTCCGACTCAGACGAGCGCGAAATCCGGTCCGAACGTTGTGCTCGGCTTCCTTGGGCGAGACCGCTGATCGAGCATCCTGATGACCCAGCGGTCCTTTCGTGGGACTTCGAGGAGGGCGACGGCAGTATCAGCACATACGTTTGGCTACAGCATCATGACTACGTGATCATCATGCGGAAGAAGGAGGACGACACGCGGCGGCTGATCACGGCATACTACATTGAGTTTAACCACGAGCGCAGGAAGTTCCAAAAGAAATGTGAACGACGGATTCAGTAGCGAAAAAAGAAGGCCGACGTTAGCGTCGGCCCAACTCCTTCTACCTTGGGTAGATGAGCTAGTGTGTATATACGCGATTCACGTATATATGTCAAGTGGTTGCTGTATGAGTCTATGCGACGATGAGTAGCAAGGCATATACTGAAGATGTACTGATTGAGCAACCAGCCATCGCGCTGTGTGGCTGCGACCTGCTGCTGCCGAAGCTCATTCCGGGCGAGGTGGAGGTGGGGCGAACTTGGGCCGCACAATGACACGCGAGCAGACGAAATTCCGCCAACGCGAGGAGCGTGCACAACGCCTCCAAGCGATTCTCGATTCCAAGGCTAAAAAGAAAATGATCGTGGCCGGTGCCGGGACGGGAAAGACATTCACTTTTGGCAAGCTCTTGGAGAAACGAGCAGGCGGGAATAACCTCGCGATGACTTTCATCAGGAAGCTGGTCGCCGACATGCAGGCGACGCTTGCTGAAAACGCGGAGGTCAAGACTTTCCACGCATACTGCAAGAAGATCCTTCACGCACAGAACGGGAAAGTCGAACTTGTTCCCTATCTCACGAGAATCATCGAAAAGGACGCGGAGTTGCTGGGTAAATCGCTGGCTGATTTTGATGCGAAGATTCGGGCCTTGCAGGAAGACAGTCCGGAGATCGTGTTCTATCTGAGGCGCGGCGACTACTACGAGGTCGTCGGGTTCGATGATTCCGTATACCGGCTCTACAAGGAAATTCAGAAAGACCCGTCCATCCTGCCTTCGTTTGACCAAATCGTGATCGACGAGTTTCAAGACTTCAACTCTTTAGAAGTGGCATTCATCGGAGAACTTGCAAGAAAGGGTCGCATCCTCATTGTCGGTGATGACGATCAGGCCGTCTATGATGACCGGTCCGCTTCGCCGTCACATCTGCGAAACCTGTTTGCGTCGGGAGACTTCGAAACCTTCGAGCTACCGTTCTGCAGCCGATGTCCCGAGGTTATAGTCGATGCGACAAACTGTATCGTCGAGACAGCAAAAGCGTTGGGACACTTCAGGGGCCGGATACGGAAGCGGTACGAATGCTATTTGGATGACAAGGAAACCGACAGCCTGAAGTACCCGAAGATCATCCTAGCCAACTGCACATTGGCGAAGGTGATACCGAAGTATCTTCAGCGGGAAATTGGGAGAATTGATCGAAAAGACATTGCGGAGTCGAACAAGGAAGGGAGAGAATACACAACCGTTCTCATAGTCGGAACGCGACAGTATCTCAGAGAAGTCGAGAAACACCTCCGGCAGTTTCATCCGCGACTGTCATACACGCCCAGCCAGGCGGTCGGATACGGAATCGTTGAAGCGTACGAGTGCCTGCTTCGAGACGAGGAATCAAACCTTGGTTGGCGGATTCTCGCAGAAGTGTTTTGTGACAGCGCGAGCCTGAAACAACTCGTTGCGTCATCGGAGAAGAGGACGCCGATGGTGAAGTTGCTCGCCCCTGGCTTTGTTTCTAAGCACACACGGGGAATCGAGTTGATTCGAGCCATCCAGGATCAGACACAACGGGTGAAGGCGGTTAAAGCTGAACTGACGAAACTCCTTGGCAATCACGCCGAGGTGGCGATTGCGTTTTTCACGCCAAAGGAGGAAGAAGAGCAACCAACCATCGACAAAACGCTGCCCACGATCTTGCTGACCTCGTACAAAGGCTGCAAGGGTTTGTCTGCGGGTCACGTTTTCATCGTTGGCGTTCACAACGGGTCGATCCCGAAAGATGCGGGCGATATCAAAGACGTGGAAATTTCGCAATTCATCGTTGCGCTCACCAGAACTCGGAAGCAGTGCCATATCGTGTCGAACGATTGGCTAGTCGCGCCGGTAGATAGGGATGGTAAGTACATCCCGCGGTTCGAGTCATCGCCTTTCGTCAGGTGGATTCCCAAGAATCTCGTCGAGGACCGTGGGAAACTGGCCGCCAAAGACCTCAAATGATCGGCAAACCCTTCACCGAAGACGCCCTGATTCAGCAACCGGCCATCGCGCTGTTTGGCGGACTCGGCTGGGATGCGGCGAATTGCTTCCACGTCTAAGGGATCAGTCGTTGACTGTTGACATATTCCAAAGATGGGGCAGTCAAATCGCCGGGAAAAACCCTCGCCTCCATTCTCATTCTGCCCAGATGCCGCTTCCGCCCTGAACCCCGTACCTGCATACCCGCGTCCGATTCTCAAACACGCTCTGAGACGGCTTGTCTAGGTAGGAAAAGGGGTCACATCTCTTGTTTCTGGAATTGAGTCAAAATGCGTCGGCTCGATTTTCGCTATCATTCTGAGCCGACGATCCGCCACGTTCCCGGCCGCCTCCTGTCACACCGTGGAAAAGGGGTCACACCGTGGAAAAGGGGTCACATCTCTTGTTTCTGGAATTGAGTCAAAATGGGTCGGCTCGATTTTCGCTATCATTCTGAGCCGACGATCCACCACGCTCCCGGCCGCCTCCTGTCACACTGCCCGTCGCCCGCTATGATATGCTCCAGTGGAGCATATCGTTCAAAAGGGCTCAGTCGTCGACTATTGACATCTTCCGTCCTGCAACCCCCTCCCTCCCGCGCTACCCCGTCCACGCCGTCCATGGCGTCCACTCCATCCACACATCTCTCAGTCAATGCCCTGATACCTTAATGACTAAGGTGTCAGTCTTCCACCCGCCCCGCCTTCGCCCCCTTTGCCTCCCTTGTGTCCCTTCCGTCCCTTATGTCCTTCGTGTCTACTTCGTGCCCTTCGTGGTGAGCAGGGAAGGGCGGGGCTACTACTTCTTGCCGCGAGGACGCGTTCTATACCGTCCGGCCGATTCACGAACCACGGTGAGTGTTTCCGGCCGAACCAGCACCGCCTTGCCGTCCCGCCAAATCGCCAGCGGCCGGCCGTCACGGCGGTGCTCTTCAACGACCTTCGCCACCGCCTCTTGCATGGCGGCGAGTGCCTTGCGTGTCATGACGTCCTTTGGTTTTCGCTGGCTGCGTCGCTTCGGCATTCTCGTCTTCACAAATCGCGCTGGGAATTTAGCTTACCAGCAAAGATGCCAGACTGACAAACAGCAAACGTTTACCCGCCTAAGGAGGGTTTACCCGCCGCAGGAGGGCTTCCGCCCTGAACCCCGTAGCCGCAATTCTCAAACACGCCCTGAGACGGCTTCTCTGGTCACGCGATCAAGTTCCATCCTCAGTTCCGGCCGGTTTGTCTGGCTGACCCTGCGCAAGGCCCCGAGCGGCGCTGTGCGGACGCTCGTTCCTCCGTGTTGGCAATAGCGGATCGCGAGACCCACGTCGGATATCAGCGTCGACCCGATGAGGTGAACCCCATAGTCAAAGAACAGCGGATTGCAGGGCACGGTCGGTCCCAGCAAGACGCGGTACTTCGCCCGGGGCGTGCGGCTGACGACTTCCAGGAACGTGTCATTGATGAGCGTCAAACCGGTGATGAAGACGATCTCCGTGTCACGGAGCGCCGGTTTGGAATCATTCCAATGGATGTCGCCGGGGCGCGGCTGGAGTTCGACGATGGTCACGGGATGTCCCTGGTCGCGCCAGATTTCCGCCTGGGTGAAGTGTCCAATAAAGCAACTCGGGCAATGTTTTACCATCTCCGCGAATGGCTCCATCGCGTTGGCCTCGAAAATGTCCTTGGGGAGCGGCAGCGACCCGTTGAGGCAGGCTTTGATCGTCGCCAATCGGAGAGCATCATCGGAATCGGCGAACATCTCCGCAATTTCCGTAACGGGCCGACCGAGCAGGTCCCCGAGATAGGAACTCTGATAACACGTGTCTCCTGCATTGTACGGTCGGAAGAAGGTCGCCATGGCATATCGGTCGCAATCGGCGATGACCCAGTGCAGAAAGATGTGCAGGTGCCGCAAGCGTGGCACGGGGTGAGGCACTTGCGCCAGCAGGCGTGACAGGATTTCGCGGTTGATCGGCATGTTGTCTCTCCTTTACAGCAGCGTTTGGATGCAGATGGCAAGGGCCAGACCGAGGACAAACCAGTCCGCAACTCCCGGCTTTCGGGACGATGCGGCCCCGGCCCCCGGCGCGATGCGCCGCACGACGAGCATCACCGACGTGTCATGCGCCCGGCACATTTGCGACACGAACAACGGGACCATGATGGGCAACCAACTCCGTGGCGCCCACGGGCGCAGGCGCAACCCGCGACACCGTTGAATGTCGTAGATCCGCCGGGCTTCCGTCAGTGAAAGGGGCACGAAGCGCACTGCCGTGGACAACAGCGTCCCCGCCGCAGTCGGCATCCATCGATGCGAGAACAGGGAGATGATCTCCCGCGTGCTGGTGATGCTGATGAACACGAGGTTGGCGAGGAAAAGGCACTCCAGCCGCAACGCGTATCTCGCGCCTTCGACCACGCCCCAAGCCAGGGCCTCTGACCACAAATGCGTCTGTTCGTACCCGATGGCGATAAAGAGAAGTATTGTCCCCGGCAATCCCAGTACGTGCGCCCAGATAAGCAAACGGTAGTGGAACCCGGCCGCTCCGCAGGCGAACAAGAGCACGAGAAGTCCAACGAACAATAACAACTGCGGCAGGAACTCCCGTCCCAGGGCGGCGTGCAAGCACACAGTCAGGAACAACGCCAGCCGTGTCAGCGGATGCAGCTTTGTCCACCACGCGCCAGTCACGCGATGTCTCCCTGTCGTGCTGTATCACCCACGATGCGGCCGTCGCGAAGCGTTACCACGCGACTGGCCACGGCCTTCACAAAATCGGAGTCATGCGTTGCCAGCAGCACGGCTCCGCCCTCCGCGCTGATTTGCCTGAGGACTCCGGCCACCTGGCCGAGGCAATCGCCGTCGAGGCCCACCGTCGGCTCATCCAAACAGAGCACCGTTGATCGCCCCGATAGCGTCGAAGCCAGTGTGAGACGCCGCTTCTCACCGTAGCTGAGCGAAAACGGAACCCGTTCGGCCTGTGACTGCAGTCCCACTTGTGCCAATGCCCGCCGGGTTCGGCTGGACACTTCCTGTGTGGGGAGATTCTGGTTGCGCGGCAGGAACGCACACTCCTCAAAGACGGAATGCGCGAACAATTGGCTGTCGGGGTTCTGGAAAACCAAGCCCACGGTATCCATGCGCGGGGCGGGGCCGGCACAGATGATCCGTCCGTCGTCAGGCTCAAGCAATCCCTTGACCAGATTCAGCAGCGTGCTTTTGCCCGATCCATTCGGGCCGATCACCGCGACGATCTCGCCCGCCGCCAACGAGAGCGACACGTCATCCAATACAGCCCGGCAACCGTTGTAGCCAAAACTGACCCGCTCAATCGCGAGAACGCGTTCTTCGCCGCGGCGAGAGCGCTTTGTCCCGACGGCATCGGCGGGTTCAACGAACAATCTGGATGGGGATGAATAGGCTGCTGGTAAACCGTCGAACACGATTCGTCCCTGCCGCATGGCCACCAAACGCGAGGCCCAAGGCACGAGCCGATGCAGGTCGTGTTCGATGAGCAATACCGTCAGCCCGGTACGCTCCGCCTGCGCAGCCAGCACGTCGAACAGGAGATCGGCCGTCGCTTCGTCGAGGTAACTGGTGGGTTCGTCGAGCAACAGGACTTTCGGGTCGAGGGCCAACATGCTCGCGACGGACAGACGTTGTTTCCACCCCAATGAGAGCGTCGCCACACGCTGGTCGTGCACCGCGCCGAGACCGAAGGGATTCAGACAGCGGTCCAACTCGCGCTCGCGATCGAAGTCCCCCGTCCGCTGTTGCAGGCTCAGGGAAACTTCCTCCTCGACCGTTTCGCCAAAGAGTTGGACCTCGGGGTTCTGAAGCACGACACCCGCAAATCCCTCGCAACCGTTCTGGGTACAGTCGCGTCCATTCAGCCACAGGCGGCCGGACGTGTGGCCCAGCAAGGCCACTCGATGCAGCCCCGCCAGATGTAAACCCAGGGTCGTCTTGCCGGATCCCGAAGGGCCGATGATTCCCACGCGTTCTCCCGCTTGGATTTGCAGGGATATGTCTTCCAGCAGCAGTGCCTCCGTGCCGGCAGCCTGAAAGCCCAACTTTTCGGTGTTGATCAGACCTGTACCCTCAGCATGTGCGTGATTTGCAGGTCCCGAATGCGTGCCCGTACCAGCAACGCCAGACCTGCCGCCGCCGCATTAAGAACTATTGACGTGACGGCCTGCATCCCGAACAGCGCCTGAGTCACTTTCGTCCACGGGAGTCCCAGCACTTGAACGCGGAGCAGCATCACCACGACCTTGCTCAGGAACCCGCCGACGATGGCGGATACGAAGACCCGTCCACGGGGGAAACGCCGGAACAGGGAAAAGCCTGCGTCGTGCAACAATCCCTGGATTACGGCTGGAATGAGCTTCAGCGGACCGGGCAGCATCGCGCCGGGGAATGCGAAGATGGCCAAGGTACCCCATCCGAATTGATAGGCCGTCAGCACCCCGAAGCGATCCACGATCAGCCGGGTCAGCATCCACAAGACGACGGGGATAAACATGTCCACGCGGATGAAGCTGGTAATGCCCGAGGCGTGCAGCAGGCTCTTGGAGAGTTGCCCAATTGCAAAATCCAGCGCCACGACCGAGCCGATGAAGACCCAGTGTCTTGTTCCCAGCCGCCCGGCGCGCTGTTCAGTGTGATTCGCGTTCAATTTGTCAGAAGCGATCATCCGTGGCGTTGCGTTGTTCATGTCTGTGCGCCTTTCCTGTCGTGCAACTATCTTTTCATTCCTGGCTGTGAACGCGGTAAAACGCCTTCGTCCATCCCGGCTGGATTGTCTCCGACCAATTGGTCGACGTGCCGGTCGCCACGATGTTCGTAACCGCGGTCCAACCATTGGTCGTCAGGTCAAACGATCGCTCGATGATGTTGGTCACTCCAACCGTCAGATTGCTGATGCCAAAGGATATGGCCCCGCCCGAAACCGTCACGTTAAACACCGTGGGCCGGATCGTCAGTTGCAGGGACGGCCAGTATGCAGGCGTGTAACTGGGGTCGTAGGAGCTGGTAAATGGCGCGCGGGGCATGCCGGTGGTGGGCACCGGAGTTTCATCGATTCTCAGCATTGCCCCGTAATTCTGCAACTCCGCCCGGCTCGTCGAACTTTGCAGCAACGCGGTGATGTCCCAACTGAAAAACCGGTCGTTCTCGTCGGAGAGGATAGGCCCTTTGACGGCGATGACCGAGTAATTCGTGTCAAAGTCGCCGCCGGGGTTGGTCCACGGATTGGTGCCGTCATAGGTGAACCATGTCGCGCCATCAGGCGGGTATGTCCCGAACCCCGTTCCCTGCACGAAACTCCTCGTCAGGGGATAGAGCGTGACATTTCGGTTTGTCGTGTTGTCCTGCCACACATAGAAGACCACTTTGGCGGACACAATCTGGTCCGGTGAATACGTCCAGAGCCACGGAGGGAGCTGAAACAATCCCCGACAAATGGAGCCATCGCTGGTGACGTTGTTGTCGATGAGCGCTTTGACGGTATGGGCCTGTCCATAGTTGTTCGTTTGGTTTGAAACCCGACTGTCAATGTACGCAGTCGTGGTGATGTTGGTTACGAAGGTTTGGGCTTGTCCCGTCGGGACAAGGAAGGCAATTCCCAGCATGATCGGCGACGCTTTCAAACAACGTCGCCACCCGGCCAGCTCACAACGTTGCCTTCCTGCGTTCATCAGTAATAGTAAGGGAACCATGTCAGGTCTCCTCGTTTGGGAATTCGAGGGTTCGTGAGGGTTCTGTCCCACAGGTCATCCCGCCAGGCAACGTGCCCGTCAAGGTAGAGGACATTGCCGGCCAGTCCCCCGCGGTCGCGTCGGTGCCGTTCGCCCTCCGCGCGGCCATCCTCGGCGGTGTAGAAGCCGGCGGTGGTGAGTCCTCCCGCCTGGCCGTAGCCCTGGCTCGGATCGAGTGTTTGCTCGAACATGAGGATGGTCTTCGACGTGGACGCGCAACTCTCCAACTTCAGAAAACTGGGCTGCAAACTGACGCCGTACGGCAGCCCATAGAGAAAATCGTGCTCCACGTAGGAGTTCATCACATAACTGTGGTATCCCTGGCTGGACGGCTTGAAGGAGGAGTTGTATGAGGAATCCGGCAGCGGTTTGACCGCCGGGCATTGCCAGACTCCGTCAGTCGGTTTCTGTCCGTCGGGATAATCCCGCCAGGGACGCTCGCCCATGTAGGGAGGCAGCACATCAATATAGCAGCTCTCATGTTCCGGGTGGTTGGCGTTGTAGGTGAACGGAGGAGTATTCCGGCCCTCATCATCCGTGTGGGGCAGGTAGCCGTTGTAGTCGCCCGCGTAGAGGTAGAACGCTTGGCCCCAAGCACGCAGGTTTGAGGCGCACTTTACCTCCATCGCGCGCGCCCGGGCTTTGGACAGCGCCGGCAACAGAAGACCCGCCAGTATGCCAATCACACTGATGACAACCAGCAGTTCCACCAGCGTGAATGCCGCAGGTTCAGGGGCGAACCGTCGCGCCTTATCTTTGATGAAGGTTACCTCGTCGAATTCCAGTATCCACCTCGTCTTGCCCTAGCACCGCGCACGGCGCTTCTTCAGGAAGCACGTGACGGCAGCCAGACCGGCCATCACCAGCATGGACGAGGATGGCTC
>JBEKYJ010000156.1:0-9051 GCA_049511095.1 Verrucomicrobiia bacterium
TTGTACTCCTCTTGCCGCTGCGGGGACCCCTCCGGAGGTGTCCCCGCAGCTCGCGCAACCTCCGCGTGCTGATTACCTTCAACTTCACCACAGGGGGGTCACGATGTACCCACCGGTTCCCAAATCTAGCGACTGTTTCGTCTTGAATTTCTGATCTTCTCTGTCCTATACTACGCCCCGGTAGGCGAGGATGTGTCAGCGATTCAGCACCGGTGCTCCCACCCCGTGCACCGGGCAATCGATGCGAGTTTAGCGAGCTACCATTTTGGTGGATATGATCGTGAGGCGACCAAAGGTGGGGGCTTACATAGGAAAAGTGTTTTCACTTGCGCTGACGTTCGCGGCACTGTGTCGTGGACCGGCTCAGGGGCAGAACCTGTTTGTAACGACTCAAGTCGATGGACTTGTCTATGAGTTTACACCGGATGGAGTGCAAAGTGCCTTTGCCGCCGGGTTGTATTTGCCTTTCAGTCTGGCATTTGACAGCGCAGGGAATCTTTTTGTAGGGGACCTCGGCGGGAACATCGTTAAGTTCACTCCGAGCGGAGCACGAAGCAACTTTGCGTCCGGGTTGCAGGCTGTGGGTTTGACCTTTGATGGCGCGGGCAATTTGTTCGCGTCTGAGAATCAAACCGACAGCATCTACGAAATCACGCCCGAGGGAACATACAGTACGTTTGCCACCGGGCTAGACGTAGCTAGGGGTCTGGTGTTTGACAACGCGGGCAATTTGTTTGAAGCGGACAGCGGCAGTGGGAAGATCCTCAAGTTCACACCGGACGGAGCGAGAAGCGCCTTTGCCTCGGGCTTAAGCAGTCCCGTGAACCTAGCCTTTGACAGTGTCGGCAACCTGTTTGAATCGGATTGGTCGAGCGGGAACATCTATAAGTTCGCTCCGGGCGGAGAGCGAAGCACTTTCGCTTCCGGATTGGATCATCCCGCGGGGCTTGCGTTTGATAGCGCGGGTAATCTGTTTGTGGAGGACCTCGGCGGAAACATCTATAGGTTCACTACGGACGGAGCGAGAAGCGCCTTTGCCTCTGGGATAGATGTTCCGGGTGGTCTCGCCATCCAAGTTCCCGAGCCCGCTACATGGAGCCTGCTGGTTTTCGGCGCCGCTGCGCTCCTCGGCATGCGGGGACGTTTTTGGGTTCACGTCTCACAAGTCATAAGTTTCGCGGCCTGTTCTGCGGCGCGCTAAACGGCTCTGTCGCGTCTCATCCGCTGTTCGTCGTCGTGCTGCTGCCACTGGTGCGCCGTTCAATCAGCCAGCCCATCATACGCTAAACTGCATTTCGTACAGCCGTTTGTACGCTCCCCCGCGCTGGATCAACTGCTCGTGCGTGCCCCGCTCGACGATCCGCCCTTGGTCGAGCACGACGATTTGATCGGCGTGTTGCACCGTCGAGAGTCGATGGGCGATGACCAGCATCGTGTGCGACTTCTTTTGCCTGCCGCCGCCTGTGGGACCGAAGCCAGGCGAAGGCCCACCGCCCCACATCAACTCGTCCAACGCGGCTTGCACGACGCGTTCGCTCTCGGTGTCGAGCGCGCTGGTGGCTTCGTCGAGCAGCAACACCGGCGGGTTCCTCAGGATCGCCCGCGCAATCGCCAGTCGCTGCCGTTGTCCACCCGACAGCTTCATGCCGACCTCGCCAATGACCGTGTCGTATTGCTGGGGCATCTGCGAAATGAAATCGTGCGCGTGGGCCCGCTTCGCCGCCTCGACAACTTCCGCGTGCGACGCCCCGGGTTTTCCGTACGCGATGTTGTTGGCGACCGTGTCGTTGAACAAAAACGTCTCCTGCGTCACCAGCCCGATCTGGCCCCGCAACGATTGGAACGTCGCCTCGCGTATGTCCGTGCCGTCAATCTTCACCGCCCCACCCGTCGGATCGTAAAAGCGCGGGATCAGATTGAAGAGCGTGGTCTTGCCGGCGCCGCTCGCCCCGACCAGCGCCACGATGGTGCCAACGGGGATTTCGATATTCACCTGATCGAGCACAAGACCGTTGTTGCCGTAGCTGAAACTGACATTCTCGTAGCGAATCGAACGCTGCACCGCGGGCAGCACCCGCGCCGCCGGGGATTCGACCACCGTTGGCTTCTGGTCCAGGACCTGAAACACGCGTTCGGCGGCGCTCAGGCTTTCCTGAAGTTGCAGTTGGACGGTACTGAGCTTTTTCACCGGCTCGTACAGAAAGAACAGGCCGATCGCCATGCTCACCAACGTGCTGCTCGGCATTCCCATCTTGTAGGCGTAGAGAAACACGAAAGCCGCGCCCACCCCGGAAATCAACTCGATGAGCGGCGTCGAGATCGCTTTCGAGCGGGCGACGCGCATCCGTTGGCTGAACAGACTCAGGCACAGCTTACGAAAGTCTGCGACTTCGCGGGCTTCCATGCCGAACGCTTTCACCACGCGCATCCCCACCAACCCCTCGTGCAATACCGACGTGAGCGACGACTGGTGTTCCTGGCCGGCCTTCGCCGCTTTGCGAGTCCGACGCCCGTACACCGTGATGGGAACAAGGCAGAGCGGGAACAACACCAACATCGCCAGCGTCAACCGCCATTCGATGTGGAACAACACGGCGAGGACCGAGATGAGCGTGCAGGGCTGCTTGACGATATCCCCCACCACGTTCGAGACGGCATTTTGGACCGCGCCGACGTCGTTGGTGGCGCGGGAAATCAATTCGCCGGTTCGCGTCTCCGTGAAATAATCGAGGGACAGTGTCTGCAGATGTTCAAACAGGCGCACCCGCAAATCGTTGACAGCGCGACCCCCGACCCAGTTCATCAGGTAGGTGCTGCCGAAATCGCATACGCCACTCACCAACATCGCCAGCGGGACGAGACTCGCATAGAACAATGCCTGCGACCAACCGAGGCTCGCGCTCGCGTCACTCTCGAACACCTTGGCCCAGACCGTCTTCACGATGGCTACTTTCGCTCCATTGGTCGCACCGTAAGCGAAGGTGAGCAGGATGCCGTTGATCAAACGGCCACGGTACGGCCTCACGTAGGCGAGCAGTCGCTTGTACAACGACCAGTTGTCCCGCGGGTTTTCCATCCGGCCGCCAGTATAGCACCCGCCCACACGATGGTGAAATGGGAATGTTCGATAGTGATCGTGGCGCGCCCTTCTCGTCTGCCACCGCGTCGCCGGTAGGGCGCGGTGGCCCACCGCGCCGTCCCCGCCGTTGTAGGCCGCGTGCCCCCACGCGGCGCCCCCCCGCCCACTTTGGAGTGCGGCGACTTGACGCCGCCCCGCCGTTGCGGGGCTTTTGCCACGTTTTACGTGGCGACCCGCGCCCTGCCGTACCCCGCTATTGTAGCCACGCCGCGCCCACTCGCGTGCAGTTTACGGAGCTGTTGTCGGCGTGCCGTTGTTCTGCGCCCTCCGCATGGTCGCCTCCGCCCCGTTTAGCGGATACACATCTTCTCCAGATATCTAGGCCCAAAGACGCAGCCCAATCAGACCCCAGTAGCCCATATAGACTGCGACGGCGGCCATGGCCGCTGCGACCAGGACCGAATGCCAATACGCCATACGATTCATGGCCGCGGACCTTTCACGATAAACGACATAGAGGCTCGCTGCCGCCGCCAAAGCGAAGACAATGCTCGAAAGCATGATGCTAACCGTGAGCAATGAGAAATCGCCCAATATGAATCCCTCCTCCCCTTTGATTGCAAAGAGGCCATAAAATACAGCCAACGAGATTGTGCTCAGCAAAGGCATAAGACGAACCGATAGCGGGCCCGCGTCATGCAGTTTGCCAAACAGCTTTCGAAATCCCCAAACCAGCGCGAAGAGCGGCGAACTCAGCGCGAGCAGGAGAATCAGGCCGATGGCTGCGCGCTGTCCCCAGACCCGCAACGCGGAAACTTTCTTGAAAGTTCCCCAACCAGATTGGATCAGCGTCTCTCCATCGGCATCGGGCAGCAGGGCGAGTGTCGCTACCGACCGATCCTCCACGCGAAACAACCGCTCCGTCATGGGCACCCATTGCCCGTGCCATTGCTCGTGATACAGGTCATAGGTTGTTATTGAGAGTCCCCGGGCAGTGAACACGAGTCTCTTAATGTTGATCAACCGCTCCAGCGCATAAGACATCTGCACGCGAGGGCTTATTCCCAGATAGTATCCCTCATAGTGGCGCTGCAGTTCGGCCGGAACCGACGCCGCAGGCGGCAAGGCCGGCGGGGTCAGATCTCGAATGACGTATTGACGGACTAGATCTGCAATTTGGCGCAGTGTTTCGCCGTTCCCCGAATTGATCATGACGGCGTAGCCGCGGCCGTAGTCAGAGAGATACGCCATTTCAGTCAGTCCGCCCAAAATCCCGCCGTTGTGCCCACGAAACACAAAGGCGCCATCAAAGCTTGCGTAATTGTAGAGCCCGTACCCGGCGACATTGCCCAGTTTTGCGGACGGCAAAGTTTCCGTGGTTTCCATGCGCTCAATGGACGAGGCTCGGAGCAGTTGCGTGCCGTCCAAGCTGCCCCGTTGCAGATAAAACCGCACGTAGTTGGCCATGTCCTTCGCGGACGCATTGATGGCACCGGCGGGCCGGAAACTGATGTGCCAGTAAGGATACGGCGTGATGCCGTCGGAGTGATACAGCTTTGCCAGCCGTTGCTCCACTTCCGGTGTATAAAAATAGCTGGCGGCGTCCATGTGAAGCGGTTTGAAAAAGTGCTCCTGCACATAATCCTCAAAACGCTCCCCGGAAACCTTCTCGATGACCGCCGCTAGGATGGGGGGTCCGTAATTGCAGTAAGCCATCCGGCTGCCGGGGCGCCAGCGTGATATGCGCGAAGCAGCGCCATAGGCCAGGGCATCCTTCAACGCGATCGGCGTCGGATCATTGACCGCATACTCACGCGGGCGGGGGTCGTCAAAACCCGTTGTGTGTTCCATCAAGTGGACCAGGCGCACCGGATCGCTTGCCTCCCATGGGTTGCCGAAGGCCACCTCGGGCACCCATTGTCTCACCGTGTCCGTCAGCTTGAGTTTTCCTTCCTCCTCCAATTGGAGCGCCGCCAGGGCTGCGAACCCCTTCGAAACCGAGGCGATGCGAAAAAGGGTGTCGGCGGTTACCGGTTTGTTGGCGGCAACATCGGCTTTACCGATGCCCGCCACCCACTCCACCTTGTCTCGCGAGACAATGGCGATGGCTGCTCCTGGAGTCCTGGTTTCTTTCAAAACCGTTTCGATCGCCGTCTGTAGCTCCGGAATGGATTTTGGTCCACTCTTGCTGTCCGCCCCGAACGTATCGCACAAGGCCGTGACCAATAACAGCAGTGCTGTCGCAATTCGCTTCGTCGGGAGTGCCATGGCCAGAACTGATACGGGAAGGGATTTGCTCTTTGACGCTGGCGCGGTAAAGGAAAATTGGTTTTCAGAAACGTGGTTCCAGTTCACATTTGCGACGGTATTTCCTGGCAGCGGATCGTGTCAATCCGATTGCCGGGTTTGTTGCAGGGTGGTCTTGGGACGGTTGAGCGTAGGAATTAGTCCAATTTTCAGTCAAAGGGATCAGTCCCGCATTATCGCGTATTTCTCTCTTTCCACTCCGTCCACCTCGTCCATTCCGTCCACCGTTTCTACATTAGTGCTATCCACACGACGTTATCGCCCTAATTGGTGCTAAACTCGCCGTTTCCCGTCTCCAGCCTCTTGGCTACTAGCTACTTACAACCGCCAAAGAAAAGCTTCCAAACCTTCCAAACCTTCCAAAGTACACTAACGCGTTTTCCGCTCTTCGGGTACCCTTCCCCACGATGAAAACAGTAGTATTCAGTAAACCCCTAACCCCCAACCGAGACTTCTGTCTCCCTGCCCCGAATCCTTTTCGGGGCTGTCTTCTGTCTTCTCCCCGGAGGCCCTATGCGCAAATCCCGCAGCCGTTTCGCTTTGTTCCCCCAACCCATTCGCAACGAAATCAACCGCAAACTCGATGACGGTTGGCCCTACGAACGCATCCGTGAATGGCTCTTCGCCCAAACCGCCGACCGCGATATCCCCGCGCTCGACCTCAAAACCGGTGACTCCTATTCCCTCATCTGGACCCGCACCACTCCCGACGAAAAACTCCTGATCCGGAATTTCGGCGTCGCCATGTCCGGTTGGTTTCATACGCATTATCCCCGGTGGCGCGACGAGCAGGCTGATCGCGAAGAAGTCGCCGGCCTCGTCGACCGCGTGGAAGAACTCTCCACCGCCGCCGGCGAGAAAGCCCGTGAAGGTTCCGCCACCGGCGGCACGCTTCTCATCCGCTCTCTGCTCATGGACGCCATCGATCATATCCACAAGGGCAAAAACGATCCCACCCAACTCGCCCGCCTCGCCCACGCCTGGGCCCGCATGAACCACTCCGGCCTCGAACTCGAAAAATTCAAACTCCAATCCCAGAAAGCCATCGACATCGGACTGCAGGCGGTGTGCGACGAGTTTAAAACCAAACCTGACGTACTGGCCGCCTTTCAGAAGTTTCGCGAAATCGTCAAAGCCAACTTGGAACCGACCAGCTAACCCATCCGTCTCCTCTCGCGGCGGGCCCCGCTCCGAGATTGTCTTCGGAGCTGCGACCGCCGAATCGTACCCCTTCCGCCCTGCCACCCGGCATTTCGGTGTCCTTCGCGCTGAAACGCCAATGTTGGTTTGACCCGGTGGAAAGGCTCTGCTACAAGGCATTCACTGTGGCCAAAGTCCTCCTCGAGAACGTCTCCAAGACCTACCCCGGCGGCGTGAAGGCCGTCGATAACGCCAATCTCGAAATCGGCGACCAGGAATTCGTCGTGCTCGTCGGCCCGTCGGGCTGCGGCAAATCGACGACCCTGCGCATGGTGGCGGGGCTCGAGGAGATTTCCAGCGGCAATATTTTCATCGACGGCAAGCTCGTCAACGACGTTCCGCCCAAGGACCGCGACATCGCGATGGTGTTCCAGAATTACGCCCTCTACCCGCACATGACGGTCTACAAAAACATGGCGTTCGGCCTCATGCTGCGCAAGTATCCGAAGGCCGAAATCAATCAACGCGTCCGTGACGCGGCGCAAATCCTCGGCATCACGGACGAACAGCTCCAGCGCAAACCAAAATCGCTTTCCGGCGGCCAGCGCCAACGCGTCGCCGTCGGCCGCGCCATCGTGCGCAAGCCCAAGGTCTTCCTGTTCGACGAGCCGCTCTCGAATCTCGACGCGAAAATGCGCGTGCAGATGCGCGCCGAGATCTCCAAGCTTCACGACCGCCTCAAGTCCACCATGATCTACGTCACCCACGACCAGGTCGAAGCCATGACCATGGGCGACCGCATCGTCGTGATGAACAACGGCGTCATCCAGCAGGTGGATGAACCGCTCGCTCTCTACGATAATCCGAAAAATATGTTCGTCGCGGGCTTCATCGGCTCGCCACCAATGAACTTCTTCAAGGGCACGATCGTGCAACGGCAGGACGGATTGTGGTTTGTCGAGCAAACCGCGGGGGGTCACGGAGAGAAGGGTTTCTCCACCCGCATCGACGATGAGATGGCGAAACAACTCGCGGGCCATGCTGGCAAGGCCGTCGTGTTCGGCTCGCGTCCCGAAGACATCAACGACAAACGGCACGCGTCTTTCGCCAAACCCGACCAAACCGCCTCCGCCACCGTCGAAGTGGTCGAGCCGATGGGCGCGGAGGTTTATCTGTACCTGAACTCGGGTAGCCACAACTTCGTCGCGCGGGTCAACCCGCATGAGAAAGCGGACGTCGGGCAGACGCTCGATATGGCGTTCGACATGCGCAAATGCCATTTCTTCGACTCCCAGACCGAGCGGGTCATCGTCTAGCCTGAGGCGCTCATGGCGGCGTCTTCCCATCCACCGCCCGAAAAGCTGCCGCTCACCCGAGGACAAGTTGTGCTGCGCATTTGCGGAGGCGTCTTGCTGGCCGCGTGCGCCCTGATGGTCGAACTCGGCACCACCGTACTGGGCGAACACCTGCACGGACCGAGGTTCCTCCTCTACTGGACAGGGTGCTTGCTGCTGACGTGCGCGGCGATCCTGGTCGCGCTATGGGACCTGGTGCTGGTGCGGCGCATTTCCAGGCACACCCGCCGCGAATTGTTCCGACGGCAGTTCATGAGCGGGAATCTGGCCGACCGGCTGCGAGATCACGACCGTTGACCCGCAACGGCGTCGCCGGCGCGGCGTCAATCCTCCACGTCGCAGGACAGTGCCCGCGGGGAGTCGACTTCCAACGTGTAGCGGAATTTGCCGACCCGCTTCTTGTTGCGATAGCTCGCCTTCGCGTCAATCCAATCTACCCAAAAACCAACATTCTGCGCGCTGGGATCAGCCGACGCAGTCACATAGCCCTGGGGCCTGAGCCGCCCGGCAGACGGCTTCGAGAACCGCCCGATCAGTGTCGGCGTTTCTTGTGGCAACGGCTGCGTGTGCATCAGCCACACCGTGCCCCCACCGAGCCGCGGGGGCTTGTCGATCACGAACCCACTCTGGTTGACAAGATTGGTGCAAAACGACTTCTTGGTCGAGACACAGCCGTAGAAAAAGCAGGTCTTGCTGGTGACCTTCACGAAGCGCACTTGATCGTTCTGCTGAGCGCCCGAGTCCACGAAATTGGCCGCCATCCGTGCCACCTGGAAATCATCCTTGTTCGTGTGGTTGGTTTGATCGACGCAAAAATCGCTGATGGCGGACAGGCTGTAGCGCAGTTCCGCCCGAAACGAATCCGACTGCGGCGGCAGCAGCGTCATCGTAAAATCCTTCGCCGCCATCGAAATGAGATTGGAAATCTTTCCCTTGAACTCCAGCAGTTCCTTCTTCCCGCCCTTCTCGCGAATGTTCAACTCCGTGATCGTCATCGTCGGGACGAAACCCGCGTCGCAATCCCAATAGCTCGTCAGGAAGAATGACCCGCCGAACTGACCGGGAGGCGGCAACGCGAGACGAATTTCGCCAGCGCCCGTGATCGTGCACACCTTGACCACACCCGTGCCGCCGACATTGAAGGAAATGGCCAACTCGGAAAAGGCGCCC
>JBEKYJ010000157.1:0-8949 GCA_049511095.1 Verrucomicrobiia bacterium
TGGTCGACGAACTCCTGGAGCACGAGCGCCTGACCCAGGTGGATTTCCGTGCGCAAAGACAGGAAATACTCGGGAGCGAACGTCCGTTGCATCAGGGCCTGGACGGAAGCGACCATGGCCGGGGCGGTCAGGTTGGTGAGCGTCTTCAAGCGATCGGCGATGGTATTGGCGTGGGGGAGGACGTCTTCGTGCGGCAGCGTTTCCCATGCGGGATAGAACTGGACGCCCGGCAACAGGGTCTGCAAATCGTTGAAGAAAGCTTCCTGCGATTTCAGGCCGTCGGTGACCACGAGGACGGGACGACGAGAGATTTGCGAGAGCAGGGAGACGGCGAACGGCTTTGCGGCATCGGCCACCGAATTTAGAGACAAAAAATCCCCCGCATCGAGTCTCCGTTTTATGAGGCGGGTAAACGGAGACCCCAGCGCTGTGTCGAACAACCCACTATCAGTCACTTAGCGATTACTTTAGCACGCTTGCTTTCAGATTGGAAATCTGAGATTTCAAATTCCCATGAAGTACGAGCGCTTCGAGCAGTTGCCGGTATGGCAGGCGGGGATAACATTGGCCGAGCGCACGTTCAAGTTGACTGCCGACCGCGCGTTCAACTACCAGGGCGACCTCCGCAGTCAGTTGCAGCGCGCCGCACTATCAGTCTCGAACAACGTGGCTGAAGGATTCGAGCGCGGTACGACGCAAGAATTGCTGACGCTCCTCTACATCGCTCGTGGGTCAGCGGGCGAAGTGCGTTCGATGTTGTGTCTACTGGATCGGTTGGGCCATTTCGCCCATTTGAAATCTGAAATCTCAGATCTCAGATCACTGGCGGAATCCATTTCCCGGCAACTACGCGCATGGGCCGACTCACTCCAGAACTCGCCCATCGCCGGCCAACGTCATCTCACTGAGAAAACCCGGCAAGTCACCGACCAAAAGAAGCGCGCCGACGCCTTCCTCCAGAGGCTGAAGACCGCGCAGAGATCGAGAAACTCCACAACCTGAGTCTCTGGCAAGGCGCGACCGCCGGGCGTGCCGATGGTGTGTCTTACCGGTCGGGCTTATCATTACAAATTCAGCAGTTTGACATTTTCGAGGACGTGGTCGGCGGATTCTCTGGATACCGAAAATCTGTTCCGGCGGTTTGCCTTCTAGTTCTCTCGGCCTGGATGGCTTTGGCGAACTTGTTGAAGAGACGCCAGTAGGTATCGCTTCGGGGCGGTTGCTCGTCCTGCCACATGAGTTTGGATTCGTCGGCCCAGATCACTTCCTGGCCGATCGTGTCGTAAGCGCCGGCAATCGAGACGCTGTCGAACTCCCAGTGCGAGCCGAGATCCTCGAGAAAGGCGGGCAACTGGCGCAGCTCGCTGCCACTGAGATGGTCCTGAATGAATTCGTCATCCCGTTCTGCCTTGAGAATCGCAAGAATCCTCTGCAACATGGCGCTGGAATCGAGTTCGTCCCGCGTCAGATGCAGGATTCGGTTTTCCTTCTCTTTGGCTTCGCGTCGATGCTTTAGAAACATCATCAGGGCCGTCAACCAGCCGTAAAGACCCAGAAGAACGAAGATGATTCGAGGTACTGTAGAATGGGCAGCCATATATCTCGTCAGTGGTTAAGAGGTTGCGACATAAAGGGCAATTGTTTGGATTGAGGAGACACTCCGTGATTGGCGTCTCCGGGTCAATCAAAGTTCTCTACAAATTCAGGCGCTTCACATTTTCGAGCACGTGGTCGGCTGATGTTTTCAACTGCGCGAGTTCGTCGGCGGTCAGCTTCAGTTCGATGATTTTCTCGACGCCGTTGGCGCCGAGCACGCACGGAACGCCGACGAACATGTCCTTGACGCCGTACTGGCCGGTACACCATGCGGCACACGGCAGCACGCGTTTCTCGTCATTCAAGATGGACCGCGCCATTTCGACGACCGCGGACGAGGGCGCGTAGTAGGCCGAGCCGGTTTTCAGAAGGGAGACGATTTCCGCGCCGCCGTTGCGGGTGCGCGCGACCATTGCGTCGAGTTTGTCCTTGGGCAGCAAGGCTTCGACCTGGATGCCGGCGACGGTGGCGTAGCGGACAAGCGGAACCATGTCGTCGCCATGGCCGCCGAGCACCATGGCGTGCACGTCACGCATCGAGACGCCCAGTTCCATCGCAATGAAACAGCGGAAGCGCGCGCTGTCGAGCACGCCGGCCATGCCCATGATCTTATTTTTCGCGAAACCGAGTTTCGCGCCGGCGAGATAAGTCATCACGTCGAGCGGATTGCTGACGACGATGACGGTGGCGTTCGGGGCGTTCTTTTTGATGGCGTCGCAGACGCTGCCGACGATGCCGGCGTTGGTTTTCAGCAAATCGTCGCGGCTCATGCCGGGTTTGCGGGCGATGCCGCTGGTGACGACGATGAGGTCGCTGCCGGCGCAGGCGGCGGGATCGTTGGCGCCCGTTACCTTGGCGTCGAAACCTTCGAGACAGGCCGACTCCATCATGTCGAGCGCTTTGCCCTGGGGCATGCCCTCGATGATGTCGACCATCACGACGTCGGCGAGTTGTTTTTCGGCGATGCGTTGCGCAGTGGTGGAGCCGACGAAGCCGGCGCCGAATACGGTGACTTTACGTTTCATAGTTTTCATTCTCGGTTACAGGGAAAGGAACTTCAAGACCTCCAACTTGTCGTGGAACTGAAGCAGGATTTCGTTGCCGTGAAAATCCAACTGGCTGGGATGAGTTGGCCGGTAGCATTCCCACAGTTGCTGGCCGTTCTTCGGATTCAGCCGATACAGACGGAAGTGGGTAGGAATACCACCGCCGCCGCCCTTGGACATCGAGGCGATCACATCCAGGGATGATGTCTGCGCCCTGGTGAGGTAGACGTATTTGCCGGAGAGATGACATTCGTCGCCGACCTTTTCCACGCGCCACAATGCCCGTCCCGTGGCGGGATCAACCTTGACGATGATCGGTTCGATCCGATCCATGCTCACCTGCTCGTAATACTGAATGGATTCGGGGCCGGCTGAGGTCGTGGCGACGTACAGCATACCCTTGTCGTCAAATTGGATGCTGGAGACGCCGACACTCGGCATGCGCCAGCGTGCTTTGCCCGATTTGACCTCGAACGCCGTCAACACACCCTGATCGAAGAAGTACAACGTGTCGCCCCTTTCCAAACATGGGGCGACAGCTGAATCGCGACGACTGCCTCCCCATTCGCTTTCGTGTGATCTGAACTGCCGGGCGATCGGGTACGACAGATTGCTTTGCCACATCAGTTGATCGTTCTTGTTGAACACGTACATCACCTTGCCAGCGACCAGTACATCCACAGTCTTCAGCGTGAAAAACGACGGTGGGCCGACCACTTCGCCCGTCCACGGCGCCGCATCCTTGCCGAACACGCGCTGGAGGGTCACCGCATAACGGCTCACATCGACTTTGGCGACGCCCCCCGTATCCCGCATTCTCATCTCGTTAAACACATCCTCGGCCACCTCGCGTGTTTGCGTGACCTTGATACCCTCGTCGAACTGGCCCGTCTTCAGCGCCTTCATGGTCTGGACCGAGACGAACTTTTTCTCGACGAGCTTCACGTCCAATTCCGCGACCGTCGAGCCCGCGGCCACGAACTGGTGCTGTTCCGCCGGCACGGACAGATCTTCCTGCACGGGCGCATCCGGATCGAATGCCTTTACGGGACGCGGCGGGGGAGGCGGGAGTGAGCGTTGTTCAGACTGTGGCGCGCCTGACGGCAATTCGATACGCGTGAACACGTAGTCGTAGGCTCCCTTCGCCGAGACGACGACCATTGCGTTATCGCCGAAGGTCATTTCCTGAATCCGACCTTCGACCTGTGTCTTCGCTTTCTCGGCCCCCGTGGCGCGGTCGAAGCAAATAACATTTCGACCCAGTGTCACCCAGATGGCGTCGCCGACGACGCGCGCGCTGGGACCGGCATCGAAATAATCCTCGTAGGTGGCAAGTTGTGCCGCCAGTTTGCGTTGCGCCGCCTGCTGGGCCGCGGTCGTCTGGGGTGTCGCTGGTTTTGCGGCGTCGCCGGCCTCGTCCGCAAGCTCGGTTGGACTGGGCGATGGCGGAGGCTTCGAGCGATAGGACGCCAGGGACTTGGACCAGACCGGCTGGTCTTTCTTGAAGTCGTAGACCGACACTTTGTCCGAGTTCACCAGCAACAGTTCGTGGTCGCTGAGAAACTGTGCGTGTATCAGCCGTTCATTGTTCGCCAGGGGCATTGAGAACTTGACGGAGGGTTTCTGGCCGAAAAGTGTGTACCACTCATACGTCACGAACAATCCAACCAGCAGGAGGAGGATGGCCGTGCCAATGCGCGTGGTATTGGTGTATTCGCGGGCGCGCACGAGGCGGTCCTGACCTTCGTACACGGGGATATCCATTCCCGCTTCCTCGGCGCGAGTGCGGCAGTAGGGCCCGCAAAAGAAGCCGAACTGCTTCATGCACTTGAGGCAGATGGGTTTCTTGCAGGCGAAGCAAAACGCCTCCACCGGCTGGTCTTTGTGGATGTGGCAGAACTTCGGCAGTCCGGGCGCGGCTTCGTCGGTCGCTTCCGCCGGCTCACCGGGCGGAGGCGTTTCGGCGGTTTGTTCCCGGGCCAGCGTATCTTGAATGACCCAGTTGGCGTACTCGGTGCCATCGGCGCCGCAGGTCGGGCAGAGCACCGGGCCGGGCATTTGGCCATCCACGGGTTCGATTTCGAACTCGTAAGGCACCTGGCAACTGCATTCGACGACGATTTTCATAAATCAAGGTTTCGGGTTCAGCAACACCACCGAATTGGAAAAGGCGAAGTCGCGTGTTGCCACGGGGGGAAACGACTCCGCGTGCCCATCGCAAAACAGCACATTGCCGCCGAACTGGCGATGATTGTCGGCCGGTCGCCTGCCGGTGACCGAGAACATCCGGTCGCCCGCCCGTCGCGGACGCGTGTCCACTTGTTTGTCCGAGAGGAGCATCGCGTCGGCGCCATCGGGCGCGGTGCGGCCCATGTAATAGGCGTAGCTGATTTTTCTGTCCACGAACGTGCGGGCCTCGGGCAACCGGCGATTGGCACTGCCGGGGCAGATGAAGATGGACGTTTCCGTGGTGCACCGCGGCACCAACAGGCTGAGCGGCACCTCGGCCGTGGCCGCGTCCCGCACGAGCGGATAGGAGTCGTGGTAATCGGCGGTGTAAATCTTCAAGGCGATATCGATCATCTGCAGGTTTTTCTGGCAAAGAACCAGTTGTTTGTCCTGATAGGATTTTTGCGCCGGCCCGTACATCATGACGTACATGATGAGGATCACCGCGATCACCACCATCAACTCGATTAACGTGAATCCGCCCGAACTCGCGCGCTGCATCATCCCGCCTCTCGCCACGAAGGCGCACCGTAACACCCGCGAAATGTCGTCGTCAACCGCAATCAAAGTTGCTAGGCTCGGCCACCGATGAGCGGCGCGGCGGACACACTCTGGCAGTGCCAAAGCGAGACCTGTGGCGCGCGGGTGCGGGCGGCAGACTTGCGTCACATCGTCACGCCGGGCCGGACGTTCGAAGTCTGTCCGCATTGCGGCGGAGCGGTCGCGACCGCGGAGCCGCCGGCAGTTTCCGGGGACGACGAGGCGCGCGAACGGGCGCCGTCGTTCGCCTCGGCGCTGGGGTATCCGTTTCACGGGTGGGGTTTGGTGGCGCTGGGAGTGGGCACATTTCTCGTCGGGTTTCTCGAATTTGGGCTGGTGTTTTTGATCAGCTACGTCGCCGTGATGCTGGTGTACGGGTATGCGTGCAATTACCTGTTCGAGATCGTGCTGACCACGGCCAACGGCGAAGACGGGCCGCCGGAGTTTCCCGAGTTCACCCACTGGTGGGAAGACATTCTGCGGCCGATTCTGCTGATGGTGAGCGCGACGCTGCTGTGCTTCACGCCGTCGTTCCTCTACTTTGTGTGGTACCTGTGGCATTGCTGGTACGAAGGCTGGGTGCCCGATCCTTCCGAGCCGCTGTGCGCCGTCGGAGTGATCGGTTTAGCGCTGCTTAGTTCGCTTTACTATCCCATGGCACTGCTGGGGGTCGTCATGTACAACGCGAGACGCGGCGCGGATCCGCGACTGGTGATTCCATCCATCGCGCGCGTTCTCCGACCCTACCTGACCGTCTGCGGTTTCATGGTGTTGACGGGGCTGGTGCGGGTCGGATTTGGCGTGGTGTTCACGGGCGGCTCGTTGCTGGCGCATTTCATCGCGGTATTTCTAAGTTTGTGGGGGGCAATGGTCAGCATGCGTCTGCTGGGATTGCTGTACCGGGCGCACAAGGAGACGTTGGGGTGGTTTTGACGGGGTTGCTGTCGTCGTTGACGCCCCGACGGCAAAATGGTAGGTTTTAGTGCAACGTATCGCTGTGAGTCGATGCGGTCCTTCTGGGAGTTGACCATGAGGAATGTGCTAAACGAGAACGTGTTAGTGCTCAATCGTCTGTGGCAGGCGATCAACGTCTGCACGGTCGAGCGCGCGTTCACACTGCTGTACATGGGCCACGCGGAGGTCGTCGTCGAGGACAGCGGCAACTTCCAGACCTTTGATTTCCACGAATGGCGCGAATTCAGCCTGGGACACCACGGCGAGGACGTCGTCCACACCATCTCCTTCAAGATCCGCATCCCGCGCGTGATTCTGCTGCTGTTTTTCGACCGGCTGCCGCACAAGGAAGTGAAATTTACCCGGCACAACATTTTCGAGCGCGACCACAATATGTGCCAGTATTGCGGCAAACATTTCGACCGGCGCGAACTGAATCTCGACCATGTCATCCCCCGCGACCGTGGTGGGACGACCGCGTGGGAGAACATCGTTTGCGCATGTATCCCGTGCAACACGCGCAAGGCCAACCGCACGCCCACCGAGGCGGGTATGCACCTCGTCAAGAAGCCCAAGCGTCCGAAGTGGCGTCCGTTCGTCAACGTCACCATCGGCACCATCGCCCACGATAGCTGGAAGCACTTCCTCGATCTCGCCTACTGGAACGTAGAGCTGGGCGAGGATGTGAAGTAGGGGCGGGACGGAGCTTTCCCTATGACGAGGGCGCAAGTGATACGATCAGGCGCACGCTAGATCGACATGCAGATCTTCTTGCATCAGCTTTTTCAAGCGGTTGGCATTCTGGTACTGGGTGCAGGTGGGGTCGTCGGGATCGCTTACGCCTTGTTCGCCGCTTTAGGACGACGATGGCGAAATGAACATCTCGTGAACCCACACGCTTCTGCGCATCAACAGTCTTAGGCTTTGACACCCCTGTGGTTTAGCGAGGTTGATCGAACGGGCCGAGTGTGGCAATCTGACTCCTGTGACGACGAAGCAAAAAGTTCTTCAAGCGGTTCAAGGTTTACCGGACGACGCAACCTTCGAAGACGCCATGCAACGTTTGTTGTTTCTCGCGAAGATCGATCGTGGGCTGCAGCAAGCGGATGACGGCCAGACGATCCCTCACGCACAGGTGAAGGAGAAGATGGCAAAGTGGCTGGACTGACTTTCTACTTCATGTCGGCGAGTAGCGCCAGTTCTTTACGGACGATACGGCTGACAACCGCGCCCACGTCCTGGCCCTTACGGCGGGCGATTTCCTCGACGCGTTTCTGGAGTTTCGCGTCCAAGTAGATGGGGATGCTGAGCACGAGATTCGGTTTGTAGAACTTGCCGCGTATGCCCTTAGAAAAGTCGTATCGCTTTTTCATGATCGAGATTGTTCGTACTGTTTTCGTTCAGCGACGGTTGCCTTTCGGGACGAGATGACGCGAACGACTGCATTCGATGCGCCGACTTCGCCGAACGTGTGACAGACAACCAGAAGCGCACCACGCTTGTCGCTTCCGAGAGTAATCCATCTGTCCTCGTTCTCACTGTGCATGGAATCATACACCGAAAGCGCTTGTGGGTCTAGGAAGACTGTCGCCGCTCGCTCGAAACTCACGCCATGCTTTTGGAGGTTCTGCGTGGCCTTCTGGGGATCCCATTCAAATTCATAACGGACTAGGCCATTCATCAGTCATGCGGAGGATACCCCGGACGACCGAAAAGTCGAATTGAATCGACAGAACAAGGTCGGTCTTCGCTTTTGACACCCCCTGCGATTGGCGCTAGTATGCTGCCATGGCGGGTAAGCTGGAGCAACTCAAGACCACATTGCGCTCGGGCGGGCGGACGCTGGTGGCGTACTCGGGCGGGGTGGACAGCGTGTTGCTGGCGAAGGTGGCGCATGATACGCTGGGCGACGATGCGCTGGCGGTGATTGCGGATTCGCCGAGCCTGCCGCGACGCGAGTTCCAGGAGGCGCTGGATATCGCGCGGCGATTTGGGTTCGCGGTGCACGTGGTCAACACGCACGAGATGGCCGACGCGAATTACACGAGCAACCCGGCGAACCGCTGCTACTTTTGCAAGACGGAGTTGTTTGAAGAGTTGACGAGGATCGCGAAGCGCGAAAACTGGCAGACGATTGTGTACGGCGAGAACGCGAGCGACGCGGGTGATTATCGGCCCGGTGCCGCGGCGGCCAAGGAATACAAGGTGCGCGCGCCGTTAAAGGAAGTCGGGTTGACGAAGGCGGAGATCCGCAAGCTGTCCAAGGAGTTGGGACTGCCGACGGCGGACAAGCCGCAGATGGCGTGTTTGTCGTCGCGGATTCCGTACGGCGAACCGGTGACGGAAGAGGCGTTGCGGATGATCGAGGCGGCGGAGAACGTGTTGCGGGACGCGGGGTTTCATGAAGTGCGTGTGCGGCATCACAGCATGGAAAACTCGAAACAGGAAACTCGAAATGCGAAACGTTATATGGCGCGGATTGAGGTCGGGGCTGATGAAGTGGGAAGATTTCTTGGCGAGGACGTGCGCGAGGCGGTGACCCGCGCGCTGAAAAAGGTTGGCTACGCGTACGTGACATTGGACC
>JBEKYJ010000158.1:0-8923 GCA_049511095.1 Verrucomicrobiia bacterium
CGCAAGCGGCAGGAAATGCGGATCCCGATGGTGACGGGATGAGCAACACCAACGAATTTCTCGCGGGGACCGATCCGACGAACGGCGTCGCGTTTCTCGGGATTACCTCGATCGCGCAAGTCGGCGCCAACGTGCTCGTGACATGGGTGATGGGCAGCGGCAGGACCAACGCGCTCCAAGTCACCACGGGCGCGGGTGACGGAAGCTATGCGACAAACAGCTTCATTGACCTGTTCACAGTCACCAATGCCGTCGGCACCACGACCAACTACCTTGATGTGGGTGGCGCGACGAACGTTCCCACGCGGTATTATCGCGTGCGACTGGTGCCGTAGCGCGCCAGGGTTGACCCGTATTTCTCTGGACAGATTGTCCATTCGGAAGCACAGTATTGTCAGAGTGTCAGATTCGCGCAGGGTAGAGACACGGCCTGACGTGTTTCGAAACTGACTACGGCGGAGAACGTTGCGCGTATGCATCGAGGAATTGTGGGGGGGTTGGCATCGGTCATGCGGTGAAGAATGGCCGTAGTCCAACAGGGTGAAAGGGGACGGACATGCGAGAATATGTCATAGAGATTTCCACCAAGGTTTTTCGGGTGCTGCAAAGGCAAGAACCGGGGTATATAGCATGTTCCGAGGAGAAGCCCGGCCCGACGCAAAAGATTCTGTTGGGAGAGGATGTGTACACGGAGTTTATTGATCGGGCGATCGCCCACCGACAAACGCTCGATCAGGTTATCCTCGCCGCCTGTACCCGCACCACGAGCCAGATTTTCTCCGAGGGTGGTGTTGGCGGCAAAGCCAAGCGGGTCAAGAGAACGAACTAAGGCGCGGCTTCTGCCGATTGCCTGTTTCCGCAAGATGATCCTTACGCCCGTCTGCTCCTGACTTTCGTCTTTTCGGCGTCGCGTGTGGCCAGCCCGCCAGAGCCGTGTGTGGCTGGTGCCGTAGCGGCGAGTTGAAATCCCGCCAACGATTCTCCAGGGTGACGCCCGGAAAGGGGCCGGTCATGAAGATGCGGGTGCTTGTATTGATGGCGCATTGGGTGTAGAGGAAACAGTCACGCATCATGAAGGGGAACCAGGGACAACGAGCGGTGTGGCTGGGGCTTTCGCTTATGCTCCTCTGGTTGCCCCGCAGCCACGGTGTCTTATTCGTGTCCACCGGCGATCCGTCAGTCAACACGAATGCCCCGAGCGGTTCACTGGCCGGTAGCGGGTGGCAGTACGAAGGCCAGTGGAGCGATTTTCTGGCAACGCCGATTGCCCCGAAATTTTTCCTGTCGGCGCAACACGTGGGCGGCGCTGTCGGCCAGACGTTTGTGTGGAACGGGTCCACGTACCACACGGTGGCGGTTTTCGATGAGCCGGACACGGACCTGCGGATCTGGCAGGTGGCGGAGACGTTTCCCAGCTACGCGCCGCTCTACACGAAGACGGACGAAGTGGGAAAACGGTGCGTGGTATTCGGGCGCGGCACGGACCGCGGCCCGGCCGTGATGGTCAACAATGCGGTTCGGGGCTGGGAGTGGGGCAACACGAACAACATCGAGCGTTGGGGGGAAAACGTGATCACGAGGGTTGTCACGGACGGTGGCATGGGCCCGTTGTTAGCCGCTGATTTTGATCGCAAGGGAGTTCCCAACGAATGCGGCCTGTCGTACAACGATTCCAGCGGCGGGGTGTTCATCGAGGACGGGACGACGTGGAAGCTGGCGGGTGTCAATTACACCGTGGACGGGCCGTTCAGTCACGACGGCACAACGGACACGCTATTTAACGCGGACACGCGATTCAACGCGGCGCTCACGGATTTGCGAGGGTTGTATTACCTGAGTGCCACAAACAGTTGGACGTTGGTTCCCACCAATTATCCGGTGGCAGTCCCGACGTCGTTCTATGCCAGCCGCGTCTCGGCGAGCATTTCCTGGATCAGCAGCGTCCTTAATTTCTTGTTGGGCAACGAGGTGCAGATCAAATCGCCGCCGGTCGCCACGAACGCGCTGGGGACCCTCGGCGGCATCGCGGTGGTAAGACCCGGGGACACGATCGGGTTTTCGGTTGGAGCTTTGAGCACGAATGGGAATCCGCTGAGTTGTCTGTGGAATTTTGCGGATGGCGACAGCAGCGCGGACTGCGCTCCGACGCATGTGTTCACCAACTGCGGGGCGTATGCGGTATCGGTGACGGTGACGGATGACGTCAGTTCGGCGACCACGGGCCTGACCGTCGCCGTGGCGTGTCCGATGGATATCAGCAGCCTCAAGTTGCAGGCGAAGTTCAAACGGGTCGGCGCGGATACTTGCGCGATCAAGGGCACACTGCCAAGTCTGGCGGCGACGGCTTCGGTGGCCAATGCGGTGGCGACGCTGGACGTGGGAGATGCGGCAATCGCGTTTCAGTTGAATGCCAAGGGCAAGGGTGCGAACAAGAACGGAAGCCTCAAGGTGTCCTTCAATGCGAAGAGCGCCAGTTGGACGTTCACCGGCAAGTTGAAGGGAGATATGCAGGGGTCGTGGGCGACATTTGGACTAACGAGCGACGCCGTGACCAACAGCCCGGTCACGGTTCCCGTATTGCTGTTGCTCCAGTCGGATACGGTGGAAGCGTTCGAGGTCGCCCCCGTGCTGAATTACACCGACAAGACCGGTGTCTCAGGAATTGCCACGTTGGCGCCGTGAGGTGGCGTGGTCGAAGCGGCTTGGCTTGCCACAAAAAGGCGCAAGGGACGCAAAGGGAATCAACATTGAACGTCCAACATTCAACGCTCAACGTTCAAGTGAGGCCGGGGCGGGGATTCGAATTCACCACCAAGACACTAAGACACGAAGCTGGCGAGGGGCCGGGCGGGAGACTTATACCTTAGTCATTAAGGTATCAGGGCATTGACTGAGAGATGTGTGGACGGAGTGGACGCCATGGACGGCGTGGACGGGGTGGATCGTCGAGGGAGAGTGAGGGGAAAGAGGCGGTGCGGGAGTGAGCGGTTTATGAAGCAAAAGCAGAAAGTGGAGAGGTGAGGCCGATGATTCCAAAAGGAGAAAGAGCGGGATGGCAGGCCCGCTCTTTCGATATTAGAAACGCTTTTGAACCGATGTATCCGCATGGCGGATAGGGAAACGGTCTGCGTTATCTAACTTTGTCTTGATTCCGTGGTTATGATATAAGGAAGACCGTACTGGAATCAAGGCAAATATGAAGCAGGACTTAGAACTCGCTTTCGACGTGGGCCACAGTTCCATCGGCTGGGCCGTTCTGCAAACCGCTCCCCAACTGGAAATCAAAGGCTGTGGTGCGGTTATCTTCCGCGCTGATGATTGTCTTGCAAGCGCGAGGCGCGGATACAGGCGGCAACGGCGTCACATCCGCAGCACGCGGCAGCGCATCAAACGCATGAAGGCGCTACTTGCTCACTTGGGCGTGCTTACCAAGGATCAACTCGACAAGCCCGGCTGCGCGTGGCCGTGGAAGCTGGCGGCCCGCGTGCTTGTCGGCGGCAAGACATTGACGTGGTCTGAGCTTTGGGACGTACTGCGCTGGTACGCCCACAATCGCGGCTATGATGCCAACCGGCGGTGGAGCAATGTCATTCCCGACAGTGATGCGGAAGAAAAGGAACTAGATCGAATCTTGACCGACGAAACGGCCTCAGAGGAAGACAAAAAAGACGCAAAGAAGGTAAAGGAGGCGAAACGCCTGATGCGTGAGTTGCATACGCAGACGATGGCGGAAACCTTCTGTAAGCATCTTGGCATTCAACCGCTTGGCGACAAATCGTCTTCCATGACACGTTTCAAAGGACTCAATGCGGCATTTCCACGCCGCACTGTGGAGGCGGAGGTCGCTCGAATTCTGAAGGCGCATCTTGGCGAGCTGAAGGGCGTAGACGACAAGTTTGCGACGGCCTTGTTTAGCGACTGGCAGGTCTACGTCTCGGAGTCTCCATCGCTCTATTTGTCGAAGGAAGATCACACGAAATTGCGGGAACTTCGTGTGCCCTACAAAGCTAAGCGCGAAGAGAAGAAGCGGTTGGAGGACAAGCGTAGGCAAATCCTCGACGGCAAACTGGCTCTTCCGCCCCGGTACGCAGGCGGATTGCTCTTCGGCCAACTCGTGCCGCGCTTTGACAACCGCATCATTTCCATCTGTCCGATTACCGGGCAGAAGGTTCCGTCGCGCAACACGCCGGAGTTCCTCAATTTCCGGTGGGGCATGTTGCTGGCAAATGTGCAGGTGGCACGGCTGGCCGACCGAGAGTTGAAGCCGCTCACGGTCGAGGAACGCAAGGAGTTGGACGGCATCATGCGCGAAGAAGGTGCGATGACTGCCAAGCAGTTTACGGACGCGGCCGAGAAGGTGACCGGCGCTATTCGCCACAATCTCGCGACGATGCTGATGCATCCAGACGCCAAGGAAGCGCTGGTGCTTGACCCGGTTCAGGAATGTCTGACGACGGAAAAACCGACGCGGGTCAAGACATTGTTCACTGCGCTACCGACGCGCATCCAGAAGCGGGCACGCGGTCAGTTGCGGCACGGCAAGTCGTTCACATTCGCCGCACTCTACGAAGCGTCCAAGGAAGTCGGCGAATCCGTGGCGGCGTTTGATGCCGCCATACAGCAACTTCTCGACAAGGCCGCTGGCAAGGGACGCAAGAAGGACAAGCCCACGACCCGCGAAGATTTGTTGAAGAGGCAATTGGCAGTACGCAAGCTCAGTGGCCGGGCTGCGTACTCTCGACCGATTCTGCAGAAAGCGTTCGCCGAAGTCATGACCGGCAAGCATCCGAAAGAGGAAGGGGGCTGTCTGTTCGTCACGGAACAGATGCGGCAAGCGCAGTTGAACCGCACGCTTGCCGAGCAGACGAACAATCACCTTGTCCGGCATCGCCTGCTGATTCTGGAGCGCTTGCAGCGCGACATCATCAAGGAATACGCAGGCGGTGATAAAAAGCGCGTCGGCAGGATGACCATCGAGGTAAACCGTGACTTGCGCGAAATGTCCGGTAAGACCAATTATGAAAAACAGGCCGATCTGAACAATCGGGTTAAAAATCATCACGACGTTGCCGCAAAACTGGAAAAGGCCTTAGAGGGGCAGAAGTTCAACGGCAAGCCCATCTCCATTGGCGCATGGCTTATCCGAAAAGGCCGCATCGCTGAGGATCTCGGCTGGACATGTCCGTACACGGGGCAAAAGTATGAGCCGATTGATCTGTTAACGCGTCGCGTGGATAAAGATCACATCGTGCCGCGTTCGCAACGGATGTCTGACGCGTTGGAAGCCTTGGTCATTACATTTTCTGCCGTCAACAAATGGAAGTCCAAACGCACGGCCCTTAAGTTCGTTGAAGATGAGCAAGGTAAACCGGTACCGGATGCGCCAAACCTGTCTATTGTAAGCCTTACGCGTTACCGGGATTTCGTCGAGTCCCTGGAAAGCTTCAAGGGGCACAATGATGACCAGAAGCGAAAGAAGCGCCGAAAAGAACTGATGAAAATACGCGATTACGAGGAAGGGGAATTCACCCCGCGAGACCTCACGCAGACTTCGCAACTCGTGCGGCTCGGCGCCCAGATATTGAAGCGCGCGTTCGTTAATGAGAAGGAGCCGCCCCCGATTGTCTCGATGCCGGGTTCGGTGACGGGTGCGGTGCGTCGGGGGCTTAACCTGCTCGGCTGCTTGAGCGAAGCCTGCCCGCAGGTGCTGGATGAGAGCGGAGAAGTCAAAACGAAAACTGAGATTCGGGGCATCACGCACTTGCATCACGCATTGGACGCATGCGTGCTGGGTTTGACAGCGCACTTCATTCCGAACAATGGCAGCGTGTGGGAGCTGATCGTGAAGCGCAATCTCAGCGATGTCGAAAAGGAGCAGCTTCGAGCCGCAACGCACGGCATCTTCAATTACACGTCCGAGGGTTTTCGTGTAGCGGATTTATCACACCCCCTTAAGCAGCAACTTCGCCAGCGCCTTACCGAGAAACGAGTCGTGCAGCACATTCCCGTACGGATGGATGGGTTGCGTGTGGAGCAGAATACCTGGGGAGTTGTCTCAAAAAATGTGGACGGCACCGTGCTTGTTCGCCAGCGGATTCGCCACGCCGACGGCTCGCGAAAAAAGAAAGAGGTCCCTGAAAAAAGCGTAAAACTACTCGGTCTAGCGCCTTCAAACGGCATTGGAAAACTTGCCGCAAACAATGGAGTGCTTGTCATCCCTGACAACTACGGGGTTGCCATTCTTGACCACGCGAAGGACAAGAACGATAGATTTGTCATCATCCCTTGGCATTTGGTACACAAGCGTATTTTCAAGGGAATTGACGGTGAGAAAAGCCTGATTGATCGCAACGGCGGAAGGATGCCGCGCATTTTACGAAACGGGCAGATTATTCGAGTCGGTGGAGGTACCTACAAAGACAAGGGCGCCTGGAAAATTACGTCCATCAAGAACCAGAAGACCGGAGTGAAATTAAATCTGGGACAACCAGACACCGTGAACACGGAAGAAGAGGTCTTGGATGTGGTAACCGGGAAGAAGACCAGGAAAGTCCGTGCCGATTGCCGACATGAGGCAAGCCTTGCGTCAATCGTCAGTGGTGGCCTTCAGATACTCACGCTGCCCTTGACCGGCCATCCCGTCCAGTCAACTGAAGCACATGGAAAAGCCTAAACGGTAAGGCTAACCGTTTAGGCTTAGAACCAAGGCAAAGCTGAAAATATCAGTTATGGTGATCTCCACAACTTGAATCTTCAATTGCCAATAGCAGCAACCATGAAGCCGCGCCGCCGCGGCGGCGCAGGCTCCACAGTTGAACAATCGCTTGGCGTGGCCCTAATTTATCCGGAGCTCTTAGCAACCGCGGCGCTTTAACCAACCGTAGTTGTTAGTCCCGACTCACGCGACAGCATCAGCATAGCGGATATTTTCAAAGCCTCAACTGACACTATACAAAATGTCAGCTTGCCAAGCTCGAAAACCCATACACCTGCCGGCTCGCCCTTGCAAGCGAAATTCGACAGAGTCATGTGGCGGCCTTAAGCTGGCACGGTTCTGGCGTCATTACGGCATGCAGAGGCTCCGGCATGTCGTATCATATCGTCAACATAGACTCGCCACAGTGCTCGATTAGTTGCCGGGATGGGCAGTTAACGTGCAAGACTGACGAGGGTGAGAAGAGGCTGCCATTGGAAGATGTGGCTTCTATTATCATCACCAGCTTTTCGGCGTCGATCCACAGCGAGTTGATCGTCCAGGCTGCGAAACAGGGTGTGGCGCTCATCATTTGCGAAGCGTTCAAGCCGATCAGCCTGCTACTGCCTGCGAACCGTTCCACAGACACGCTTCTGACCCGCGCGCAGGTCGTTCTGGCGGAGAAAACCCGCGAGCAACTCTGGCAGAAGACCATCGATGCGAAGTGCCAGAATCAGTTTTCGCTAGCGGCCAACATTGCTCCCGCCGATAAGTCCCTGGAAAGCTTTCGGGGCACGGCGTTCGGCAAGAAGGAGCACAAGGAGGCGATTTGTGCGCGGCAGTTTTGGCAGGTGTGGGGTCGTTCCCTCAACGCTCCTGAGTTCACGCGGGACCACAAAGCCGGCGGGCTTAATGCCCTTCTGAACTACGGGTATGCCGTGCTGCTTTCGATGGTGCTGCAAAAGCTGTTCGGGGTTGGACTTGACCCGACCTTTGGCGTTTCGCATGTGGCACGCGAGCGAAGCACGCCGCTCGCTTACGATTTAATGGAGCAGTTCCGTCCGTGTGTAGACTGGCGTGTTTACCAGTGGGTCAAGCAGCACCCCGAAGCTACCGATTGGGAAGTGACAAAGGAATTTCGCAAATGGGTGACGGGTTTCCCGTTGGAGCGCGTGGAGTATTTGGATCTGACGCTGGAGATTCCGGGTTGCATCGAGGGGGTCGTGCGCAGCTTCCGTCGGGCGGTGCTGTACAAGCAGCCGCAGTTTTACAAACCATGGATACAGAGAAACTCAAAATGGGTTGGCTAATCGTAGCGTTCGATTTGCCTGTGATGACGAAAGAGCAACGCAGGCACGCCACCGATTTCAGGAATTTCCTGATCGATGACGGGTATCAGATGATTCAGTACAGCGTGTATGCGCGGGCGTGCGTGACGTTCGCGCGGCAGGAAACCCATCTGAGTCGCGTGAAACAGAATCTCCCGGAAGAGGGGAGCGTCCGTGCGGTGTTTGTGACGCGGGCCCAGTGGGAACGGTCGTTTGTTATTCAGGGATCTCCCGCCTCGGAAGCCGAGGCGGAAGACATGCCTGAACAGATACAACTTTGGTAAGGCTCGCTGCCAGCGAGCCTTACAATCGGCGAGTATGCCCCCACCGATTTAGGAATCAAGGCAAAGCTGTAGTAGTACGCTTGCGCAATTTCACGGAAGTATGCCCCCACCGATTTAGGAATCAAGGCAAAGCCCGTGCACGGTCACTAAACGACAACCCCGGAGTATGCCCCCACCGATTTAGGAATCAAGGCAAAGCTCTCGTAACGCAACGGATGCTGTTTGGTGTAGTATGCCCCCACCGATTTAGGAATCAAGGCAAAGCGGCCGAAGGTTATGACGGCGGCGCATTATAAGTATGCCCCCACCGATTTAGGAATCAAGGCAAAGCGGGGGTCATAGCTGTCCTTTCTTGTCTGTTAGTATGCCCCCACCGATTTAGGAATCAAGGCAAAGCGGAGAGTTGTTCGGCCAGCCGCCGCAAGAAGTATGCCCCCACCGATTTAGGAATCAAGGCAAAGCACGGATCAAGTGAGGGTCGTTCCGCAATTTTTTTCGGGATCGGGTGGCTGGGTTCAAAAACGGGTGGTGGTCGGGTGAGGCGGGGAGGGGCGATAGGACAGATAGGACGAATCCGCCGTCGCCAAGGCGCTATGGCGGACAGGTGGGACGGGGCG
>JBEKYJ010000159.1:0-8915 GCA_049511095.1 Verrucomicrobiia bacterium
CCTGCGGAGCCAATTTCTTTGCCATGACACCCCCCGGCATGGTATTTCTCCGGTCGCAAAGAGCGAGACGGTTGAGGTGGCTGGCATAAATATGAGCAACTTTCGAAGATTGAAGCCTGCAGTGATCGCACTCGTGTGCCTGTTCATCATCGGCTGGGCAGGATTCTCGATTGTCGGTCGACTGAAGAGCGACGCGGCGCGGATTGTCGACGACACGCTTCCGGGACTGGTCTATGCAGGCCAGATCAATTCTGAACTGTCGGAAAACTTCACCCGCACGTTGTTGGTCGTCAATTCCGACAACCCCGAAGAACGGGACCTGTACCTGAAAAAAATTGACGAAGGGAGCAAGCGAGTCGACGACAGCATGCAGGGGTACCAAGGCTCCATCTTTGAGGAGGCGGACAGACAGTTGTTCAATCACCTGACGGCAGTGCGCGAGAAGTATCGAGAGGTTCGCCGGCAGGTTTTCGACCTGGTGAAGGCCGGCAAGCGGCCGGAAGCCTTGAAATTGTTTGAGACCGAGGTGCTGCCCGCTTACGCGGCCCAAAAGGAGGCAGGAGAAGCCCTGTTTGACTACAACGTGAGACAGGGCCGGGAGCGAGGAACACGAATCGAAATTCTTTGCCGCCGAACCCAATGGGTGGTGACCACCATCTGCGTGGTGGTTTTTGTGGGTGGATTTTTCGCCCCGTTTTTTGCGATTCGCCTTCCGCCAAACATCTGGAAGTAGAAAAGATCAGGGAGGTCCCGCCTGCTCAGTCCAGAAGACTGGATGCCCGCGCCAGACGTTGAGGGAATCGCTCGACATTCGCCGCAGTTTTTGCTAGAAATAGTCCCGGCGAGCGAAAGGGCGATGGGACCCGCTGCCGTGTCCCCATCGAATCACGGTGCCAAGGGTGAGACACTTGACGGCACCGTGTCCTGTAACCGCTTGCCGTGTCGGCTTATGAATGAGGCGTACGATATGCCCGGTAAGAACGTAATGAATGCACCGAGTGATGCACCGGGTCAATCGCGCCCGACGATCACAATCGTCGGCTTTGGCGCCTGTATCATCACTGGATATCCTGTGGACGAGAAGGCGGGCTTCCTGCGGATGGCAATTGCGCGGGCTCAACCGGAAGTCGATGCCGAGATAAAATGCACCATTAACACTATCACGGCCTGTCAGGTGCCAACGGCGGCCGAGAGGCTGGAAGAGAACGTATTTTCCCACCATCCCGACATCGTGGTGCTGCAATTCGGGCAGTCGGATGCGAAAATTGCGGTTCGACGGGCGTGGAATGAGGTGCTTGGCCGGCAAAAGAAGAGATCCAAGCTGCCGCCTCCGGTAGCCAACCGGCCGGCGAAATTGAGGAATCGGGTGAATGCGTTGTTTCGAGGTTGCGCCGGTCTCGCGTTGGGAGCGCGGCCCGTCACTTCCCGTTCGGCCTATCGACAGAGCATTGCGAAGATGGTCGATTCCGTGATCTCCATCGGCGCCTATCCGATTGTTTTCACTCCATTTGTCTTTGACAACTTTCTGTCGGATGCGTGGGCTCGTTGTTACAGTTCTGACCTTACGGCCGATTTTGCCGAGCGCACGGATGTTTGTGTCATTGATGCTTGGAAGTTGCTGGCCCAGTATCCGCGCAGCCAGACGCTCTTGCACGATGGACTCCACCTGTCACAATGGGGACATGAGGTTCTGGCGCGAGGCCTGAAACCCAAACTGGTCGAATGGATCGAGGCGCGTGCGTCCAAGTCGTCCAGCGTGACAGAATCCTGCGCACCCCGCTTGGGCTAGAAGACCCGGCGGGATCCATGGGCGGCACATGACCCCGGCCTTGGCGGCAGCCCCACAAGCCGCAAGTCGAACCACGGCCTCACCGCGATCGTTTTTCCGATCGTCCACCACGACGGTTGCGGATTGACCCGCACGCGCAATTCGGGGGTCAAAGTCCGTCGCCCATTTTTGAGTTGACGGTGGGCAGGCCGGTGGGGGTTATTGCCCGCGGGAAGCAAAGGATTGTGACGAATCGATTGGCGGCACAATGAAGAACGCGTGGGGATCACTGGCCGCAGTGTGCGCGCTGGTCATCGGGGTGTACGCGTATGCAGCCCAGCCGGGCATGATGGAATCATTGACCCTGAAGGCGGCGGACACGTATTACAATTTATTGGTGCAGGGTTTTCGGGCCGGCCAACTAAGCCTGAACAGAGAGGCGCCGCCCGGGTTGGTGCAACTCGCCGACCCGTACGATCCGGCCGCGAATGCTCCCTATCGGTCCACTCCCTACGGGGTGCACGACATGAGCTACTACCACGGCAAGCTCTACCTGTATTTCGGGGTCACGCCCGCCTTGATATTGTTCTGGCCATACGTGGCGCTGACCGGCCACTACCTGTTTCACCGGCAAGCCGTGGCGATCTTTTGCGCCATCGGCTTTCTGGCCAGCGCGGGTTTGCTGCGCGCCTTGTGGCGGCGCTATTTTGCCGCAGTCAGCGTCGGGGCGGTGGCCGCGTGCATGCTCGCGCTTGGCTTGGCGACGGGTGTGCCGGTGTTACTGGCTCGCTCCGATGTTTACCAAGTGCCGATCAGTTGCGGGTATATGCTGACGATGCTGGCACTGGCGGCAATCTGGCGCGCGTTACACGAGCCGGAGCGACGGTGCCTGTGGCTGACGGCCGCCAGCGTGGCGTACGGGCTGGCGGTGGGCGCGCGGATAAACTTGGTGTACGGCGCGGTAATACTACTGATACCGGTGGCGCAAGCGTGGCGTGAGCGGCGGCAGGTTGGAGCTGTGCTTACGGCGGCGCTGGGTCCGATAGTACTTATCGGATTGGGGCTGATGGTCTACAACGCCATGCGATTCGGTAGTCCGTTCGAACTCGGGCAGCACTACCAGACGTCCGGGGAGCGGCAGGTTGCACGGCAATTCTTTAGACTGCAGTATCTTTGGTTCAATTTCCGGGTCTATTTCCTGGAGCCGGCGCGCTGGAGTGGTCGGTTTCCCTTCGTGCATGAAATCGCCGTCCCGCCCTTGCCTGCGGGCTATGCGCTGGTGGAGACTCCCTTCGGTATCCTGACGAACATCCCGGTGGTATGGCTGGCACTGGCCGTGTCGCTGGCGTGGCGGAATCGCTCGGCTGAGGCGGCCTCATTCTTGCGCTGGTTTGTGATGGCGGTGGCGTTGCTTTTTGGGATATGCGCCTTGACCCTTGCATTGTACGAGAGTGCGATGTTTCGTTATCAGGTGGACTTCGTGCCGGCAATGGTGTTGCTAGCCGTGGTTGGCATCCTCGGATTGGAGCGCGCACTGGCGGACCGGCTGGCTTGGCGGCGGGCGGCGCGTTGGGGCTGGGGCCTGTTGCTGGGCTTTTCGGTGGCGTTCAACCTGCTCGCGACCGTTGAGCATCACGCCCGGATGCACAACGACCTGGGGGTCGTCGTGGGGCGGGGGGGCAGAATTCAGGAGGCGATCGGACACTTTGAAGAAGCGCTGCGAATCGCGCCCGAATACGACGAGGCGCACTACAACCTAGGGGTCGCCTTGGAACAAGCAGGCAGAAGTCAAGAGGCGATCAAGCAGTACGAGGAGGTGTTGCGGATTACGCCCGGTTTCATCGAGGCGCGAGACGCGCTCGCGCGACTGCAAACCGGCGGTAAGTGACAATTTTCGGAAGTGTGAACTCCATTCCGTTGGGCCCGTGCGCTTGCTCATTGCGCTCGTAACCCAACCCACTCCATGGTAGGAGAATTTGGTGGTTCGGACGTAATATGATCATGGGAAGACATGGACGACGGAGGCATGGCCCGATCCCGGGCCAGAGCTGCACGACCTCGGGGAGGACACGTGAAGATTAGGCCCGGCGTTACGAACGTCCTTTGGATGGCTGCAGGGGCGGCAGCGCTGCTGGTGCTGATGCTGGTGGTGCTGCATTTCCACACAAACCAGAGCCCCGCCGAGCAACTCGCCTTCAAGGCGAGAAGGGTCGACTTGGTGGAGCGGATGCGCCTGGCCTTGGCCTCGGCTTCAGAGGCTGAAAAGAGTGCCGTGATGGCCGTCACCGACGAAGATTCGCAAACCTTCGCCGACCAGGCCCGCGCGGTCACAGCGGAAGTGGAGAGGGGACGCAAGGAGATGGGGGAACTCCTGGCGGCGGGCGGCACCCAAGGCGAGAGGGACTCTCTGGCGCAATTCTCCAAGGTCTTTACCGAGTTCCAGCGCATCGATAGCGAGCTGTTGGTTTTGGCGGTTAAGAACACCAACCTCAAGGCTTACAGCCTGGCTTTTGGCCCGGCCGCGGACGCGCTCAAGGAAATGGACGCGGCGCTTTCCCGCCTCGTGGCAAAGAGCGCCGGCTTCCCGGAGGCCAGAGACGTGGCATTGCTTGCTTTCGGCGCGCAGACTGCGGCGCTGCGCATACAGACGCTGCTCGCTCCGCACATCGCGGAAGAAAGCGATAAGAAGATGGACGAGTTGGAAGCACTGATGGCCAAGGAGGACCAGATGGTTCGCAAGGATCTGGATGGCTTGGCCGCGCTTCAGAATCTTGGCGGTGACCCTGATCTGAAGACGGCCGTGTCGACGTACGCACAGTTTAGCGGGATCCGGACGCGCACCCTCACTCTCTCCCGCGAGAACACCAACGTCCGATCTCTGGCCATCTCCCTGGACCAAAAGCGCAAAGTGATGTTTTTGTGTCAGGACGCCTTGGCCACCCTGCAACAGGCTATTCTGGCGGAGCCCATCGCGGGCGTGGACTATGGAGCCCCGGTGGGCCCTCGTCAGTTGGGAGCCGTGCCTCGAACCGCCCCTTGAAGGTTTCGATCATCTTGATTGGGGGGAGGCAAAAAGTTTTGCCGTCGCGCCAATGAAACGGGTACTAGCAGCGTGTGCAGTGGTGCTGACGGCTGCGGTCGGCGTTTACTTCGCGGCGTTTTACCGGCCGGGCCCGGTAGAAATCCAGGACGATTTTGAGAATGGGTTCAGTCCGGTTTGGGGTTGGGAAAGGCCATATCAGGACGCGGCCAGGATTCTGCAGGACCCCCGGCACACAGGCAAGCATGTGGCCGGTTTCTTCCTGAAGCGAGATGACGCTCTCGTTCAGGGAGCGAAACGGGTGGAGATGAAGTTGGGATGTGTCGGACTGGGAGAAGCTTACCGGTATGCGTTTGAAGCCTGTTTGCCGGATGACTACGTACCCGAGGCGGCGGTAGATAACATTGCTCAGTGGCATGACCTGCCGGACTTCCCGGTGGGCGAGACGTGGAGAAGTCCGTCCCTCAAGCTCATGATCCGTGACGGCCGGTGGCTTCTGTCGCGTCGCTGGTCTTCCGCGAAGGTCAACCGGTTCCTCTGGGAACGGATGGGGCGAGACGCGAATGAAGAAGTTGACCTCGGAGAGGTGGAGAAGGGGAAGTGGGTGCGATGGGAGTTTCGTGTGCTTTGGGCGTGGGATGATCGTGGACGCCTCCAGGTCCTTCGTGATGGCCGTAGCGCATACAGGAAACAGGGGCCGACGGCTTATCGGGATTGGAGAGGCCCGTATTTCAAAATTGGCATGTACAAACCCGACTGGAGCGTCAACCCTGGCGTATCTTCCGTCAACGAGAGGCACATCTACTACGACAACGTGGAGGTCAAACGAATCCCGGCTGCGGAAGTCTTTGCCGACAAATTGGGAGGCCAACGCAGTTAATAAGAAGGCGCGTGCGTATGAAGGCGATGGATCGACTGGCTCGGCAATATCTGCGCAGACGACCCTGCGAATCCTCGCCACTCCCTGAAGTCTGAGGTGGGTATCAGGGGCGACATAGCCTGGTATTTTCGTTTTGTGAAAGCGCAGAAGTTCGGGCCGCAAGGTTCGCAAATTGTGCAGGCGGGGAGCCAACAAGCATCCGGCTGGCGGTGTGGGCGGCATACCCGCCGGGACGGCGAAAATGTGCCACGACCGTTTCCGGCTTGTGTTTACGATTTGGTTTTGGTCTGCTTCGCGTAGGGCGAGCCGTGAGGGATGAAGGGTGCGGGTGGGAGTTGCAGGATCCTTTTCAGAAGGGACCGCGATTCTCGTTTCCCGCAGAGTACTAGACAGAGGTGGGTCTGCGTTATCCCCAATTGCTTGGCCGCACGCCGTTGCGACCAACCGAGTTGAGTCATGCGCGCCCGCGCATGATTACGAGTAATCACGGTTTCAACATATCGGAACACCGATATTTAATCAACCATAAGAATCGCAACGCCGATATTTGCTGATGGAAGCTTTCTCAAACCAACTACGGAAGCTCATGGCTTCGAAACAATGGAATCAGGTGAAGGCTGCCCATGAACTCGGCCTTACGCAGTCGCAAGTCAGCGATTATCTCAGGGGGAAGAGCGAGCCGTATCTGAGTACGGCCGCCACGGTTGCCAAAAGGCTTGGCGTCTCGTTGGATGAACTGTCAGGGATCGTGACGGCGAGGATCGCGGTCAGGGAAGAAGGCACAGTGTATCACGCGGAGCCGCCCTACGACCAATGGATCGAGAAGGTTCGGCGGCGCTGGCAGCGGAAAGGAGCGGCCCGTGCCGAAATGGAGTTGGCGATTCGCATCCTTTTTCCTGACGACGCGGACAAGATGATCGACTGGCTGAACAGATCCTGAAGTTCCATCGGCTCTCGTTTCCAGCCCTGTTGAGACAGGATGTCGTACGCACGGCATTGTTGCGCCAAGTTGTCAGTCACGGGCCGTGAGGCCGCGATTCAGGTTCGATGAAGGTTGAGAGCGCAACGGATTCTCCATCAACGAGTGACGATATTTTTTAAATCTGCGGGATTTTTCGCCTTGCAGTTGGCAGGGGGTTTGCTAAGGGTAAGCGCGTAGGTTTGGTAAGCTTATGCAAGTCAGGGGGCATTTATGAAGACCCACGTCGGTCTTCGGGAACAGATGTAAGGACCCATGAAGGTCTTGATTAAATCTTCTACCATCACCGTAGCCGCTGCCGTTTCTTTCACCCCGAACGAACGCGGGCATTGCGCGGTTTAGTAGTGGACGTGTCGTTTAGGACATAGGCTCCCCGACAGCCAAGAAGCTGGAAGGAATGGCAGCCAATGAAGTATCCGCAGAGCTCTCACGTTCTGGAGTTTGCGATCTTGCTGGCCTCGGTGTTGCCGATCACGGCAAGCCAGGCGGGCAATTTCACGACGACCGCCACCCGATCATACCCAATACCGCTACAGACGTGGAATGATACCATTTGGCAACCGGGGCCTGCGTCTCCGGTCGCCAGCAACACATACGAAGTTTTGGATGGCGGCATTCTTCGGAATCCCCCGGACGGTGGGACTCAAATCTTTCCCGGGGACTCACTCACTCTGGATTCTGGCTCCCGGCTCAAGGCTACGGGTTGGTCGGGCGTAACGTTGAGTTTTCCCGGTGTGGATGGGAATCCGGGCCTGATCCTCAACGGCGGGATACTGCAGGCGACCTACGGTCGGGCCTTCACCATTTCGGGCCAAATGTCCGTGGTGGCCGATTCGACTATCGACCAAGGGTGGGGATCACGCGGGTTTGTGATCACCGCGCAAATCGCCGGTATCGCCAACTTGACGCTCATCAATGGCAGCCGCTGGAGCCCGCTGGACATTCAAAGCACGAACAATCCCTACAGCGGCAACTGGCTGGTCAGGAGAGGCTACCTCAAAGGCACGGGCCAAGGTTCCTTGGGTACAGGCAGCATCACGGTAGCCGACGGAGCCAGGTTTGAAGTCAGCTACGACGTCCAGAATTCCGGCGTGCTCACGCTGCAGGGAAACAACAGCGTGATGGTTTTGCATCAGGATTGCCAGTTCAGTGCCGTGACGATCAACGGCACGACGCTGGCGCCCGGCACGTACGCCTATGACGAACTGGCCGCGCAATTCCCCGGTAATTTTGTGGGCGGCGGCTCGGGTAGCCTGACAGTGCCGGCGTCGATTTCGCTTCCAGATGATCCGACGGCCGCTGATGGCGGCGGGCAAACTGGTACGCTTCCCGCAGATTCGACGACGGCGACGAAGGGCGACGCCGCCACCTCAGATGCCGTCAGCAGTCCTGATTCAACCGTCGACACAGCCTTGGCTGCGGCTGACTTCACAATTCAAGCAGTCGGTGACACAATTGCTCCCGCGATACCGAACGGCGTGATCGTCTCGGTGGATTCCCCGACACAGATCACAGTCGGTTGGAACAGCGCCACGGACGCTGGTGGTTCCGGGCTTGCCGGATATCAAGTGTACCGCAACGGCGTATTGGTGGCAACGACGACGGCGACCAGTTACATCGACAGTGGGTTGTCGCCGGGCACGCAGTACTGTTATACTGTTGCCGCCTACGACAATGCCGGGAACAGTTCGTCCTCCAGTGCCCAAGCTTGTGTCAGCACGTCATCGGCCACCGTCCCCAGCCTGCCGGCGGACGAATTCAACGGGCCATTCGCCAGTTGGGCCGACTTAAAGGCCAACTATGGCGCTGTGGGTAACGGTATGGCCGATGACACCAGCGCATTGCAATCGGCCCTCAACGACCTCGGCAAAAGCGGTCACGCAGCAGTGCTGTACATCCCAGCCGGGACCTACCGCATTACCAGTACCGTGACCCTCCAATCGCAGCAGTATGTCAGCATCATCGGGGCTGACCCCAATACGACCACGCTGAAGTGGGGAGGCTCGTCGGGCGGAGTGCTGCTGCACATCGACGGCGTGGCCTATAGCCGGTTCGACCGCCTGACGTTCGCCGGCTCGGGTACGGCCGGGGTACTGGTCGATCAATCGTTGACCGGCTACAGCCAAGGGCAGTACTTCGACAGCGGCAACGAGTACGCCGATGACGTCTTCCAGGATGCCACCTACGGAATTCGCGGCGGTAATAACAACTTGGGCGCGGCGGAAAGCTCGGTGTTGCGCTGCCAGTT
>JBEKYJ010000160.1:0-8902 GCA_049511095.1 Verrucomicrobiia bacterium
GGACGAAGTCCGAAACCCCAACGGGGCGAGCCGAGCGGGCGCGAGCGAGTGCAATCAAGTGATTGGTCAACCCGTCGCCTCCGCAACACCGGTCCCCCTCGACCGCAGCGTGTGTGGCCGGACTTCGTGCTCTTGGTGCCTTCGTGGTGAGTCGATTCTGGGTGGGGTAACAAAAAACGGCTGAGAGGGAAACTAACTTCGTACGTACTCCCCGATTACTACTCCCTCTCAGCCACGTCAACCTACTTCATCCCCAGCCGAATACAATGAGGCATATCATCTTTGTTGAATTGATGGCGTTTCCCGACAAATTCGGCCAAAATGGACGCAATGTGGTATCTCGTCGTCTTTTTATCAGCGCTCACGGTCGATCTCATTCCCGTCATCGCGCCCCCCGCGTGGACAATCATGGTGTTTCTCCTGGTGAAATTCCACCTGAACCCGTGGTTCGTCCTGCTCGCCGGCGTTTCCGGGTCCACCCTCGGAAGATACTCGATGAGCCTGTATGTCCCCAAATTCTCCAACCTCTTCATCAAACGCCGCAAACATGAGGAACTGGAATTTGTCGGGAAAAAATTGAGCGACAAACTCTGGCAGAGCTGGCTCTTCGTGTTCCTCTACACCGTCACGCCACTCTCGTCCACGGCCCTGTTCACCGCCGCCGGTATCGCGAAAGTCAAGGCCATCCGCACCGTGCCCCCTTTCTTCTGCGGCAAATTTCTCAGCGACGCCGTCATGCTCGTCATGGGCCGCTACGCCGTCGAAAGCTTCGCCAATCTGATGCACGGCGCTTTTTCCTGGAAAGGCATTGCCACCATCGTGTTCAGCTTCGTGGCCGTTGGCGGACTTCTCTTCCTCGACGGCCGCGCCTTGCTCCAAAAAAAGAAGTTTACCTTCAATTTCAAAATCTGGAAATAAAACCGCTGTGGTGTTGCGCCCGCCGCCTGCTCGCGTGGTTTACCACGTTTACCCCGAATCCCTTTCGGGGTTCTACGTGGCGTTTTCGGAGTCCCCAGCGGATGTCGGGTGAATTCGGCGTGTGGCGTCTGTCGGGAGGGCCGTTCCGGCCATGCCGGACGCCCTGTTCTTGCTGGGGCTGGCCACTCTCAGTCATCGGCGAACCGAAGCTTCATTCAGGCACGAAAGATATTTCGCGATATACCTCGCTTATCCCAGAATGAGGCTTATGTTTGTCATTGGTCTCAGCGAGCTGTCCCACTCCGACCAGATCCTACAGCTATGCGGCGCCAAGGCAGCATGATCCAGTTTCGATCATTGCCGCCGGGGAACGCATCAATGCCATTCGAAAGCATACGCAGAGAAAAATACGATCAGTTTCTGCCACCCCATCTTGGCTTGGAGAGTTTGATGGAGTGGCAGGTTGAATGGTTCGCCAACAAGACGGGAACTACCATCGGCACCCTCGCCGTCGGCAAGATGAACCAGGGCTGGAATTACGCCGTCTTGGGGCGCGAGAAGACGGGCGACTTCCAAGTCTATAAGCTGGGAGGGGACACGTTTAGTCTCGATGATGCGCGGACCGAATTCCTGCTTGAAATGGCGGCGGCCGAGAAACGCCAGACGGGCCCTTAACGCTTGGCTCTCCTGGATTGCCCCTTACCCCAGCGGATCGCCTCATAATTCGCAGCGAATTGCTTCGCCTTGAACGGCCGACGTTTTGAGCCCTTGCCTGCCTGTCTGGTCTCCACCTTCCCTGCCGGTTTGCTCTCCGCCTTGTCAACGGGTTTGCTCTCCGCCTGGCCTGCTGGTTTGGTTACTTCCTTGCCAACCGGTTTGCTCTCTGCCTTGCCAACCGGTTTGGCCTCTGCGTTACTCATGGTCTGCCTCCGGGCCAATCTTACCCCACAATTCGCTGATTGTCCCAACGGGTAATTCGCCCCGCCTTGGCTTACCGCGTCGCCCGGCTTCAAATCCTCCGCGACACCGGCTTCCTCTCCCACCTCGACTGCGGGCGTCTTTGCGTTAACGTTCCTCAGTCCCTTCAAGTTCAGGGAGAGTTCGGGCCAAAAGTCCCATCCGCCCGCCGGTGCAGAATCACATGGTTCCCATCCGGGTCGAGGATCTCCATGGCCTGGCAGCACCCATAGTCCTCGGGCTCCTTCACTATCCGCACCCCCTGCCGCTTCAGCTCTTCGTAGGCGGCGGGCACGTCTTCCACGGCCAGCGCGAGGCGCCCGCCGGGGACCGATTCCGGTAATTTTTCCCCTCCCTTGAGCGAGAGCGTGAGATTGCCGCAGTTGAATTCCGCCCACTGCCATTCTTCGCTGTAGACCTCCTGCGCCAGACCCAGAACGTCGCGATAGAATTTTGCCGCCCGTGCCAGATCGGATACCGGATACATCACGAAGTCAGTGCCGCGAATCTTCATCGGTCGTGCCCCGCCGACCGTTCAATCGCATCCATGCGATTGGATCGGTTCACGCAACCGACGCTATTCCCCGGTTCCCTCCTTGTCCAACAGATTTTGGACGCCGCCCGTGACGGTCCGCGACCTCAAATGTCATCGAACTGTCACGAAATCACCCTTGCGTCGTCACGTGGCGACCGCACTCTCTCCGCGCATGAAACCACGCCGTACCAACCCTTCCGCGGTCGGACGCCGTCTCCGCGAACTCGCTTTCGGGGGGGCCTCCATAACAAGTGCTTGGCCGACGACCGCGGTTCTTTCGGGGCGCCCGCGGGCGAGGCGAACAACAGCGGGCTAAATCGGGGCATCCGGGTTACGGGCGCTGCTTCGCCCGGCAGATCACAAGATCTGCCGGGCGTCGTCATTTAGGCAACAAAAAAAGAGCTGAGAGGGAAAACTAGCTTCGTGCGCACTCCCCGCCCTGTCCCTCTCAGCTGCCTCAACTTACTTCATCCCCACCCGAACGCAAGCGGTCCCAACGCCAGCCTTGCCACCGCGGAATTGTCTTGAGCGGTTGCTGACGGCGGAGTAGAAACAGGTTGGTCGCCCCGTTTGCAGCCACGACAAGGAGGAAGAGATCGTGAAGACAATTGTTATGGGAATATTGTGTGCCGCGCTGTTGGCGCTGGGAGCGACCGGCGGGGGCGACCAGGGCTATCCCGCCCGCATCAAGCTCACCTGTATCACCACCAACGCGGGCGCCTTCGTCAAAACCACCGTCACCGAGAAAGACATCATCGCCCGCTGCGCCAGCGAGCACAGCGTCGATCCCGCCCGGTTGAAGCTGCTTTTCGTGGGCGGCGAATTGGACGTGATCGACATCGTGTCCACCAACCTGGCCTGCATGGTCGCGTCGTTCGACGGTGATTTCCCAACGAATGTGACGCTCCTCGTGGCCGGAGGGACGAAGTCGAATGCCGTCAAGGCCGTGACGTTTACACCGTTCGCTTCGCTCGATGGCAATCTGTTGCCGGCGGATTTGTCAGCCACGATGGTGACGTCGTACTCGGCAACGATACACACCAACGGCATTCTAACGTCGGCCACGCTAAAGGGAATCATCCAGGGCGGTTCGGTGAGCAACCAAACCATTTATACCGGCACGTTGACCATCGGCGGAAAACCGTTCGGCGTGCCGCCACGATGACGGAGCCGGTGTAGCGTGCGAAGCCGAGCCGCTGGGAGCGGCGCGACGCAGCCCCGACGTACGTCGGGGAGCCACAGGCCGAGCCGAGCGAAGCCGAGTCAGACGAGACGCCATGCGCAGCAGGGCAACCGAGCGAGTGCAATCCCCAGCGCATCCGTGGCCGTGTGCGTCGGCTTCGGCAGGAGAAAATAAAGGAGGAGTTGAGATACCCCTGTGCAGTCAAAACCGCGTGCCCTTTCCCAACTCCTGCCGTAACCTACGCCTCTTCCCGCCAAATGCAAGTGGGCCGGTCAAGCCTGGTGCGGCACGTACCGGCGGTCACCGCTTACTTCCATTGGTAGGTCACCTGCACCGCCCGCGACATCTCCACGTCGTCCGGCGATCCGGCCACGTGTTTGGTCGGCAACCGTGCCTGCGAGCCGCGAGGATATACCGCATAATTCATGACCGCGTCCTCACTGACGGAAAGTAACTGTCCAAGCGATTTGCCGCCAGCTTTGGCCAACACGCCCGCCCGACGTTGCGCGTCCGCCAACGCGCTCGCCGTCAGCTCCGCCTCGACCTTTCCGACTGACACCAATCCGTATTGGATGACGCTGCCCAAGTCCCCCGAATATGACGGTGAGGGAATTTGAAGCGCCGCCCCACCCAACAGCGCCGTGTCCACGATCTTGCCAAGATCGCCGGCGCCAAAGTTCAGCGTGATAAGCAGACGTCTCACCGCCTCGGGACGCGGCGGCTCGTTGGCCTCCTCCGCACGAAAGACGCGCGACGATTTTTCGCCCAGTTTCACATCCGAAACCGTGATCGCGCTGATTTCAGGATGAGCCTTCAGCAAGGCGGCCTTGATGGCCTTGGCTTTTTCATCGACCTTGGCGACGGCCTGCTCCGCAACCATGCCTTGATCGATGACAAAGAGCGTGATGAACACCGTGTCCGGCGTGACGTTCGTCGTGGCCACGCCCTTGACGGTGACGGTGTCAGTGCGAACTTCCGGGGCGGAAAAGACTGCGCCCGTGAGTATCAGGCTTAGGATGGCAGTGGTGAGAACTTTCATTGGTCTCCTTTCCGCACGAACCTGCTCCAAGTTTCGATGACGGTGTGGCGAATCTTGCCACAGTGACGGCCCGCCGGCAAGCGCCTTGTCCTCACGGCGCGATCTGCATCAGCGTAATCGCCCGGCCCGCGTATGTTGCTGTGTCAAAAATCTTCCAGCCGCATTTCTCGTACAACCCGGTCGAGCCCGGCGTCCAGAGATACACCGTCGAAATCGACGAATGCCGCGCAAAATCCAGCAGATGATTCACCAGCGCCCGCCCCACACCCCGTCCGCGCGCCGACGGAACGACGTACAGCGACGCCAGCCACGGCGAGAGTTGCGCGTAGGCCGGCACCGGCAAGTCCGACAAATCCAATGAGACCGTGCCGATGACCTGCATACCGGCCCGGCGGACCCACGTAATCGGCACGCGATCCCGATTGAGATTCCCCCGCAATTGGGCCTCGACCGCGCCGCGCGTGCGCCCTTCATACGACCACTCCTCGCAAAACCACTGCGCCAGCATCGGAATGGCTTCGGCACAATCCGCGAGCGGTTCGATCAGCATGGGATTGACGTTCACTGCCCGGTGGTGAGAACGACCCGGAACCGCGCCTTGCCGCTCATCATCCGCTCGTACGCCTCGGTGGCACGCTCCAGCGGGAACACTTCATTCATCGACCGCACGCCGCTGAGCACGCTGTAGGACAGCGTGTCCTGCGAGTCAATCGACGTGCCGGAATACCAGCCTTGGATCGACCGTCGTCCGGAGATCAGGAGAACGGGCGACACCGCGAGCGACGGAGGAGCGCCAAGGATCATCAACGTCCCACGCACGCCCAACCCGCCAAGAGTCGCGCTCATCGCTTCCCCGTTCGTCACGGTGGCAAGGATGACCCTCGCGCCGCCGAGTTTGGTCAGTTCCGCCCCGGGATCCTGCGCCTGACTGTCAATGTAACGCCACGCGCCGAGTTTCCTGGCCAGCGGCCCCTTGTCCTCCCCCCGCGCGATGGCGACCGTCTTGAACCCCATTTTCACCGCGTACTGGACGCCCAGATGGCCGAGTCCGCCCACGCCGAGTACGGCCACGACATCGCCAGGCCGCGCGCCGCTATTGCGGAGGGCATTGAACGTCGTGAGCCCGGCGCACATGAGTGGGGCCGCCTCGACGGCTGACAGTCCCTCGGGAAGCCGCGCCAGCGCCACGGCGGGAGCAACCATGTAGTCGGCATAGCCGCCATCGTACGTGATACCGGTAACGTTGGTGATTGTTTGGCAGGCAAAAAAGTCGCCATGTCGGCAGGAATCGCAGCGCCCGCAGTGTCCGCCGTGCCAGCCCACTCCCACCCGCTGGCCCACCGTCCAGCCGACGACGCCTGTGCCGACAGCATCAACGAGTCCGACGACTTCATGTCCCGGCACTCGCGGATACTGGAGACCCGGCCAATGTCCCTCTTTCGTCAACGCGTCGCTGTGGCAGATGCCACAGGCTTGGACCTTGATTCGCACCGATCCGGCACCGGGTGCGGGGATTTCGCGCTCCACGATTTCAAATGGCCCATTCGGTCGGGGAACCTGTACGGCACGCATCTTTGACATCATTGCCTCCAATCGTCTTCTCGTTTCATTCTGGGAACTGGGTCAGCGAAAGCGTGTTCCCGTCCGGGTCCTTAAACCACGCCACCTTCGCGCCGGAAGGACTCGTCCAGACTCCCTGCTCATCTTGGGAAAGACCGTCAAACCTCTCGAAACGGACCCCGCGTTTCGTCAATCCTTCAATCTCCGCGCGAATGTCCCGCACCTCCCAGCCCAGAACTGTATGCTGGGCCGGGACGAGCTCGCGGACTTTCTGCACGCGGAGCATCGTGCCGTTCGCGTCGAACACCACCGCGAACGGATCGTCGCCGATCAGTGCCAGTCCCAAGGTCTTCTCGTAAAATCTCCGGGCTTTCGCGGGATGTTGCGTCGCCACAAAGCCGATGACTTTTGAATGAATCATATCGGGTCGTACGTTCCGGATGCCACGCCGCCCAACAGTAATATCAGGGCCAACATTGCGCAAGGCATCGTGCGCCGGCCTGTTCGGTTTGCGATTGACACATGCGAGGGCGTCTTGGATTATCTGCGGTGGCTAGGTCAAATGGCGGGAAACCAGTGAGCGAGGAAACCCCTCAGAACCGAAGGAGATTGCCATGACGGACGCGACAACGCCCCCCACTCAACTCTCACAACAGGAGATCGACAGCGGCAAGACGATGGCGATCCTGGCCTACATCCCCATCGTTTTCATCGGCCTGATCGTGTCGATTGTCTCCATCTCATCGAAGAACAATGCGTATTCCCTCTACCACGCGAAACAGGCGCTCACAATGTACATCTGCTGGGTGATCGTTGCCCTCTGTTGCCTGCCGCTCTGCCTCATTTGCATCGGGTTTCCGCTGCTGGTGGCCGTGAACGTGTGCGGGATCGTACTCTGCATCCTCGGGATCATCAACTCCAGCTCCGGCCAATGCAAACCGCTGCCTGTGACCAGCAAATTCGTCGACAAGTGGTTCGGGAAGATTCAGAAAGTCTAGTCGCGCCAGAGCGGTTGTGGTTGGGGCAAAACCGAGTCAGACGGAGCCGAGCCCCGGGCGAGACGCCGTTGTCGTGTGCGGCAAACGCCCCGAATCCTTTTCGGGGCAAAAAAGGAGCTGAGAGGAAACTCACAACTTCCGAACCTCGCAACTTCCGAATCTCGCCAACTACTCTCTCTCAGCTCCTGCGGTAACGTACACCTCATCCAGCCAAACGCAAGTGGCCCGGCAATCCGACCCCGCCGGCAGGGCGCGCTCAGCCCTTGTAATAGTGGAACATGCTGGCCAGCACAATCAGTTCGGGATGGGCGGTGGACAATTTCGGCAGCACGAGGCGAATCCGCGAACGATAGACCGCGAGTTTTTCGTACAAGGGCCGCAGGTCGCTATCCTTGTCCCAGTGGAGTTTGTCCAGGTCCAGGATGAGCCGGCTCTTGCTGCGCGCCAGTGAGTCATGGATGCGTTGTCCCAGTCCTTCCGCCTGCGCGGCGGAAAGCACGCCTTCGAGGCGCAGCCAGACCTGTTGCTTGGCGTGCTGCAACTCGACGCGGATGGCGAGATTGGGAATCGAAATCTTGTGGGGGATTTCCTCCCAGAGATGGAACTCGCTCCAGCGTTTGTCGGGCAGCCGATACGTCGTGCGCATCAACCGCGGATGCTGGAAGAGGTCCAACTTCAACGTCAGCGCCGTCCACAGCGCCGCGCCCACGGCCAGCACCGACTGGAACTGCTCCGCCCATGCGGGGCGACCCAGTTCGGCGTGAATGCGCTGTTCCAAATCTCCAATCCAGCGCCGCACCGCCGCGTTGGGGCCGAGCAATCGCCCGGCGAGGAACACCGGATACGCGCACCGCAAATCCCTGGCAAAGATCCCGGCCTTTTGGCGCAGGAACGGATTCGCTAAGTTCTTGAGTTTTTGGTAGCCGAGGAACCGGCTTTCGAGGACGCGGAAGATGCTCGGGCCGAGCCGTTGGAAATCCTGTTCGAAACACCATTGTTGCAGCCCCTCGATCTCCCCGGCCGAAAGCGTCGGATGCTTCATCGTGGTGGTGAATCCGTCCGCTTGCCGATAGAGCCGGTCGGGATGCTGGACGAACTCGTCGCGCATCAGGTTTTCCCGCCGCACCCGCTCATTGAACGGCGTGCCGGGCACGGGGCCGTAAATCAGATACTGTCCCAGCGCGGGCTTGAGCTTCATCAGCCCGTCGAATTCCTGCGCCACGATTTCCGGGGTCTGGTAATCGAACCCGATGATCATCGAGGTCAGCACGGTGATGCCGTGCTCGCGAAACTCGGTGAGGATTTCCTCGATGGGGCGGCCTTGCTGCTTGGCGTAATTGGAGCGCGTGCCCTCGTAGCCGATCCAGAAACCGTCGATGCCCATCTCGAGGATCTCCTCGACCGTGTACTGGCTGATGGCCTTGACGCTGGAGAACGCGAAAATCGACAGGCTCTTCCCGCCTTTCATCACGCACTCGCGGAATTGCATCGCGCGCTTCTTGTTCAACAGAAAATCCTCGTCGATGATCAGGAAGACCAGGCTGGGGTCCATGGCGTGGTAGCGCTCGACGACGGCGTAAATGTCCTTGCCGTCGGGCAACAGCTTGATGTGTTTGCGCTTGAAGAAATGCGAGGTGCAGCAGAAATCGCAACCGTTCGGGCAGCCCAGCCCGGCAAAGATCTTCCCCGTGCCCGAGACCTTCCAGCCGAAC
>JBEKYJ010000161.1:0-8733 GCA_049511095.1 Verrucomicrobiia bacterium
AGCCGTCCACATTCCTGCTGACTGGTGCCGGGGTGTTGACGTTGTGCGCGCTGCGCAAACGCAAGCGACCTTGATGCGTGGAGGGCCACGCTCCGCCTGCCGTTGTAGGCCGCGTGCCCTCACGCGGCGTAATCCGTGTCGTATGTAAGGCGGGCCGGCTCAGCCCGCCACCGGATGTGTTGGTAGGGCGGCGTGGCCCTACGCCGCCGCTCTGGAACAACCGAGAATCCGTGGGAGGGCGGCCTGCCCCGAATTGCCTCGACTTGCGGCCCGTCCGCGTTATGATGCTGGCGTAGAAACGGAAAGGCCAGTTCGCCCAATGAAGGCCAGATTCTTCCTGCCACTTGCAGTCCTCGCGTTATTCGCTTTTTCCGTTGCTTCGATCAGTGCGGCAACAGTTATCACGTTTGATGATCTCCACGCAACGGGCTCTGGATCATTCATTGTAAATCCGTACCACGGGCTTACCTGGAGCACCATTCAGGTCGACAACGCAATCCTAGATACGAATCTCATCGCGGGCCGGCACCCGGATATAGCCGGTGGCCTCACGGGGGAGTACTATGGAATGGCTTCGTCTTCGAACGTAGCCGCTCTTTTCGGCAGCAACGCGTTCGGCATCGCTAATTCCGAGATCGATTCACCCGGCACTAATTTCAATTTCATCAGTGCCTACCTCACAGGCTACTGGAACAGCAACCTCAACATCGAAGTGCAGGGATTTCGCGGGGCAAGCTTGGTTTATAGCCAAATCGTAATCGCTAGCGCGACAAGCCCGACTCTGTTCACTTTCGATTACCTCGACATTAACCGCATTTACTTCAACTCCTTTGGCGGTCAGCCGGCTTTTGGCGTTAGTGGTGGCGAGTACGTCTCTGTAATGGACAACTTCACCTTCGATCTCGTTCCCGAGCCGTCCTCGTTTCTGCTGACCGGTGCCGGAGTGTTGACCTTGTGCACGTTCCGCAAACGCAGGCGGGCGTAACGTAGGGGGGCTGCTTACTTCCACAGTGTCGGCTGGGCGGCGGGCGCGCCAAAGTAACCTTCCCAAGCGAGGGCGAGGGTTTGGTCCGTCAGCGCCAGTTCCTGCTGCTCAAAGTGGCAGAAATCCACCGCTCGCAGAATCAAATCGCGCGGTTCACAAGCGTTCGGCACGCGGCCCTCGGCCTTGTATCGCTGCACCAGCCGCTCGATGGATTTGTCGTCCACCGCCAGGCCGAACTCGGCTGCCGTGAGCCGGAAAATCTCCGCGTAGATTGGCCATGTCGGACGGGTAACCGTCATTCGATATCCCATCCGGCGCATGAACGCCTCGTCCGTCAGGTCTGCATCCGTCAGGTTCGTCGCGAACACGATGATCTGCTCGAAGGGAATATCCACTTTCTTGCCGGTGCTCAACGTCAGCGAATCAATCCGGTTTTCCAGCGGGATGATCCAGCGATTCAACAACTGCCGCGCGGAACAGCGTTGCCGCCCGAAATCGTCCACCAACAGCACGCCGCCATTGGCCTTGAGTTGGAACGGCGCTTCGTAATAGCGCGGGCTGGCCGTGGCGGTGAGATCGAGGCTCTCGATGGTCAGTTCGCCGCCGACCACGACCAACGGCGGATGAATTTTCACCCAGCGGCGGTCCACGTCGGTCTCCTGGGGCTCGATGGCGTGATGGACGTTCTTGTCGTACACGCGGATGACTTGGCCGTCCACTTCGATGGCATACGGAATCCACAGCGGCTCCGCGATGCCGTTGACCAGCGCGCGGGCCATGGCCGTCTTGCCGTTGCCCGGCGGCCCGCTCAGGAACAGGCTGCGTCCCGAACTGAGCACGACGCCGAGCGTCCGCTTGACGTCCCCGGGGAGCACCAGGTGCGACAACGTTCGCTCCAAGGCCGCCCGGGTCACTGCCGTGCGGCAACGCATCTGCTGCACGATCATTCTCGTGTACGCCTTTAGCGTGACCGGGGCCGGGCCGACGTAGCTGCAGATGCTCATCGACTGGAAGACCCGCGCCCAGCCGCGTTCCAACATCGCATAACGGTTGTTGTGCAACGCGATGCTGCCCTTCATTTCCAGCAGATTCTCGTGATACAGCCGCTGCAGCACCGTCTCCGTGATCACCAAGCCGAGATTCATCCGTTCGCTCACGCTGGCGGTCGTGCAGGCTGCATCTGTCGACAACGTCTTCAAGGCCAGATCGGCCACGAAGTTGAGACCTAGATCCAACTGGGCGGGCGTCTCGGGGAAGGGCGGGTTCAGGTGCGCCGACGCCGAAGCTCGCGGCGTTTGCCCCAATGCCAGCACGGACTCGTCGGTCGTGGCCCCGTACACTTCGGCATCTATGTGCGTCTCATCTTCCATGATCGCCACCAAACTCTTATTACCACAAGTCCACCCGCCATGCGAGCAGTTTTGGCGGTGTAGCGTGCGCTGTCCCCAGCGCATCCGGGCGGGCATTTGCAGAGTTTCGGCTGAGGACAGCCAGACGCCACAATGGTGGCAGTGTCAAGATGCGCCCAAACGGTGCCACTACCCGCAATTGACACCGCGGGCAAATCGCCGGACATTCTACTGGCAGTGTAGAGACGGACATGTCCTCTCTCTTCGACATCCACAGTCGAAGCACCTCCTTGGAGGCGTGACCGGACGCTACACTGCCCCAAAAAACCAGCCTGCGGATTCCTAATATCGATGTCCAGTGCTCCGCACGAGTCTCATCTTGGGCAGTCGCATATCGAACGGGATCGGCGGCGGGATCCGGCGGTGGGTTTGCAGTCTGAATTCTTGGAGACGTTGCTTCGCCAGAGCCCGGTCATCGCTTTTCAGTGATCGACGGACTTGATGACCATTGATTTTTTTGTACCAATGGTTTATACGCCTGCAACTGAATGGGCTGGAATGACATGAAAAAACTCAGTGTATTCTTTACCTTGTTCATGTTCCTGATGCTCGCGGCGACTGCTGGTTGGGCACAGGCTCCGTCGACCAATATTCCAGTGACGACGCAGCAACTATATGGCTTCAGTGGACCCGATGGGGCGACACATGCCGGATTGACCCAGGTGGCTTCAAATTACAATCTTTACGGAACAACCCATTTTGGCGTGAATTACCGACGAGGTACAGTATTTCAATGGAGTCCTGATTCAGTCATATCGTGGATGATGGCCGGTACTTGGATGGGCAATGGCCATCAACGGCCAGACACTAATGCTGCAAGTCGTATAATTGCATGGAAGCCTGTATGGCAGATGCACAATCTTTTCATAGGCGACTGCTGTGCTACGCAAGGAGTATACGATTTCTCAAAGTTTGATGCGGGTATTGCCAGCAACAAGACTTGGATGGCTCCCTACGAGACGAAAGTGAAGGTCTGTATGGATTGGGGGTATTATGTCACATGTGGATGGAGCAATAGCGTAGCCATTTTGACCACGAATACTGGCCCTTACGATGTGAGGCCACAATGGTTCTGGAATCTTGCCCCAAAGCCGCAAGACCTGTCTGGTGGGGCGGGACCGGGTAGTGATATTTGGGATCCTCAAGTCACGGCAGCTTCGCAAATCATCAGCAATTTCATCGTCCATGAAGGGCCGGGTAAAATTGCTGCCTTGGGGATCGCCTGGGAACCGGATTTGGGCACCAACTACTCACTTCCCGAAGCAGCCATTGCCAGTTCGGTCGTCAACGTCGCAAGGGCCAACGGGATTATGATGGCTGAAGGAGAGCTTGGGCACCCCATCTACAGCGTATATTCATCCTGGGCAGGGTCGAATGATTACGATGTGATCGCGTTCCATGAAGCTGAGTGGGCGAATCCTCCCAGCAGCGGGGGGGGGAGTGGTGCGCTAGATTATGGGTATGCAGTAAATAACCTCATGCGATACGACCAACTGTTTGATGCCATCGGGGCCCTTGGCAAGCCGATGTTGATGGACCTCATGGAGTTCCCTCATTCGTGCGACTCTTCTATCGATAGTCTCTACGCTGACCGATTCGTCAAAGCCATCCTGATGATGCGTAAGTCCGGGGTGATAGGCATTTTCCCGATGAATTATAATGATGGCGTTGTCTGTGCGCCCGGTATGCAACTTGGCGCAGGCCAGGGGGCGTACGATTCAAACAATGTCCTCACACCAGTCGGTCGGGCAATACTAAATGTGGAGTCCTTGATTGGTAACAACAACTGCTCAACTTCGTCAGTGCAATACCCGTATTATTACTATCAATTTGGAACAAACGTTTTTGTGTGGATAGCGGAACATCACGCGCCGACGGGGATGATTCTGTCCGGTTGGTCATCGAGGCCCACCTATGTCAGAGATGGTACAGCGGCCCCAACCACAACTTTGGGAAACAGCCCCATCGTTCTTTCTGGACGCGGCACAATAACTCTCCACTAATTCAGGCGGAAAGCATCCTTCAGGGGCTGAGCGAAAACCTGGCGTGCTTTGGGTGCGACACCCGAAGAACGGCTGTCCACTGTAAAGCGTATGCTAGTCGATGCCGCAGTCACTGGCCAGAAACGGAATGCGTGATACTCGACGTGTTCAACGCAGGAGTCGTGGCCGCACAAATCTCATTCGACTTACGCCATCGGTTTGGTTATTAGTTGTGGATGCTCGCTAAGGTTCACTCCGCGGCGGTCCTCGGTATCGATTCCTATCCTATCGAAATCGAAGTTAATGCGGGGTGGGGTCAACCCGCCGTCATCATTGTAGGGTTGCCCGACGCGGCAGTAAAGGAATCACGCGACCGCGTCAAGACCGCCATCGAGAACAGCGGCTTCAAATACGTCCTGGGCCGCACCACCATCAATCTTGCGCCCGCAAGTGTTTTTTTTGTAGGAGGAGCCGGGATTGCCTGACGACGGCGAAGCGGCGCTGACGGTTGCTACTTTCCTAGATCAAGGCGCGATTCCAACTGAGCAAGGCGCTTCCGCGCCATATTGTAAATCCGACTATTTTCTGAAAGCAGGCTCCGGCCGATTCCTGTTGGACACGAGAATTGTAGTTGATGGACTGCTTTCAATTCCTTGGCAAGCAACCGACCGCATCGGTATAACACACTCGGATTGGTCGCAGACATTATGTCCGCCTTAATCCTCTGCAAAGCAGCCTTGCGCTGTGCGAATTTCTTATCAGATTGGCTCATTTCACATCCAGCCCGAGAAGTTCCTTCGCGTACTTCGCCATCAACGCCTTAGCAAGTGGCATCGTCAGCCCACCACCGAGCGTCAAGGATGCCGCCAGCACCTTCTTCCATATCGTCGGATTTCGGGCGGCATCGAGAAACTCGTGTCCTTCCCAAGTGAGGCGTGTGATGTTGACTTCCGATATTCCCGCCAAACCTCCAAGGGCTTTGCCGTGTGCCAGTCCAGCCTCCAAGAGCAAGTTGCGGTGGTAGTTCAATTGGTCTCTCGTGTACCCTGACAAATCCGGCTTCTCCTCGCCCTCATAATGAATCAGCAGCAGTCGGATTAAATCCATATCGCGCTTCACCCTCGCAACCTAGCCGTCCAGCCCGCCATCGTCCACCGAAAAAGTTGACGGTCGAATTGCGCCGGGGCTGGAAACAGCGAACCTCACGCCCTTTTGCCTGAAAACGCCGCCTCAGATTGCCCGCCAGCGCGTCATTTGAACCCTCTGCCATAGCCTACACCCACCGATTCAGCCGCGCCCTGGCACAAAAGAGGAGCCGGTTAGGTGCCTTTCACCCAGTCCCAATGCGAACGCTCCATATAGTCCACGCCGTTCGCGTGTAGGCGGTAGTATCGCGTCGCGCCCAGCGGCTCCATCACCTCGACCACATATCCCTTGTCCACGAAGTATTGCAGTTCCGGCTGTACCTGATCTTTGTCCGCTTCTGGCATCCCGGACCGGATTCGCTGCAAGAGGGTGGCCGGTTTGAGGGCAACCGGACGGCACTTGTACAGCGCCGCGAGCAGGTGTATTCGGAATTCGGCGAGCGCCTTGCGGTCCTTCATTGCCCGCTTTCAGATTTCCACAAACGCCGTAGTCTACTCCACCACGATTCAGTGACCGGCTCGCGACCTCCCTCGGCAAGCAACGCATCGAAATCGGGCATAGACGACCGCTCGGTTTGTTTTGGTATGCTGCCGGGCTTGACGGTTTTACCAGACACCGAAACTCGGTGCCGCACGACCTTGATGTGCGGGCATTGAGGGCAATGGAGGTGCACTCCCTGCGCGTCCGTGTCGGTGACTGTCATTGGATTCCCGCAACTTCCGCAGGTTATTGAAGTCACGCGGTCGCCCACCGAAAGATTCCACATCGACTTTGGAGACGACCATCTCTTTCCCGCGAGCAGAAGACCGACAGCCGTGACCAGCCCGACCGCGACCCACATCACAACCAGCCTACCGGCATCGATGGTTACGCTTCCACGAGAACGCTCGGGCGGGTCCCAAACGAATCCATATCCAGCATCCGTTCGAGTGTGAATGTATCCGGCGTTGACGGTGACGACCCAAGGTGGTCGCAAACCCATCACTGCCATAACGACCAGTCCAACGCACAGAACTATTCGCTGCCTGTCATTCATCGCAGCCTGCTTCTCCGTTCAGAAGGTACTGCCGGAACGAGGCACGGAGCAACACGAAAGATAGTCGCCCGCACCTTCACGCCGGACGCTGTGGTGCATCAGCCGCTCAGTCACCCGCCGTGATTGGACACGGCACCAGACCCAGCAGCAATGCCGGGTCTTTCATTTCCCTGGCACAAAAGAAACCAGCGGGTCGGCATCTGCCGCCCGCCGGATCCTCACCGTACTCTACCTGACCGGACTAACCATACCCTACCACACTCCGCAGGTCATTTCACTTCTCCCGACAAGAGACAACGCCATCGTGGCGTGTCTCTGGTTCCCGGTTTACTTCGCCACTATCGTCATCGTGTCGCCCTGCTTTTCAACCTTCGAGCCAAGATTGAAACGGTTTTTTGGGTCGGACACAACCCTGTAACACCTCGCAATCTGTTCCCGCGTCGCCTTCTCAATGCCGTCCTTCGGGCGCGTGGTGATCGCCGCCACGCGGTCAAACAGCGCCGCCTCGGTCTTGAAGCCCTTGCTGCCCTCGGCGTAGATCACACCGCGCAGGCGTTTCGGTGGGTACGGGTTTCCGTCGGTTGGCTTCACTGGCGCTTTGGCTGTTTCCGCCTCTTGCTTCGCGTGCTTCTTCATCTGGCTTTCCTCTCTGCCCGTTTGGGCGTGTTGGTTTCAACGCCAGAACTCTTGCACTTCGTGAGTCGTGAACAAGCGCAATTGATGGAATTGACGGTCTTTCGACGGCGGTGCGCATTTTTGCGACGAAAAATCCGTCGGCTTGGCGGTTGCGGCGTGTAAGCCGGAACGACAACTGCCTAGAATCGAAGCCGTGGCGGGCGGCTGGTTGACACCATCGCCGAGGTAAGCCGCGTCGTCGGGAGGCGCAACACCGCGGCCACCGGTATGATTGAACTGTATGCCATAGTTGCAGGCTTGAAAGCCGTGAACTGGACGATGGTCGTGACCTTGACGACGGTCGTCGTCCAATGCGTCCTAGCGTGGCGACGGAGCCGCCTTGAGATCAAAAAACTTCAACACGATACTGAAGAATGGAGAATTGTGTCCGCCAGTCACGACGATGTAGCCCGATACGACCCGAAGACAAAGGCGGTGGTCGATGCAGCGAAAATGGATCGTTGATTGTGCCTCTTGACGAGGGCAGCAGTTGGACTACATTGCGTCGAGGGAACGGACATCAGTGGGTAAAGGAATGGTAATGAATAGAACCAAGCCGAGAGAAGTCCGCAGTACGCCAAAGCCCGCTACGCGGTGTCGCGGGAAGAACTGTCCGAAGATGGTTGAACAGGACGGCTCAATGGCGGCACGGATGGGCTTTTGTCAGCCCTGTTACGACAGGTTGATGGACGCGCCGAAGAACTGACCGAAAAGTAGTTCAAGCACCCCGAAGGGCTGCGGCTAATCACCGCGGCCCTTTTGCTTTTCGCGCTTCACGACGCGTCCGTACAGGCACGCGCCGGACCAAGCCTCCCGTCCAATTCCGCGAGGCGTTGCGCCAACGCCAACGCCGTGGCTCGTGGGTCTGGCGGTGCCGTCGTCTCGGGTGTCGGTTCTGGCGTAGGTGTCGATCCCGTTGGCTCAAAGTTTCCCGCCGGCGGGAAACTTTCCGGTATCGGCACGGGCGGCGGCGCGGGTCGCGGCGACAACAACCCGAACCTCATTTCAAGTTCCGCGATGATGCTCGCCGTGGTTTTCGCACCCGTGACGACCACGACAGCCGCCAGCGCCTCCAGCAACGCCTCAAGGTCGCTGGCGGTCTTCACGCCGAGACGCTTTGCCAATGCCGAGTCGTCACGGAGTTTCAACACTATCACCGGTGCCCTCCAGTTCCGTTTGATACCGTTCCAATTTCGCCCGTGTTGCCGCCAGATCGGAAGCGTGTGCAGCCAACTCCACCCGTTTGGCGGCGACCTTCGCCGTGAACGCATCGGCGCGCTTCGAGTAGTTCATACCGAGCGCCTGCCAAGCCAGGAGGTCGGTCTGGATCGCGGCGGCTTCTGACAGCGTCTCGGCGTTGGCGAATTGCGAGACGAGGGCGGCGATCCGCGTGGTTATTTCGTCCCGCTCGATCCCCGGCGTGGCTTCCAGTTGGGCAATCTCGGCTTCCACGGCTTCAATGCGTGAGGTCGTCAGTCGCAGCAACTCAATGGCGGTAGC
>JBEKYJ010000162.1:0-8687 GCA_049511095.1 Verrucomicrobiia bacterium
TTCGCTTCCTCGAGCAGCCAATACTCGATGTCGAACGCCTCCTGCTGGGGCAGCGCGACATACTCGCCAATCGCCTCCGCGCCGCGCATGACTTCGACGGCGCAGTTGTAAAACTCGGCGGTCACGCGCGATTCGCTCTTGTCTCTGCCCCAGGCGATCATGCCGAGACCGGGAATGAGGATGACGGTCGGGTTCGGGTCGCGCATGGCGGGCGAGTCAGGATGTTTGCAGCGATTGTAGTAGGCGGCGTAATCGTCGCGGTACTTTGCGAGGTCGTCGGCGAGTTTCCGTTTCAGCACGACGATATCTTCAGCCTGCGGATTCCAATCCACGAAGAGCGGCTTGATCTTGGTGCGCAGGAAGTGGTCGGGACACGATGTGCCGAGTTCGGCCAGCCGCGGCGCGTCCACACTGTTAACGAATCGCAACATCCTGTCGTCGTCCTGGATCGTGCCGATGAAACGCAGCGCCTGCCCCGAAGACGTTCGGGGTTGGCTGACCTGTCCGCGCAACCACGGCAGAATCCGCACCAGCGCCGCGCGGCGCTGGTCGCTCTCAAGCCCGCCGTACCTTTGTCCGCCAAACGTTTCCTCGCCCTTGTCGTGCCGCTCGATGAACTGGGCGGCGCGCTCAATCAATGTCAGCGTCAGTTCGTAGCACTCCTTGTCGTCATTGGCCCAATTGATGAGGCCGTGCTGGCCGAGAATGACGCCTTTCGCCTGCGGTTGCTCTTTGCAGAGTTCCTGAAGTTTCAACCCCAGATCGAATCCGGGCCGTTGCCACGGTGTCCAGACAACTTCGTCGCCGTAGATTTCCTTCGTCAACTCTTGTGAGCGTTTTGCCGCGGCGACGGCAATGACCGCATTGGGGTGCATGTGGTCCACGTGCTGAAACGGGAGGAACGAATGCAGCGGCGTATCGATGGATGCGGCGCGCGGGTTGAGGTTGAACGTGCAATGCGGGTACATGCCGACCATCGCATCCTCGATCCCGGTCTTCGGGCCGCGCTTCGGGTCCGCGGTGTACACCGATTGCAACGAAATCAGTTTGTCCTGATAGAGCGACGCGAAGTTGTCGCGCGTCGAGGTGCGCAAGTCGCCGCCCGAACCTTTGACCCAGAGCACTTTCACTTCTCCGCCCGTCAGCGGGTCGCGCCCGGTGATTTTCGACGACGTGTTGCCGCCGCCGGTGTTGGTGATGCGCTGGTCCGAACCGAGCAGGTTCGAGCGATAAACGAGACGCTCGACGCCGCTCAGCTTGGCAGCTTGCGAATCGTCCCAGAGATGCTTCACGTGACGGTAGGCTTTCATTTGCTGAATCCTTGGAATCGCTCGTAGGCCTGCTGCCAAAGCTCCGCGTCGGCGGGTTTGTAGGTTTCGACCTCAAACGAGTTGCGCACAACGTGGCGCAGCGCCTCGTGCGACGGCAGATGCCCAAGCGCGATCGCCTGGATGAGCACGTTGCCCGCAGCCGTGGCTTCGATGGGGCCGGCCATCACCGTGCGACCGGTGGCGTTGGCGGCAAACTGGTTCAACAGCTTGTTCCGGCTGCCGCCGCCGACGATGTGAAGCTTCATAATTTTCCTGCCGGTGATGTCTTCAATCTGGTCGAGCGTCTGGCGATACTGCAACGCCAGACTCTCCAGCGCGCACCTTATGGTCCCGCCTGCGTCGCCCGGCACGGGTTGCCCGGTCTCGCGGCAAAAATCGGCGATTTTTCCCGGCATGTTGCCGGGCTTCACAAACCGCGGGTCGGACGGGCGAATGAGCGCCCGCAACCCCGGCGCCTGCGCCGCCGCCTCGCTCAAAGACTCGTAGCTCATCGATTCACCGGGCTTGGTCCACGCCCGCTTGCATTCCTGCACGACCCATAAACCCACAATGTTCTTCAGAAAACGAATGCTCCCGCCGCACCCAACCTCGTTCGTAAAGTTGTACTGGCGCGCCTTGTCCGTGAGGATCGGCTTTTTCGACTCGATGCCGAGCAGCGACCACGTCCCCGAACTGATGTACGCCCAATCGCGTCCCTCCGCCGGCACGGCGGCGACTGCCGCTCCCGTATCATGCGAGCAACTGGCCACGACCTTCGCGCCAGCCAGCCCCAACTCGGGTAACGCCGGGCCGAGCACCGTGCCGGACGGCACGACCTCCGGGAAAATCGCTTTCGGAAATCGAAAACCCCGAATCAGCTTCTTCGACCACTTGTGTTTCCTCGGGTTGTAGAGTTGCGTCGTGCTCGCGAGTGACTCTTCGCAGCGGGACACGCCGCTGAACAGGTGATTGAAGTAGTCGCCGATGGTGAGAAATCGGTCGGCGGATTTCAGCACCCACGACCGCTGCGCCTGATCGGCGTGGAGTTGATACAATGTGTTGATCGTCATGAACTGAATGCCCGTCTCCGCAAAGATCGTGTCCAAGGGGATAACGGCATTCGCCCGTTCCAACCCGCCATCGGTGCGCGCGTCCCGGTAGTGGTATGGCACGGTGAGCATCGGCTCGTTGCCGCGCAACAACACATAATCCACGCCCCACGAATCGCAACTCAGGCTCTCAACCTCGATCCCGCGGGCGGCGATTTTGCCCAGGCCCGTCTTGAGTTCATCGAAGATGCGGAGCACATCCCACCGCAACGAGCCGAAGACGCTCACCGGTCCGTTGGAAAAACGGTGAATCTCCTCCAACGTCACCCGCTCGCCCTCGAGCGAGCCGAGCATGACCCGGCCACTTTCCGCGCCGAGATCACAAGCGATATAGTGATGCACATTCATGTCAGTGATTCATGTGCCGTCAGCAGTCGCCTTCGGCCCAAATTAATTCCGGCCGTCTTCAATTCTCCGGCCGTTGCGTCCGTCAGCAAGCAATCCACTTCCGACCACGGCAGCAAAAACTGCGGCGCCTCCTGTCCGAGCTTACCGCCGTCCAGACAAAAAATACAGCGCGCGACCTTTTCCACGACCGCCCGCTGGAACCGCGTGACATCTTTCTGCGAATTCCAGAGGCCGGCCCCGGTCATGCCCTCCGCACCCATGAACGCTACGTCCAGTTTCCAGAGTTGCAGGCTGCGCCGCGCCGGCTCGCCGAACAACACCGATTGCCGCGCCAGATACCGGCCTGCCACCAGATACACCTCCACGCCCTTGACCTCCACGAGTACATCGGCCACCGGCAGGCTGTTCGTCACCACCGTGAGTTGTTGGACGGGATGGGCGGCCAACGCCTCGGCGATGGCGTACACCGTGGTGCCCGCATCAAAAAAACACGTGATGGCCGGACTCAACTGTCTCAGTGCGAGCCTGGCCATCTGCCGTTTGGCGGCACGCGCCTTGAACTGCCGCTCGCGAAACGACGGGAAACGCTGGTTGAAATCCACCAGCGCTCCGCCCCACGTGCGCGTGATGGTCCGTTCCCGCGCCAGCGCCGCCAGATCGCGTCGGGCCGTGGCTTCCGAGACGCCCAGTCGACGGCAAAGCTCTTTCAGCGGGATGTATTGCGACTGCTGCAGCAATTCGGCGACCCGTTGCCGGCGCGCCTGGACGATATGGAAGGGAACTTTCACCGGAATACCGTGACGATGATACCACTCTACTATATATATGATTGAAGTCAATCATAAACGAGGATGCGAGAGCAGGTCCTTCAATGCCCGGCTGCTCGACAAAGTGTCGCACCCAGATGCTCGGTTCCTCCCGCCTTGATCGTCGGCTCAACGACGCTTCCACCGTAGCGCACCCTGCAGGGATTGCCCAGTTTCGAGCGGAGGGTTGTCTCAACCAGTTTTCCGTCCTTCCACTTGATGTCCACCTCGAATCCGCCGCGGGCCCGCAGTCCCTTCACCGAGCCGGTCGGCCACACCTTCGGCAGCGCGGGCAGCAATTCGATTTCCCCGCCCTCACTCTGCAGCAACATCTCCGCGATACCGGACGTGCCTCCGAAGTTGCCGTCAATCTGGAACGGCGGATGGGCGTCGAACATGTCCGGGTACGTGCGTTGCGGGCTCAACAAGAATTTCAATATCTCATAGGCGTGATTGCCTTCGTGCAAGCGCGCCCAAAGATTGATGCGCCACGCCGTCGCCCAGCCGGTGGCTTTGTCACCGCGAATGGTGAGTGATTCATGCACTGCAGCGGCCAAATCGGGTGTGCCGCGCAGGGTAATCTGGCTGCTCGGAAACAAACCGTACAGATGTGACACATGCCGGTGATGCAGTTCGGGCGCCAGCATGTCCCAATCTTGCAGCCATTCTTGAAGCTGGCCGGCTTTGCCAATTTGGAGCGGCGCGAGCCGGGCCCGCGCGGCGGCAACCTGGTTGCGAAACTCCGCGTCGACGTTCAGGATTTCCCCTGCCTGGATGGTGTTCGCAAACAGGTCGCGCAGGATTTCCATGTCCATGGTTGGCCCGGCGCAAATGCTCGCGCCATTCGGATGCCGGTTCTCCGGCGAGAGCGAGGGACACGTGACGAGCCAATGATGCGACGGTTCTTCCACGAGCGTATCCAGGAAAAATTCCGTGGCGCCCTTCATCAACGGATACACGGTGGCGAGATATTGTTTATCTCCGCTGAATTCATAATGCTCCCAAAGGTGCAGACACAGCCACGCGCCGCCCGTCGGCCACATGCCGTATCGCGGGGCGTCAATCGGCGCGCTGGCGCGCCAGAGGTCGGTATTGTGGTGCGCCATCCAGCCGCGAGCGTTGTACATCACCCTGGCCGTGCGCGCACCTGTTTCGGAGAGGTCGCGAATCATGGCTTGTAACGGCTCGACGCATTCGCTGAGGTTGCATGGTTCCGCCGGCCAGTAATTCATCTCGGTGTTGATATTGATCGTGTACTTGCTGCCCCACGGCGGCGTCATGAGTTCATTCCAAATACCCTGCAGATTTGCCGGCTGGGACCCGGGGCGGGAACTCGAGACCAACAGATAGCGCCCAAACTGGAAATACAGCGCCGCCAGTTGCGGATCGCCGTCGTTGGCAAACTCCTTGATGCGCTCGTCGGTCGGGAGTTGGGCCGCGTCCGTAGTGCCCAGGTCCAATTTCACCCGGCGGAACAGCCGCCGATGCTCGTCAACGTGCGCCTGACGCAACGCGTCGAAGGATTTCCTGGCCGCAGCGGCGAGGCAGTCCTTTGTGAGTGCCTCGGGATCACCACTCACGTCCTTATAACTCTTGTAGCTTGTGGCCACGGCGATCAGCAACGTAACCGAGTCCGCTCCCTTCACGGACACAGCATTCGTCTCCGCCATGGTCCTGCCTCCCTGGGCCGACACGCGGACGCGCGCCTGAAACTTGAGCGCGCCGGGAATCTGTTCCGTGTTTCCGTTGACGCCGCTCACGACCAGGGTATCTGGCGCTTCGGTTGTGACCGACGCTTTCTGCGGAGTATTGAAGGTGGCCCTGAAGGAAACCCGCCCGGGCTTGTCCGCCGTCAGCCGCACGACAACCACCCGGTCCACCGGGCTGGAGAGAATCTCCCGGGTGAATCGCACGCCGCCAGCATTGTAGGTCACGCTCGCGATGGCCGTGTCGAGATTCAACTCCCGGCGGTAATCCGCCACGGCGACGACATCGGGAAACGTCAGCAGCAGGTCCCCCACGGTTTCATAAGGCATCTGGCGAAGTGGTCTGGCCATCATCTTCTGGCCGATGAGATCGGCGGCCTCGACGTACTTGCCACCGAAGATCAACCGCCGGACTTCCGGCAGTGCCGCCAGGGCGTCGGGGCTGTTGGGATCATAGGGGCCACCCGCCCAAAGAGTGTCTTCGTTGAGTTGCAACCGTTCGTGGCTGACATCGCCAAACACCATCGCGCCGAGACGTCCGTTGCCGACGGGCAACGCTTCCACCCACTGCGTTGCGGGTCGACGATACCACAAACTGAGCGGTTCCTGCGGTGCGGCGGCTTCTCCGTTGAATGTGATGGGCCGACTACGTTGCGCCGCTCCTTCCGGTTCTGCTTTGACAACCGCGACAAGCAGAGGCACGGCGATCAGTGTAAGCGTGATTCCCAACGGAATTTTCATTCGTGATTCACTCGGTGTTTCCTGGCTGACCAATGGCAGCTTGCACGAGCGGGAAAATGTGGGCATCAATGTCCGCGTCATTGCGCGGGATCGGCACATCGCCAAACAACCACCAATGTTCGACGTGCTCGACGGTCGCCCCGGGCGACAGCGTGGTGAGCGGCCCCAGTGTTTCGAGTTCGAGCATGTCCTTGTTGGTAAAGACTTCGACCGAGCAGCCCCTGTCGGGATAGGTCGCGGCTGGGTCATGCCGGAAGGTTTTCAGGAACAACCGGCCCGCGCGCGCATACGCGGTCCATCCATCGGCGACTGCCGCGCCGATTTTCTGCGGTGTGACCGTCGGCGAAGAATCTTGTCGCAGCAAAATGTACTTGCGGCCCCATGTCCAACGCGGGTCGCTCATGTCGGTGTACTTCCATAACGTCAGTGAGCTGGCGGGCAGCAGATCCTTGGGATGCGACCCGCGCGGCGGCAGCGGCAGGATCGCCGTACCGCCCGGGGCCATCACCGTCAGCGCCCACGGCGCCAGCGTAACCGGCGACGGGCTGGCATTGTGGAGGCGGTGGGTGACAGTCGCCTGTGCTGCGTCCGGTACGATCGCCAACTCGATCTCCTTCTGGATGCCCGTCGTGCTCTCGATTTCCTGCACGAAGCGCACGGCGCGGCCGCGTACCTCCACTTTCACGGGCGAGTTGTCGGGGAAGTAGGTGCGCGATTCGTGCTCGGGTGCGTGCCAGAGCCGGTGCCCGCCGTAGATGCGCCAGTCGCTTCCACCCGTTTGTCCAAGCTGGTCGGGATACTCGTTGAATTCGTTGTCCGCGCCGACGAACCCGCAGCGGATGACGCGCGGCCCGACATCGGTGGTGACGATCAGCTCCCACACGTCATTGGCCAGCCGATAACAATTCGGCCAGCGGCCATACTCGACCTGCCGGATGTCGGTTTCCTTCATTTGACGTTGGGATTCCAGCCGTCCGCACCGCGCAGCACGTGTTCAACCGTGTACGCCTTCGCCTCTTCGTCGGACAACTGGCGGGCCCATTTCACCCGGGCCTCCGGCCAAGCACCGGGACGCAAACAGGTTTTGCCGGTGGCGTCGTAACCGTTGCGGGAGTGGTTTCTCATAGTACTGGCTGCCCCGTCGCATTTCTCCCTACGTTGTGCAAAACGGCTGAGAACTTGTGCCAGAGTAGAAAAACAGATTCTCGTGGTGCCTGGCAAGTGGATTCTCGGCGTGCAGTGTCGATGCCTACGGCAACTCTTGAGACCCACTGGTGCGCCACGATCTCTTGTGATACAATGGCGTGGCATATGAGAAACCGGATCCTATTGATAGCGGCGATCTCGATGTGGTTGGTGGGCACCTTGTGTGCGACGGCCCAATTCAGTCCGAATGCGCCAACGGATTCAGCCGACCAACCGACCGGGTTGAGAACCCTGCTTTCGGATAAGCCGTTCTTCGGCACGCAGAGCGTCTTGACGTTGAGTGGCGACTACGTCAACACGCCGAAGGAGGATTTCGAAATGTCCGGCGTATGGAACCAGCCGTTCACGCTGGATCAGATGAACGGCGTGATTGCCAAACTCGACTTCGGCGAAGCCAAGAAGCAGGGCGAGTGGCAACTCTCGTACCGGTATCGGTTGATGGTCATGGACACCGCGTGGCAGCGGATCGCGGATTACAGCGGGGGGTTGAGCCTCTCGGACCGCCGCTCGCAGGTCATCAAGGCCAGCTACAACGTCCGTGAATGGTGGAAACTCGGGATCGCCGCGGTGATCGAGGAACGACCCGGGACCGATCCCAGCGCCGATTCGACCTCGTTCGGCTTCGGTGCGCGGGAGTCTTTCGGGTTTCAATTTGATACGACGCTGAAGTTTTAATGCGAGACGATTTCGGGCCCGACTTTCCACCTTGGAGATTGTGTGAAAACGGGTGTGGACTTCAGGCGGTTTTTTGGTTAGAGGTAGTAGAGAGGCAAGGCGGCACCTGCAACAATCGCAAGAAGAAAAGGAGATCAACTGTTATGCGAAAAACATTCCTAAGCTTGTTGGTTGGTGCAAGTGCAGTAGTGTTGTTGGCAGGTTGTACGGGGGTGACGCCGATGAACGGGAGCTTGTATACCGCGATGACTGGCCCGATAGCGGTCGGTACCGCGACCGGCTCCGACAAGGTGGGTGAGGCTACATCCACCGCCATCATCGGCATTGCAACGGGCGACTCGAGCATCGAGAAGGCCATGCAAAACGGTGGGGTCACCAAGGTTCATCACGTGGACTGCAAGGTGCAAAATATCCTCGGGATCTACGCCAAGTACACGACGATCGTCTACGGCGAATAATAGAAGAGTCGCAGAATTGCAGGTGCCGCTGACCGCCTCATTTGGTTGAACGTCGTGCCCGGGGTTCTGGCGTGATGTCGCGGGCGCCATCCGCACACCGCGCGTCACGGGCCGTCGGGTTTGCCCAAAGCATTGCGCGAATCCCACATCTCCCGCGCCGGGGAAGTAACGAGTTGCCGCCCCGTCGCCTCCCTGCTAGAAACAGTCAACGTTGCGGACGACAAAGGCGCGAACATGGCCAGGCTCTTTCTGGGACTCGACTTGAGCACGCAAAGTCTCTCGGCGATCGTGATCGATTACGACGCGCGGCGCATCGTCTACGAGAACT
>JBEKYJ010000163.1:0-8600 GCA_049511095.1 Verrucomicrobiia bacterium
GCCGCCATTATTTCTTGTAGTAGTCGGGGACGACGATTTTGCCGGCGATGATTTCGGTCTTCAACTCGTCGGCGCGCCGGCGCACGGATTCGGGCAGGATCTTTTCGTTGTATTGATCGACGGCATAATCAACGCCTTTGTCGGGAAGCCCGAAGCGTTTGATGCCCCCGGTGAATTTGCCGGCCTTCGCCTCCTCGATGGTCGCAAAAACGGCCAGATTCACCCGCTTGAGCATGCTCGTGAGGATCAACCCCGGCTTGATCCAATTCTGGTTGGAATCCACACCGATGGCGAACTTCCTTCTCTCCTCCGCCGCATCGAATACACCGAAGCCCGATGCTCCCGCCGCGCAAAAAATGACGTCCGCGCCCCCGTCATACTGCGCCAAAGCCAGTTCCTTGCCTTTCGGCGGGTTGTTCCACGCCTCGCTCGTCACCCCGACGTAGTTGGCGACAATGGAAATTTGTGGGTTGACCTTCTTCGCGCCCGCTTCATACCCCATCTCAAAACGGCGGATCAATGGAACATCCATCCCGCCAACGAACCCCACCTTCCCCGTCTTGCTAGTCATGGCGGCGATGGCGCCCACGATGTACGCGCCTTCGTGCTCTTCGAAAAGCAGCGACCGGACATTGGGCGCAACGACTTCCGCATCCACGATGGCAAAATGTTTTTGCGGAAACTGTGCGGCCACTTTCGCAATCGATTCCTTCTGGGCGAACCCAATGCCGATGATCAGGTCGAAATCCTTTTGCGCAAAGGCGCGCAACAGCGGTTCGAACGCGTTGTCATCGCTGGCTTCCACATACTTCAAGGTGATTCCCAGCTTCTTCCTGGCTTCGGTCGCCCCCTCATACGCCGAAGCATTGAACGACTTGTCGTCCTTGCCTCCGCGGTCCAGCAGCAACGCAACCTTGAGTTCGGCAAATGCCGACGGCGCCAAACCGGCCAGAACGGCGGCGAGAATGCCCAGCAGCTTGTGAAAGCGCATGGGCGCAGTGTCTAACATATTTCTTGCCGCTTGTCACCCTGCACGTGAAGCGGTATGATGCCCACGCAAGTTGCGAGAACAACATCACTAGCGAGGTGTTACCATGTCACTTCTCATCAAGAATGGCCGTATCGTTACCGCCGGCGAACAATACACGGCGGACATTTATTGCGAAGGTGAGCAAATCACCCGCATCGGGACGAATCTCGACGCGCCGCCCAAGGCCACCGTTGTCGATGCCACGGGCAAATATGTGTTCCCCGGCTTCATCGATCCCCATGTGCACATCTATTTGCCGTTCATGGGCACGTTTTCGAAAGACACGCACGAAACGGCCAGCAAGGCCGCGCTCGTCGGCGGCACGACAACCATCATCGAGATGGTCTGCCAGTCCCGCACGCAACAACCGCTCGCCGACGGCTTCGAGTTTTGGCTCGGCAAGGCCGAGGGCCATAGTGCCTGCGATTTCACGTTCCACCAGACCGTGTCGCGCCTGGACAAGGAATGCGAAGACCAACTCACCGAGATCGTCAAGAAAGGCATCAGCAGCTTCAAGATCTTCCTCGCGTACAAGGGCGCGTTCGGCATCAGCGACGAAGAGTTGTATCACACCATGCATCTCGCCAAGAAACTCGGCGTGATCGTCACCGCCCATTGCGAAAACGCCGATCTCGTGTTCGAGCTGCAGAAGAAACTGCTCGCCGAAGGCAAGACCGGCCCCGAGTGGCATTACTGGAGTCGCCCGCCGCGGGTCCAGGCTGAAGGCGTCCATCACCTGACGACGTTCGCGGAAATGCACGACGCGCACTGCTACGTCGTGCACACCAGCAACGAAGAGGCATTGCGGGAAGCGCTCACCGCTGCCGCGCGAGGCGTTCACGTGTGGATTGAGATTCTGATCGAATACCTCGTGCTGGACAAGAGCTACGCCGAGTTGCCGAACTTTGAAGGCGCGAAGTACGTGATGTCCCCTCCGTTGTGCGACAAGAAGAATCAGGACGTGTTCTGGAACGGCCTGCGGCAGCGCTTCATCAGCACCGTCGGCACCGACCATGCGCCGTTCGACTTCAAGGGCCAGAAGGAAATGGGGCGCGGCGATTTCACCAAGATCCCCAACGGCATCCCGGCGCTCGAGGACCGCGTGAACTTGCTCTACACGCATGGCGTGTGCGAAGGCCGGCTCGATCTCAACACCTTTGTGGATTGCGCCAGCACGCAGGTGGCAAAGCTGTTCGGCCTGTTCCCGCGCAAAGGTACAATCGCCATCGGCAGCGATGCCGACCTCGTCGTCTACGACCCCGACTATCGCGGCAAGATCTCGCAAAAAACGCAACTCATGAACGTGGACTACAGCGCGTTCGAAGGCTGGCCGATCAAAGGTCGCCCGCACGTCGTCACCGTCCGCGGCGAAATCGCGACGAAAGACGGCAAGTTCGTCGGCAAAGTCGGCCGTGGCAAACTCGTCAAACGCGACCCGACGCATTTCTGATTTGTTGCTGGTGGTGAGTTTTTGCGTTGCGCTCATGGGCCCACACCATATAATTTATTGACAGGGCGAAGGCTGGTTGCGGGCCTTGCTCCCACGTGTCGCGCGAAACGGAGAACATGATGATCAAGAATCTTGCCCCGAAGCTGTCCGACGCTGAGTACGAGAAGAATTTTGCCGACATCAATCCCCCGTTCGCGCCGCACAACTCCAAGATGGAAGCCAACCGCTGCCTGTTCTGTTTCGATGCGCCGTGCACACGCGCCTGTCCGACGCACATCGACATTCCCGCGTTCATCAAAAAGATCGCTTCGGGCAACATGCGCGGCAGCGCGAAGGACATTCTCGACGCCAACGTCCTCGGCATGAGCTGCGCCCGCGTCTGTCCCGTCGATTCGCTCTGCGAGGGCGCGTGCGTGTACAACGAGCGCGATACCAAACCGATCGAGATCGGGCGGCTCCAACGCTACTCGATCGATTGGTTCTATGAGAACTGGGACAAGGCGAAGCACCTGTTCAAGGCGGGCAAGCCCAACGGCAAGAAGGTCGCCTGTATCGGTGGCGGACCCTCGAGCCTGTCCTGCGCATTCTACCTCGCGCAACTCGGCTACGCCGTCACCATTTACGACAAGAACGACAAACCCGGCGGCCTCAACACCTACGGCATCGCCCGCTACAAGATGAGCGCTGAGGAAGCACTGAAAGAAGTACGCCTCGTCGAGCACGTCGGTGTGAAGTTCAAACAAAATTGCGAAGTTGGGAAAGACATCGCCGTCGGCAAGCTTGCCAAGGACAACGACGCGATCTTTGTCGGCGTGGGCCTCGGGCAGACGGAAGATCTCGGCATTCCCGGTGAAGACCTGCCCGGTGTGGTGGATGCCATCACGTTCATTGACGAACTCAAACACAACAAGCTCCGCGACGTGCGGGTGGGGCGACGTGTTGCCGTCATCGGCGCAGGCAACACGTCGGTGGACGCCGCGACCCAGTCCAAACGGCTCGGCGCGGAGATGGTGATGGTCCTGTATCGTCGTTCGGATGCTGAAATGCCCGCCTACGATTACGAGTACGAGATCGCGAAGAAGGACGGTTGCGTGTACTACTTCCTCACCGCGCCGAAGCGCATCGTCGGCAAGCGCGCCGTCGAAGGCATCGAGTGCGTCCGCATGAAGCTCGGCAAAGCCGACAGTTCCGGCCGCCCCGCGCCCGAGCCGATTCGCGGCAGCGAGTTCACCCTGGAGTGCGACATGGTCATCAAATCGCTCGGCCAGAAGAAGCAGCGCGACTTTGTCCAGAAAGTGCTCGGCCTGAAAACCGACAGCCGCGGTCGCATCGCCGTGGATGAGCGCACGTTGCAGGCGAGCAATCCGAAGTTTTACGCCGGCGGCGACTGCGTCAACGGCGGACGCGAAGTGGTCAACGCCGTCGCCCACGGCAAACGCGCGGCTTGGGCGATTCACAAGAACCTGTCGGGCCAGGACATCGATTTCGAGGGGTTGTGGAAGGACGAAACCATCCGCCGCGTCGCCAGCACGGCAAAATTCCAGTACGCCTAGGAGGCCAGCCATGGCAGATCTCAGCATCAATTTCGCAGGCATCAAATCACCCAACCCATTCTGGCTGGCCAGCGCCCCGCCGACCAACAGCGGCGCGCAAATCCAGCGCGCGTTCGACCTCGGTTGGGGCGGCGCGGTGTGGAAGACACTCAGCGGGGTGATCATCAATACCTCGGCGCGGCTGTGGTCGGTTGATTATGGCCCGGCCCGCATGATGGGCCTCAACAACATTGAACTGACCACCGCCCGACCGTGGGACACGAACATCCGCGAGATCAAGGAAACGAAGAAGAAATACCCGAAACACGCGCTCGTCGTCTCCATGATGATCGAGTCGAAGAAGGAGTCGTGGCAGAAGGCCGTCAAGGAAATGAACGACACGGGCTGCGACGGCATCGAGTTGAACTTCGGTTGCCCGCACGGCATGAGCGAACGTGGCATGGGTGCGGCCGTCGGACAGGTGCCCGAATACACGAAGATGATTACCGAGTGGGTGAAGGAGGTTGCCGAAGTGCCGGTGCTGGTGAAGTTGACGCCGAACATCAGCGACATCGCGCAGGTCGCTCGCGCCGCTGCCGCGGGCGGCGCTGATGGCATTTCGCTGATCAACACCATCCGCTCCATCATGGGTATCAATCTCGACACGTTCTCGCCTCTTCCGAGCGTGGACGGGAAGGGCTCGCACGGCGGTTACTGCGGGCCGGCTGTTAAACCCATCGCCCTCAACATGGTCAGCACCTGCGCCAGAGACCCGGAGGTCGGCATCCCGATCTCCGGCATCGGCGGCATCGCGACCTGGCAGGATACGGTGGAGTTCATGGCGCTCGGTGCCACGAGCGTGCAAGTCTGCACGGCGGTGATGCACTACGGCTATCGCATCGTCGAAGACATGATCGACGGTCTCGGAAACTGGATGGACGAAAAGGGCTACCAGAAATGCACCGATTTCGTCGGCAAAGCCCTGCCGAACATCAAGGACTGGGGCGACCTCAACCTCAATTACAAGTTGGTGGCCCGCATCAATGCCAATCTTTGCATCGGCTGCGAACTCTGCCATGTCGCCGCGTGGGACGGTGCCCACCAGTGCATCGACCTCGAAACGGGCAACGGCCACCGTGTCCCGGTCATCAACGATCCCGAATGCGTCGGCTGCAACCTTTGCATGCTCGTCTGCCCGGTGGACGGCTGCATCCAAATGGTCGAGGTGCCCACCGCCAAGAAGCCGATGTCCTGGCGGCAATACCAGGATGCACTCGGCAAGAACCCGAAGTGCGAGCCACCCGGCTACATCGAACACTAGGCGAGACCGTCCAGCCTTCGTAGCCGAATACCACTTCGGCGGAGTAGGCCCGCGTTTGCCGGCCCAACTTCACCCGGATTTTGGCTTCGTTTCTGCCTAAAACCACCCTCCCGGGGGCCTCTTTTAGCGCTTTTCTCGTCGATTTTTTGCCTCTTTTGCTAAAACGAACCCAACTCACTTTTTTCCTAACAAACTAATGCCCAAACAGATACGAATTTTTCAGTTGGGTTCGTTTGGTAAAAACACTCTTCTGTATAGAGAACCCCCCTGCCGACCGGTTAGAAGCTTGCCCCGGACTCCCTTCAAAGAACTGTAGGCCGCGTGCCCCCACGCGGCGTCCGTGCCTCCCTCCCAACTCCTTTTTCAAAGAACCATCAGCCTTATACCACCACCGCAACTCCGCGTCCAGCAAAAATATCAATTCCCGATAAGCTTCCCTTCAGGTGTAGCGTGGGAAGCCAAGCCGGGTTCGGTGTAGCCACGGCTCTGCGAGCCATGTTGGGTTCACCGGCAGGTCGGTGTAGCGTGTGCTGTCACTAGCGCATCCCTTCCGTGCAGCGTCCCGGCCGCCTCTGGTCGCTGCCTTTCAAACCGCTTTCCGAATCAGCATCGATCAGCCATTAACGAGCGGCAAAACGTTGCAGCACACCCTTCGCACGCTCAACTCATTATGATTAAGGTGACAAATTGGTACCTTAAAGCGCGACTATGACGGGCTTGCGCCAACCGGCACCTGTTGGCATACTCCGCGCCGATGGCTTCGGAGAAGAACACCGTCATACCCGTGGAACGTCTTCACAATCTTATCTACGAGATTCGCGGGCTGAAGGTCATGCTCGACACGAATCTCGCAGAGATCTATGGCGTTCCAACCAAGCGGTTGAATGAACAGGTCAAGCGAAACCCCGACCGGTTCCCCGTCGAGTTCGCGTTTCAGCTTAAGCGCGAGGAACTTGCAAACTTGAAGTCGCAAATTGCGACTTCAAGTTTGGCCCACGGTGGCAAGCGCAAGCTCCCATGGGTGTTCACCGAGCACGGTGCGATCATGGCGGCCAACGTCCTCAACACCCCGCAGGCCGTTCAGATGAGCGTCTTTGTTGTCCGGGCGTTCCTGAAGATGCGCGCCGCGCTGTCGGACACCCGCGAATTGGCCCACAAACTGGCCACGCTTGAGAAGGAACTCAAAGATCGGCTCAATGTGCACGACGCGGCCATCGTCACCATCCTCCAACGCATCATGGACATCATCGACCCGCCAGCGCTACCGGAACCGCCGCCCAAGAAAGGCATCGGCTTCCAAGTGAAGGAGCGCAGAAGTCGCTATCGAACGAGCGCCACCCGCAACCATCACTGAACCGCTTGGTGTCTCGTGGCACGATATATCGCTTAGCGATATATCATGGCTGGCTGCTCGGTTGCTCGCCGCGGCTCAGGAAAGTGGGAATGGAGGTTGTGAAGGCGTGACTCCGTCGATTACGAAAAACGAACTGACCCTCTTCTTGGATACTAAGTACGGCTGTAGTTTCCTCTTCCGACCACCGCCTCGATCCGAATTCGTAAGCGACCCGCAAAATCATCCAATTCCGTAGGTTTCCACAAAAGCAAATTGTACTGCCTCGTGTCGAAGTGGACTTTATCCACTTCGTCCTCTCGACAACACCAAATCACTGGAAGGCCCAAACCGGCGGCAAAACCCGATTCGAAATACACCCCATTCTTCTGCTCCGTAAAGTCCGCGATAACAAAGCGGCTTTTCCGGATCCCTGCGATGATCTCGTCATCGATTCTGTTAACATGGTCTACTCTGTCGACTCGGAACGCATTGTAACCAGCGGCGTATGAACCCGGTTCGATTCCAGAATCAAAGAGCCCGCTGAGATGCGGGCTGAAGCTCATGGCGACGAATGCGAAAATGCTCTCTTGATTGATGGTGTTCGCCTCCAGAAATTCCCATCCGTCAGCCGTAATGACGTACGTAAAACCGGACTGCGAGGCAAGGAAGCCCCTTGAGACTGTCAGATACCCACTTAGCAGAAAGTTAAGCTCGCGCTCAGTGGAAGACCAACTCGTACTCATCATTGGGAGATAATATCTCGCTTCCTCAACAGAAGGGGCGGTGTGCTCGTACCTCTTTCCTTCTTGGACAATCGAGAATTCCTCCAAAAGCTTCTTTACAGTTCCGAAGTCAACATCGATCCAAGAGCCTGCTGTTGGGAAGCGGCGCCGGAGGTAAAACAGAAGCCTCTTTGCTCGCTCCGATACGGGTGGAGGCTGGATGGCAAGGAGTCGAGGCAAATTGCTTGAGTCGATGGATGTATTTGGGCTTTCCAACAGGGCGCTGGACACATTCGCACGCACTTGATTCGATGGCGACCCAGACCTAAACATCGTAGCGGCTGTACCGGTTATCTGGTAACTGCCGCACCGCAAGCAATTGAACGTGCAGGCATCGACGTTGCCGTCGCGTTGACTTTCTGCGGGCGAATTGCAGACCGGACAAGGCATCAAAGTGCTCATTTGGCCTCCACTAGCGCATGAACGGGGTCAGTCCCGCATAATCGCATCTTTCCGGTCATCGTCCCCCCGCGCCTTCGTTTCGCCGTATGCCGTCCCCTCGGCTACTCTACTACTGGCTCCTGACTCCTGTCTTCTGTCTCGAGGCGTCCCGCCTCCCCCGAGTTTTACCACGGTACACGTGGCGTTTTCGGGGCTGCCTGCCGCCAGTTGCACAAAGCGCCAACGCGTGTACATTGTCTCGCAACGGCCGAGCAGCGCGTCCTGACAAAGTGCGCTCCTACCAAGGCCGCATGGGGACGGACCTCCTTGCGCTGCCCGGCCGTCGCTCTACCAGTTATTCGCCTTCTCTTGGTGCCTGCGTGTTTGCCGCGAGAGAACGGCGTGCGGCGTCTCGCAGACTCGGCTTCGTGGTGAACCCTTTAGCCTTTTTCGATTATGCTGAACACCTCATCCAGCGTCTTGATGATGAAGTCGCAGTCGTCCTTGGTGATGCAGAACGGCGGCTTGATGCGAATCGTGTTCCCGGCCATGCCGCCACGGCCAATCAACATGCCGCGATCCTTGCATAATTCCATCGCGCGTTGGACGTGCTGGGGAGCGGCTTCCTTGGACTGTTTGTCCTTCACGATCTCCAACCCGCGCATCAACCCCTTGCCGCGATGTTCGCCGACGATCTTGTGTTTGCGCACGAGCTTGTCGAAACCTTCCTGGAGACGGTCGCCCATCACCTTGGCGTTGTGCATGTAGTTG
>JBEKYJ010000164.1:0-8575 GCA_049511095.1 Verrucomicrobiia bacterium
CGGATCAAGGAGGGGACTCACGTCGCCAGTTTGCCGCCGGTGGCATTCCCTACCGAGACAGAGTGCGACGAGATGTATGTTGAGGCTAGAAACTACCTACTTCGGAATGGCTTTGTTCAATGCAGCCCAAGTTGTTTTATTCGCTCAGGGCAGTTCCTGTATCGTCACCAACACGATAAGGCCCGTGGCGGTCAGTACTTGGGCCTAGGCCTCTCAGCTTACTCTTACGTTGGCGATACGGTTCTGTTCAACACCAGAGATGCAAAGGAATACGAAACGTGGGTTACATCTGGCAGGCGTCCCGCAAAATATGGCCACCGACTGACGCCTGCTGAGAAGGCAGTACGGCGTATGATACTCGCATTGCGCTACAGCGATGGAGCGGACATCGACCAATTCGTGAACGGTCTGCCGGACTATTTGCAGGATGAGATAGAGAACCTGCAAGGCCAAGGGTACCTAACTCAGAGTGGAAGGCGACTTGAGTTCACCGAGGTTGGCCTGCTGCGTGCCGACGAAGTGTGCGCATGTTTTTATGCACACGAGTACAAGAAGAAGCTGGCCGACCAAGATGCGTATATGGGGGCGTATTTCGACCCGAACGCAGATAGGAAAGTGGGGTAAATGATGTCCGCAACGGTGCTTCACGAACAACCGTCCGTGGCGCGAAAGAAGCGATTCTCTGAGCCACCGGGCCTTGTTGGAATCCATTACAGCAGAGACCTCGTTGAACAAACGCGGGTGTCGGGCAGACTACTGCGCATCAACATTGAGATCGGTACCGGTGCCTGCAACATCAAGTGCCTTTACTGCTATTCTTCCTCCAACCACACAACTGGATGTCCGCATCCGCTCACCGATGCGGAGATCAAGTCAGTTGTTCTCCAAGCGAAGGCCCTAGGAACACGTTCGGTCGTGCTTACCGGCGGGGGAGAACCGATGCTCGACCTCGAACGCTTCTTCAGAGTTGTTGATCTCGTCCGTGGATTCGACCTTGATGTGGCCGTCTTTACGAACGGCACACGCATCAGCGCCGCCGTTGCCGAACACTTAGCGGCAAATCACGTGACTGTCATCACGAAGCTGAACTCCCTTTCCAAACCGGAGGTGACTGATACCTTATCAGGCCACAAGCACGCTCACGAACTGATGGAAGCGGCCCTCAAAAACCTGCTGGCAACGCCGCTTGCTGAAGAGAAACGGCTCGGTTTGGAGACGGTCATCACGCGGATGAATGTGCTCGACATACAAGAGATGTGGCGTTGGGCACGCGACCGCCGTATCTACCCCTATTTTGAACTCGTTCACATTGAGGGTCGCGCCATTCAAAATGCAGATACTCTCTTACTCTCCAAAGAAGAGATTAAGTGTCTGTTCCAGCAACTCCTGCAAGTCGATAGAGAACGGTACGGCTTCGATTGGATACCGGTTCCTCCAATTCCCGGTTCGAGATGCGACAGGTTATACTGCGGTTGTTACGTTTGCCTCGGTGGCACGGTTCAGCCTTGCGCCGGTCTGCCGATTCCCATTGGTAACGTCAGACAATCATCTCTGGCCGAGATCCTTAACTCAGAAACTATCAGAAGGCTCCGAGAACCGAAAAAGTACCTTGCGGGGAAATGTTCTCAATGCCAATACCTTGGCTTCTGCTACGGCTGCAGAGGCGACGCTTTCGGCTCCGCCTGCAATCCCTTTTCAACGGACACTATGTGCTGGCGATGACAACTGTACGTGCTTACCGGCAAGATGCGGAGAATCTTCGACGGGCGCAATTCGCATACACTCGGCTTCAACCGAGAGGATCGCGTCCAAGTATTCTCCAGTCTGAGCAGCGGCACTGAGCAGCTTGGGGAGCAGGTGCTTCCGACCCGCCGCAGAAACTCAAAGACAATCCCGCCAACCTCTTGAACAGCTCAACGCTCAAGAGATGCCAAGTTAAGACAGTCTTGTCGGTCAGCGTTTCGCGCGATAGTTGGCGCGGGATTCGGCGGCGTGGTTTTCGGCGTTCGAACTCGACGGGGTGGTGCGATTGTGGTATGATCGGCCCGGTTCTTTGAAATAGAAGAACGTTGAGGTGAGGTCGGTCGGTTCGACGCGCGTGGCGTGTTCCACGCCGCTCTTGGCGGATGTGCGTTGGCACGGGACTTTCCAAAAAAGGGGTGTTTTTACCAAACGAACCCAACTGAAAAATGCCTATCTAATTAGACATGAATGCGTTATGTAAAAATGTGAGTTGGGTTCGTTTCACAAAAAGAGGCAAAAAACTGGGAATAAATGCTGAGAAACAGCCCCGGAAGGGTGATTTTTGGCACGAACGAACCCGGAATGAACCCGATTGACGGGTCGGAGGTTTCGCTTTACAGCGACTCCGTGTTCGTACCAAGAGTGTACCCAGCAATAGTCCTCATAGTCGCCGCGGGCCCCTGCCCTTTTTGTGTTGTCTTGGCCCGGACGAGCATCCTAGCATGGCGGTGAACCCGTGTGGTGCGGGTGGATTGGCCGACGCCGAAGTGTCGGCACGGTACTCATCAGGAGGATTGAGCAATGACAAACGAGATGGCGGGATTTCTGGCCGGGCTCAAGGCGCGGTATCCTGCCGAGACGGAATTTCATCAGGCCGTGACCGAAGTGGCAAAGTCGGTGTGGCCGTTTATCGAGAAGTACCCCAAGTACCGCAAAGCGAAAATCATGGAGCGGATTGTTGAGCCCGAGCGCGTGGTCACCTTTCGGGTGACGTGGGTGGACCACAACGGGGAGGTGCAGGTCAACCGTGGTTATCGCGTGCAAATGAACAGCGCGATCGGCCCGTACAAGGGCGGACTGCGATTTCATCCGTCGGTCACGCTGGGGACGCTGAAGTTTCTGGCGTTCGAGCAGGTGTTCAAGAACGCGCTGACGACGCTGCCGATGGGCGGTGGCAAGGGCGGTTCGGACTTCGATCCGAAGGGAAAGACGGACGAGGAAGTGATGTGGTTCTGTCAGAATTTCATGATGGAATTGTCGCGCCACATCGGGCCGGACACCGACGTGCCGGCGGGTGATATCGGGGTCGGCGGGCGCGAGATCGGTTACTTGTTCGGCCAGTACAAGAAGTTGCGGAACGAATTCACCGGAGTTCTCACGGGCAAGGGCATCAACTGGAGCGGCAGCCGGATCCGAGAGGAGGCCACGGGTTACGGGCTGTTGTATTTCGTCGAGGAAATGATGCGCACGCGAAGCAACTCGGTCACCGGCAAGACGGTGGTGATCTCCGGTTCGGGCAACGTCGCGCAATTCGCCATCGAAAAGGCGCTGGTCATGGGCGCCAAGGTCGTCACGGTCTCCGATTCGGACGGCTTCGCCTATGATGCACGGGGATTCGATGCCGAGAAGCTGGCGTTCCTGAAGGAGCTGAAAAACGTCCGCCGCGGACGCATCCGGGAGTTTGCCAAGCAGTTCCACTGGCAGTACTTCGAGAAGCAACGACCCTGGGGCATGAAGTGTGACGTGGCGTTGCCGTGCGCGACCCAGAACGAAATCGGCGCCCGGGACGCGGAGAAGCTGGTGCGCAACGGCTGCATCTGCGTCGCGGAAGGCGCCAACATGCCGAGCACGTCCGAGGCGGTGGATTTGTTCCTCGGTCACAAGATTCTGTTCGGACCCGGCAAAGCCGCCAACGCCGGCGGCGTCTCGGTCAGCGGCCTCGAAATGTCGCAGAACAGCCTGCGGTTGCAGTGGTCCAGCGAAGAAGTGGACAAACGCCTCAGCGACATCATGAAAGCCATCCACAACCAGTGCGTCCGCTACGGGCAACACGACGGGTTCATCAACTACGTTGACGGCGCCAACATCGCCGGTTTCCGCAAAGTCGCCGAGGCCATGCTCGATCAAGGAGTCGTCTGACGTGGCGGCGCCTTGCGGCAATCTCCCGGAAAGGACGTGATGCCTACCCTCATCGAAAAACCGACCCGCATCACCGCGGCGGGCAACAAACCGAAACTCATCGACGAAGTCGTCGGACGCGTGAACACACGCACCGGCGCGGTCAGCATCGCGCACATGCGGAGTCCGTCAGGCTGGGTTGAACCCGGACAAACGCCTGAGTTCGACGAGTACACATACGTATTGAAGGGCCTGCTGCGGGTGACGCACCCAGGCGGCTCGCTCGACGTGCGCGCGGGCCAGGCGGTCATCGCCCGCAAAGGCGAATGGGTCCGATACAGCACGCCCGGGGCAGATGGCGCGGAATACATTGCGGTGTGTCTGCCGGCGTTTGCTCCCGACACGGTTCATCGGGACTAGCGGACGCCGAACCCGCGAACCACTCGTCTGTTGACATTGTGGATGGCGTCCCGTATATTTGTAAGCGTTCACTTACATGTCTACCAAGACTTCCAGAGTCCCCAGCCCCGAGCGGCGCGCGCAAATCCTGCGGGCGGCGACGAAGTTATTCGCCAAGCAGGGATTCAACGGGACGACCACGCGGGAGATTGCCGAGCGCGTCGGCGTGGAAGAGACGATTCTCTTTCGACTCTTTCCCAGCAAGCGGGAGTTGTACTGGGCGGTCATCGATGAGAAAACCCGGGCGCTCTCGGGACGCCAGTTGCTGGCGAGTCAACTCGCGGCGGAGATGGACGAACGGAAGAAGTTCGCAGCGATTACCCAGGACCTTCTGGAACGGAACACGAAGGACTCGACGCTGACCCGGCTGCTGTTGTTCAGCGGTCTCGAAGAGCATGGGCTGTCGGAGCGATTTTTCCAAACCTACATTGCGGAGTATTTCGAGGTGTTGGCGAGGTACGTCCGGCGGCGCATTCGCGAGGGCGCGTATCGTCCTGTGGACCCGATGTTGTCGGCGCGCGGGTTTCTCGGCATGGTGTTCAATTACTTCCTCATCCAAGAACTGTTTGGCGCGCACCGCCATCATAAATTCGACATCAAACAGGTCAGCGAAACGTTGACCGACATCTGGTTGAATGGAATGCAGAAGAAATGAAGAATTCAAATGACCGAGCATCCAATCGCAAACAAGCACCAATGTTCAACGTGCGAAGTCCGCAATGGGGCGATTGGAGATTAGTTGGTGCTTGGGGCTGGATGCTGGGGGCGTTGCTGTTTGCCGGTTGCGGGCGCAAGGTGGCGCCGCCGGTGGTGCCACCGCCGGAAGTCGCGGTGGTGACGATTGCGCCGCAGCCGGTCGTGCTGACGACCGAGTTGCCGGGGCGCACGGCGCCGCACCTCATCGCGGAGATCCGTCCGCAAGTCAACGGCCTGATCCAGAACCGATTGTTCACTGAAGGCGCCGATGTGCAGGCCGGCCAAGCGCTTTATCAGATTGATCCCGCACCCTTCCAAGCGGAGCTCGACAAGGCCAAGGCCAACCTGACGGCGCTGCGGTCACGGGCCAAACGTGCCGAGGAGTTGCTCGCGGGTAAGGCGGTCAGTCAGCAGGACTTCGATGATGCAGATGCCGCTCTAAAACAGGCCGAAGCAGAATTCGAAATGGCTCGCATCAACTTGGCGTACACGAGAATCACGGCACCGATTTCGGGTCGGATCGGCAAATCGAGCGTGACGGACGGCGCCATCGTGACGGCCTATCAGCCAGTGCCGGTCGCCACCATTCAGCAATTGGATCCGATTTACGTGGATGTGCCGCAATCCACCGCCGACCTGCTGCGGTTGCAGGGGCGATTGGCAGACGGACGGTTGACCCGCGACGGGAACAACCAGAACGCCGTGCAACTTATCCTCGAAGACGGCACGAAGTATCCATCGGAAGGGACGCTCCAGTTCCGCGACGTCTCGGTGGATCCGTCCACGGCAACAGTGATTTTGCGGATGGTCTTCCCGAATCCGAATGGCGTGCTGCTGCCGGGAATGTTTGTGCGGACAGCGGTGAAAGAGGGTGTCAACGAACAGGCCATCCTCATTCCCCAACAGGCCGTGATGCGCGATCCGATGGGAAATCCGATGGTGATGATTGTCAATGCTGCCGGCACGGTGGAGCTGCGGATGCTCACGCTCGACCGGGCGATTGGCGACAAATGGCTCGTTACTTCCGGTCTCACGATCGGCGACCGGGTGATGGTCGAAGGACTGCAGAAAGCCCGACCCGGCGCTGCGGTGAAAACGGTTCCATATGAAGCCGCAAACAAACCGGCGGATGCGTCCACGCCAGCGCGCTAACACAGACCTTCGATGCTATCGAGATTCTTCCTAGACCGGCCGGTATTCGCGTGGGTTATCGCCATTATCTTGATGGTGCTGGGTTGCTTGGCGATTTACAACCTGCCGATATCTCAGTATCCGCCCATTGCACCGCCGTCTATCGCCATCGACTCTTTGTATCCGGGTGCGTCAGCGGAGACGGTGGAAAACAGCGTGACTCAGATCATCGAATCGAAGATGACCGGCCTGGACGACATGCTGTATCTCTCCAGCACGAGCGATTCCGCCGGTGGTTCGCGCATCGAACTGACCTTCAAGCCAGGCACGGATCCCAACTTGGCGTGGGCGAAGGTGCAGAACAAGCTACAACTTGCCATGGCCAGTCTGCCGGACGTGGTCCAGCGATCCGGCGTCACGGTCAGCAAATCCACGCGGAACTATCTGATCATCGTCAGCCTGATTTCTGAAGACAGTAGCATGGACGCGAACGACCTGCAGGACTACGCCTATTCCAACATCGAGAAGGTTCTCGCGCGCGTCCCCGGCGTCGGTGAGGTCGTGGAGTTTGGCGCGCAGTACGCCATGCGGGTTTGGCTGAATCCCGACAAGCTGACCGATTACCACATGACGATTGATGATGTGATTGCGGCATTGAAAGCCTACAACGTGGAAGTGTCGGCCGGGCAATTCGGCGGTGTACCGGCGGTGAACGGCCAGCGTCTTAACGCCTCCATCATCGTTCAGAACCTGCTGAAGACCCCGACAGAGTTTTCTAACATTCCGTTGCGTACCAATCCAGACGGCTCGTTTGTGCGCGTCAAGGATATCGGGCGCGTGGAACTTGGGGCGGAGTTCTACGACATGGAGCGGCGTTACAATGGCAAGCCGGCCGCCGGGCTCGCTATCCGGCAAGAGCCGGGGGCCAATGCATTGGCGACGGCTGATGCCGTTAAGAAAAAGATGGCCGAGATGAGCCGGTATTTCCCGCATGGGATGAAGGTGATTTATCCGTACGACACCACGCCGTTTGTGCGGGTGGCCATCCATGAGGTGGTGAAGACTCTGTTCGAGGCGGTTGTATTGGTGTTTCTGGTGATGTGGCTGTTCATGGGCAACCTTCGCGCCACGTTAATTCCGACCATCGCGGTGCCGGTCGTGTTGCTCGGAACATTCGCGGCGCTGGCGGCATTTGGATTTTCGATTAACATGCTGACGATGTTTGCAGTGGTATTGGCCATCGGGTTGCTGGTGGACGACGCCATCGTTGTTGTGGAAAACGTCGAGCGCATCATGGCCGAAGAAGGTCTTTCGCCGCGCGAGGCCACGATCAAATCCATGGGACAGATCACCAGCGCCCTGATCGGCATCGGGCTGGTGCTCTCGGCGGTGTTCGGCCCGATGGCATTTTTTCCCGGTTCGACCGGCATCATTTACCGGCAATTCTCCATCACCATCATCGCCGCCATGCTTTTGTCGGTGGCGGTGGCCTTGATTCTGACGCCGGTGCTCTGTGCCGCGCTGCTCAAACCGGTGCCAAAGGGCCACGAGCCGGCGGAGAGCGCAATCTTCTTCCTGCGCCCGTTCTTGCTGTGGTTTGACCGGATCTTTTTCTGGGTCAGGGACCGGTATGTGGGCTTGGTCGGCCACTCGCTGGCCAAGAAAACGCGTTATTTGTTTGCCTATGTCTTGATTGTTGTGGTGATTGGTTTTCTGTTCCTGCGGTTGCCGACGGCGTACCTACCGGATGAGGATCAAGGAATGCTACTGTCCCAGATCCTCCTGCCTGTGGGCACCACCATAGAGCAGACGCAGGCGGTGGCCACTCAGGTGCGGCAGTATTTTATGGAGCACGAGAAAGATGCCGTGGAATCTTGTTTCACGATTGCCGGTATGGGTTGGTCGGGGCGGGCGCAGAACAACGGCATGGTATTCGCCAAGTTGAAAGATTGGAAACTGCGCGGCCGGCCAGAATTGCGGGCACAAGCAGTTGCCGCACGCGCCATGATGGCGCTGTCCAAGGTCCGAAATGCCCTTGTCTTCACATTCCCACCGCCTGCTGTCATGGAACTGGGCAACGCTCGCGGCGTGGATTTTCAGCTGGTGGATCGCGGCGGCCTCGGTCACACCGCGCTCATGAACGCCCGCAACCAACTCCTCGGCATGGCGGCCCAAGACCCGAGGTTGACCAAGGTTCGTCCCAACGGCATGGAGGACGTGCCGCAATACCGGATTGACGTGGACTGGGAAAAGGCCGGTGCGCTTGGCGTGCCGATCACCTCGATCCACGACACTATCAGTGCGGCGTTCGGCAGCGCGTATGTCAACGACTTCATTCTGGCCGGCCGCGTCAAGCGCGTGTACGCCCAAGCGGACGCCCCCTATCGCATGTTACCGAGCGACTTGGAAAGGCTCTACGTGCGCAACC
>JBEKYJ010000165.1:0-8559 GCA_049511095.1 Verrucomicrobiia bacterium
TGGCGCTATGAGGAACTGATCCCCGTCGATTTCTCGCTGCCCCTGCCGCCGCTGCAGATCGGCTGGACGCCGGTGTATCACGCGGACCGTCTCAGCGAATGGGTGGGGCTGCGCGATTTCTATCTGAAGGACGACGGACGCAACCCGAGCGCGTCGTTCAAAGACCGCGCCAGTTCGGTCGGCGTGATGAAGGCCATCGAGTACCATGCGAAAACCATTGCGACGGCCTCGACGGGCAACGCGGCCTCGTCGCTGGCGTGTTGCGCGGCGGCCGTCGGCCTCTCCGCGTTCATCTTCGTCCCCGAGAAAGCGCCCGAACCGAAGATCGCGCAACTGCTCGTGTTCGGTTCGACCGTCATCAAGGTGAAAGGCGCGTACGACGCGGCGACCAAATTTTCCATGGACGCCTGCGCGAAATACGGCTGGTACAACCGGAATTGCGCCATCAACTCCTACCTCGTTGAAGGCAAGAAGACCTGCGGCCTCGAAATCGCCGAGCAGTTCTCCGACACGATGCCCGACTGGGTCTGCTTGAGCGTCGGAGACGGCTGCACCATCGCGGGCACGTGGAAGGGGATTCGCGAGATGTATCACCTTGGTCTTATCAAGAAACTGCCGCGGATGCTCGGCGTCCAGGCCGCGGGATGCAAACCCATTGCGGATGCGTTTCACACGGGCAAAGATCTCGTGCCCGTTGACGGCGAGACCCGGGCCGACAGCATCAATTGCGGCTCGCCGGGCAACTGGCGCAAAGCGGTGAGCGCCCTCCGCGAGTCGAAGGGCGAATTCGTGGTCGTGTCCGATGCGGAAATCATGGAAGCGATGAACAAGACCGCGCGCTTGAGCGGTGTGTTCGGCGAACCGAGCGGCGCCGCCAGCGTCGCGGGCGTCAAACGCGCCATCGCTGACGGCATCATCAAGAAAGGCGAAAGCGTCTGCGCCGTCATCACCGGCAACGGCCTCAAAGACATCAAGGCCGCCATGGAAACGGCCGGCACCCCAATCCACATCGCGCCCGACCTCCGGGCGCTCGATGACGAATTGAAGAAGCGCAAGGCGTTGTAGGCTGTCGGCCTCACGCGATGGGATGGCCCCAAGGGTCACGGCAAACCGACCCAGCCGCTACTACCGCGTCCGCCTTATGCCGTAGCGCGAAGTCTAGACACACATCAAGCCAACGGATTCGGCCCCGCTGGCGTTCCGTCAGTTCACTTGATGCTCAACGCGGTGGAGAGTTCAGTCAGCGCCAGGTTTAGCCGGGCAAGTCCGAGGCATGTTTTTGCTGGCGAGGCTGTGCACTTCAGTCATCATCTTCAATTTCTTCCTCCACGAAAATAACACCGAGGTAAAACACCTTAACCCCAATCGTCAGCAGGAAGGCCAGGAACATCACCCCCAGAAGTTCCCCGTCTACATCCGCTCTCAAGCCGATGTTTCCCACCCGATAAACCAACAGACCGAAGAGTATGTTCACACACGCTTCATAGCATCCGTGCAGCAGATTATCCGGCAGCTCGATCACGCTCCAAATAAGCCACGTCAGGTAATCGCCGGCGATCGCACCGGCCAGGACGGCATCGGCGTTGCCCTTGACTTCACCATGCCACAAAGCGAGCAGGACCGTGAGGCAGGCGTACACCACCGTCCGGATGATTGAGAGAATGGTTCGTCGACTGGGCATCAGCTCCTTTCGGCCTCGAATAGGTCGCGGCGAGCAGTCGGAGTCGGCACTGTCGATTCGCCGTTCACGGAAGGGTACGGTAACGAAACGCGCCGACGCGGACAAGAGGAAAGACCCTGACGCATCCCCGGGGGTGACGGCATTGGGGGCCGGCGGGGCAGAAGTCGGGAGGCAGGAGATGGCTTTTGTGGGCAAACCGCCGTCTTGCCGAGCGCCCAACGACAGCAACCCCAACGCTTTCGGGGTTGCCCCACAATTCGGGTTACAAAAGAGACTTTGTAAGTGTTTACTATCAACTTTTTTTGAATTAAAACTCGTTCCCGGGCATCTAACCTATATGGAAGGGAGTTGGGAATATGAAGACACTTTCCTGGAGCGGGGTATTGGCGATGGGGCTGGTTCTGGCGGTTGGAGGGGCGCAAGCCGCCATGATGCAAAACTCCGGCGGTCCATCGGCGCAGCAGATGACCACGTCGCGCGGGGTGGAGACCGCGCCGGCAGCGTCTGGCGTATCGCACCCGGTGTTCATCGGGCGTGGCGCTGGATTTGAGGGGCAGCCGTCACCGGCCGCTCAGTTCGCGCACCCTGGCCACACGATCGTTCACCCGCAACCCGCGCGTGTTATGAACTTCGGTCCCCGGCAAGGCGACTTCCGTCACGGAGGACGCTTTGGGCACGGAAGGGGTTTTGATCGTGATCGCTTTGCGTATCACCGCCACTTCATCTGCGTTTTCGTGAACGGCGCACCTTGTTGGTATCCGGTCTACACGGCGTACCCGTACTATTACGATGCTCCGACCCCAATCATGTCCAGCACCGCCGACTACGGTTCGGACGGGGGTGGGGGCTACGTTCCCCCCGTGGACACGACGAGCGATACCCAGACGGCGTCCGACTACGGCGACGTTGGCGCGAGTTGGGGACAAGACTTGCGCCGTGAGGTCGTGACGTGGAACCAGTTTGTCGCCTACCTGAAAGCCTACATCGTGACGGCGCCACCATCCGCACAGGCTGATTTTCGGGAGGCATTCATCAGTGCCTACCGCATCAACGGTGCGGCTGCGTACGACAAAGCCGCCGCAGACGCGGCTGGCAATCCCTCGCAGCAGCCGTCGGGTCCGAAGATTATAACCCTGCCATCGCCTCGGAGCTGACCTTCATGGTCAGCCAGTGGGTGGCGGAGATCCTGCGAAAAGTTCAGGGCGTTGCCACCCGGCGGGGGCTTGTTCGGCCCCGCCGAAAGGGGTGCACAGAAACGTTCTCCATCAATTACCAAAATTGCCAAAATTGTAATTCCTCGCAGTTCTGCTGTCCGAACGCAGCCGTGGTGGGGCGGGGCATAAACGATGCTGCTAACGGTTCCGTATCGGCCATGCAAGAACTGCAATTCCACATGCGTCGGATGAACGACGTGGAAGTCATCGAAATGAGCGGGGCAGTCGACGCGCTGGCCTTCACGGCTTTCTCCGCCACGTTGACCCGCATGATGGATGAGGTTACCCCTTGCTTTGTTCTCGAATGCTCTCGCGTCAGCTACATTGGCAGCGCGCAATTGAAGGAATTGATTGATTTCGCCCACCTGGCGCAAGCCCGCGGCGGCGATGTCAAATGCGTCGGGCTTCCCCCGACCATCCAGCAAGTGGCCAACCTGATTGCGATGGGCGACGTGATGGAGTGCTACGACGACCTGCCACAAGCGCTACGGTCGTTCCGCAGTTCACCCGCCGCCGCGTGGTAAGGCCGCGTCAACGACTTTTCAGTCGCGCGTAAGCAGACCCGTTCCCCCCCGCGATGACTTTCCGCGCTGTCTCTGCGTCCTGTTGGTCCACCTGAACTCCGGCACCGCCGCCAGACAATTGCAAAATGCAAAGATGTGACCCCGTTTCACTATTGCAAAATGCAAAGATGTGACCCCGTTTCACTGGTTCGATTACTTTCCGCGCTGTCTCTACGTCCTGTTGGTCCACCTAAACTCATAAACTCTGACACCGCCGACAGACCAATTGCAAAATGCAAAGATGTGACCCCGTTTCACTGATAGTTCTTCGTGGGAGACATGATGCGCCATCCAAATAAACGGCGTCAACGCGAAACACGTATTTGATGTGGACGGGAATGAGAACAGGGGGTAAAATGGTTAGTAGTAGCGAAGGAACCAGCGTGTCTCTAGGAATCATTATCAAAGGTCCTGAAGGGCTCGTCTTGGCGGCAGAAAGCCGGGTCACGGTCACTCAACCGGTTGGTCAGGGACAGTCTATACACGTAAATTACGACAATGCAACGAAGCTGCTTTCATTTAGTGCGCCCCATACCACTGTGGGTGCGGTTACGTATGGGCAGGCGGCGATAGGACTCCGGACGGCACATAGTTTCGTTCCTGAATTTGAAGCCGGTCTCCCGGCAAATCGGCTTCCGGTTGGAGAGTTTGCGAAGCAGTTAAGCGACTTCATGATGCAACAATGGCAGGCTGCGATGCCATCTGATTATAATGGGCCTGACATCACGTTTGTCGTTGGTGGATTCAACGAAAACGAAGCCTATGGCCGCGTCTTTACTTTTGACATCCCGAGAAAACCTGTACCGACCGAGTCAAACCAAAACGCTGGCGAGTTCGGAATTACATGGGGTGGACAGCGAGAATTTGTAGACCGCCTCATTCAAGGGTATGATAATCGTCTGCTTGCCATTGTGCGTAACGCGGTGAACATGCAGCCCGCACAGGTTCAACAGCTACAGCAAGCGCTTGCAGGAATCCAAATGCCATTGCCACTTGCCGCGATGCCACTCCAAGACTGCGTTGACCTCGCTATCTTTTTCATCCGGACCACAATCACGGCCCAACGTCTAACGGTTGGTATACGGGGTTGCGGAGGCCCGATTGATGTTGCGACCATCACCCGCAGAGAGGGATTCCGGTTCGTGCAACGCAAGGAAATCACGGGAGAATCGCACCTGATTTCATCCATATGAGGAAAACTATGGCTTCGCAAAATATAGCACCGGAGTTTGGAAGATTAGACATCTCGCCCATCACAAACGAGAATCAATCCGCTCACTTTCACTCACAGGATTGGAATTCACTGTCGCAGGCTATCGAAGTCCGAATGTATTTGACGCAACCCGGCAGCAACGAACCCATTGAGCTTGGAAGTTCAATGTTGAACGTGCCCCCTATGCCGCCAGTTCAAAAGAAGTCGCCAATCCAGTAGTGAATTGGGGTCACATCTTTGCATTTTGCAATTGACGCCGCGCATTGGCCTGTGCATTCTCCATTGGGATGGCCCGCTCCCTGCGCATCGATTTGGTCAATGGCTGGTATCATGTTACCGCGCGCGGCAACGAGCGCAAGGCAATCTTTCTGGACGACACGGATCGTCGCCGATTTCTGGAGTTGATCGAGGAAACCACCCAACGGTTTGGTTGGCGACTGCACGCGTATGTGTTGATGCGCAACCACTATCACTTGTTGGTGCAAACCCCGCAGGCGAATTTGAGCGCTGGCATGCAGTGGTTGGGCGTGAGCTACACGATCGGGTTTAACCGGCGGCGCGGTCGAGTGGGCCATCTGTTTCAAGGGCGCTTTCACGCCAGCGTGTTGGAAGAGGGCGCGGCCCCGGAGGTCAGCCGGTACCTGCATTTGAATCCGGTGCGCGTCAAGCGGCTGGGTTTGAGCAAGCTGGAACAGCGGCGGCAGGCGGTCGGAATGTCGGGCGTTCCGCAGGCAACGGTCGTACGAGAGCGGATTCGGCAGTTACGGGAGTTTCGGTGGAGTTCGTATCGCGGGTATGTTGGGCTACAGAAGCCGCCTGACTGGCTGAGCACGCGGCCCGTGCTGTCGATGCTCGGCGGCCCGGCGCGGGAGCGGAGTCAGCAGTATCGGGAATACGTCGAACTCGCCGTGCGCGAAGGGTTACCCGAGAGTCCATGGGACCGGTTGGAGGCTGGCGTGTTGTTGGGTAGCCAGGAGTTTGTCCGACGGGTAAAGCGCTTCTTGAAAGGGAATCAACGCGAACAACCCTCCGCACGAAAACTGCAACCGCGTTGTCGGTGGGAGCAAGTCGTCCACGTGATCGAAACCCTCAAAGAGGAACCTTGGGGGAGATTCCGTGACCGACATGGTGATTGGGGACGTGACGCCGTGCTTTGGCTGGCGCGACGACATTGCGGGATGAAATTGCAGGATCTGGGCGATGCGGCTGGTGGAATTGATTACGTTACGGTGAGCACGGCCATTCAACGGCTGGAGCGGCGCGCTCGGCAGGATCGGCAATTGACGGCGCTCCTTGCCAAGGCCGATAGGCAATTGCAAAATGCGAAGATGTGACCCCCATCACCATTGGATGTTCCTTGGATGTTGTGCTGAATGCGAAGATGGCCTATGCTTGGGGCCATGCGGCGCACGACACTGGCAATGAAGTCCGCATTGTCACAGTGCTTGGAGTGCCGCCGGTGGATTCGCCACGCAAGGCCGTGCAGGTGTCGATTGTGACCGAATCGAAAGGAGAGCAGGTACAATGCTCATTTTCATCTTAGAGAAGCTCTGGATAATTGGAATACTCGTTTGGGTGATGGCGGGATACATCTTGTACAAGATTTTTACAGATCGCCCTGATTCAAATTAGGACAACGCCGGCAAGGATAAAGATCGGAGTGATTCAAAAACGGCGTGAACCAGCGTGAGGGAACGCGAAAGTTTGCCGACACGGCAGAACCAAGCCCGCTAGGGCGTGTACGTCAGAAGCTCGAACCACTCTCGACCCTGCTCGCTTAACGTCCAACCGCCGCCGTGCCGGGAAGGTTTCAGCAATTCCTGGCACGTCCCCTGAGCCAGTTCGGTTTCGTTGACCCGCATGACGACCGGCAAGCCGTGCTGGAGCACACGGCGTTGGGATTCGCCGATCTCACCGGCGGTGCGCGGCCACACGGCCACGGGCATTCCCCAATACGTCATGCTGATTTCATAAGCGATGGGAGTGCCGGTGGCGGGCTGGACCTGTTCGGGATGAAGTGTAAGCCATGGCCAGGGGCGGGCGCCGACGAGGGCCGTGAACGCGACGGGTTGCTGCGAGACGTACTGGGCGAAGTTCAGCTTGCGGTTGGCGGCGTAAGCGCGCAGAAAGGCGGCCGGGTCAAGACCGATGAGATTCTTGCCGTTGAAATTTCCGAAGGGAGGCGCATCGGGATCGTGCTTCGGGTACCAAAGATAAAAGTTTGGGTTGAGCAGGAAATTGATCTCGAAATGCAGGTGGGCTCGGTCGCGCGGGATGCCTTCGCGGGTGTTGGCGGAGTGACCGAGCACGCCGATGACCTGGCCTTTCTTCACGGGCTGACCGGCGACGAGGCCGCGCGTAACCTCACTCAAGTGCGCGTAAAGTGTGCTAACTTGCACATCGTCCCAGCGGTGCTGCAACACGACATAGCGACCGTAGTTCGAGAGCCCCGGACGCGTGTTGATAAACGCGACCTCGCCATCGGCGACGGCGTGAACGGGGTCGATCGGCTCGCCGCGGCGGTTGCGCTGAAGGCACTTGATGTCGATCCCCTCGTGGAAGCGATGGCCGTTGACGCGGACACATCCGAACATGCCGGATTCGACCGTGCCTTCGACGGTTGGCTGGAAGAAATCCGCGTCGCCGCCGGGCCGCAGGAGCGCGTCATTGGCGGTGGGCAGGCAGATATCGAGCGCGCGGGCGGTCGCGGCAAGGACGAAGCTGGAAACGATGAGGAGGAAAACTCGCAGCGGACTCATCGGCTGGTATTCTTCTTACTCAGCTTGTTGAGATCGTCGACAACCTTCCTGGCTTCCTCGTCGGTGAAATCGCCCTCAATGAGAAATTGTCCGTTGATGATCCGTTGATCGACAAGCCACGCGCTGACGGGGCGCTTGTTGATCAACACGGCCACGTATTGGCCCCGCAGGCGCGTGGTCATTTCGTCGAGCAGGACGGTGCCGTGCGCGTCGAACCGCAGGAAAATCGCCTTGCCGCCCGCGGTGTCGTACAACTCGGCGGATTGGACGTCCTTTTCTGTGAGAGTGGGGAACGGGTTGATGGTGAGTTTTAAATCCGCGCGCGGGATTTCGACAGTCTGGTGATTCTCGGCGGGTAGTGCGGAGTCGGCTTGCTCATAAAGGTAGACGGTCGTCTCCTCGGCTTTGGGTTTCTTGTGGAACAGGGCACAGCCGACGAAAAACGTCGCGGCGAGCACGAAACACAGTGCTATTTTAAGGGTTTGCATGGGCGCTGATTCTATGGTAGCGTCCGTCCCGCTACAACAAAATCATGACAGTCGATCCACGATTCCTCAAGGAGGAGGGGGCCGAGGTCTTTACCGGGAACGAACTGCTGATCAAGGGCGCGCTCGAAGCAGAAGGCGGCACCCATCTCCTGACAGGCTACCCCGGTTCGCCCATCGCGGGTTTTTTCGACGCGATGGAGTTGGTCGCGCCTCTGTATAAGGCGAAGGGCATCCGGGCGTGCATCGCCAACAACGAAGCGCTGGGCGCGGCGATGCTCAACGGCACGCAAATGGGCCCGTTGCGCGGCATCTGCGCGATGAAATCGGTCGGCTTGCACGTCGCCACCGACGCGCTGGCGCTGGGCAATCTCGCAGGGGCGCATCCGCAAGGCGGCGCGCTGGTGATCATTGGCGATGATCCTTGGAGCGATTCGACGCAAGTGCCCGCCGACTCGCGTTTCCTGTGCAAGCATATCTTCATGCCGGTGATGGAACCCAGCAGCAACCAGGAGTTGAAAGACTGGATTGATCTCGGCTTCAGACTGTCGCGCGAATCGAACCTGTTCATCGGCTACCTCGTGACCACCAATCAGACCGATGGTGGCGGGAGCGTCCAAGTACGGCCGAACCAGTTTCCCGAC
>JBEKYJ010000166.1:0-8489 GCA_049511095.1 Verrucomicrobiia bacterium
GGTGACTTCCAAATCCAGGTCGTTAACCAACTGCTGCAAGACCAGAGGATCGCCCGGCGCATCCAGCCAAGCCAGCGTCACGCGGAAGGGAAGAGTGCTGCTCTGAATCTGGCCGCTCACTTCGTAGCTCTGGCCGGATTGACTGAAGAACGTCTGCTCGGGATTACGGTTGGTGGCAACCAACGGCACGTCAAGGGCGCGCGGAGTGGACTCATCGCGGATGACCCGCCCGACTCCGTCGAACATTCGCGCCAGATCCAACTCGCCCATGCCTTGGATGATGGACGGCAACGTGTCCCTTGCTCCTGTTTGCGGGTTGGTAATCGGCAAATAACGGGCGGCGTTGCACAGATACGCCTTCGCCATGGCCGGGCTGGGCTGGGACAGCGCCCGTCCCACCTCATTGGTCAGCCGGTTTTCGAAGTACCACCAGAGGAGCTCAATCCCACCGGAGACCGCCGGGGCCGCGAAGCTGCTTCCAAAGTTGTTGCAGGTGTAGAGAGTGGTGTACAGGATGTTGGTGCTTGTACAGCCTGGAGAAATGCTCTCTACAATATTCGGCGCGAAGGGAAAGATGTTCTCGACAGAACAGTTTGAAGACAATCCGGATAAGCCAAAATCAAGCGACTGTCCGAGTTGGTCGATCGCCGCGTAGACACCAGCTCCCGGTGCAACGATCTCAGGTTTGAACCGCTGGTCCGTGGTCGGACCGGCCGCGGATCTCAGGTACATATCGAGCGAACTTTCGAAATCACAATCACCTGGATCTATCGTCGAGCCAACGGAAATGACATTCTTGGCAGTCGCTGGAGCGGTCACGCGCATATCGGCGAAACCGCCGGCGTTGCCCAGATTGCCGGCATCGGCCAGCAACGAGTTACAGGCGAAGACGACGATGAATTCCTGATTCAGGGGTCCGACGGCATTCGGCGCGGACTTCACGGCATCGCGCACGCTCCCGTCAAACGTCTGCGATTCGGCGTTGTACACACCACCATTGTCTCCTGTAGTGCTCATGGAGTCGGCCCAACTGTTGTTCTGGATCCTGGCGAAATTAACGCTGTAAGCCGAGGCCAACACGGAGACGATGTCATTGATACAAAAAGCGGCGCTCACACCGTAGACGGGAACACAGGCACCGCTAATCGTTTGAATCCCAAACGCCGCCGATGACATTGTGTCCCAAACACGGCTGACGCTAATCAGGCCATAGGGGGAAACCCCCATCCCGCTTTGAAATCCGTTCGCATCTCGTCTGAACTCGTTAAGGTAGATGGTAGGGGTGAAGTTGGTTACAATGGCCACAACAACGTTCGTGGGGCAGGCATTGGTGTTGATCAGAAACGTCGCGTTCGTGAAGCCGATGGTTCCTCGGCATACCTGGTCGAAATTCGTCGGCCCGATCCCAATCTGCAGCGTCACGTTGGAGTTGAGGCCGGTGATATCCCCACAGCTTGATAGGTTCCCGGGATACGGGCCCGGTATCGACACCGTGAAAGTGTTGGTCATGTTCGTCAACACGAGAGTCGGACGGAGAATAATATCCGCATTGGTATCAAACCCGGCCACGATGGAGGCGACCCTTGTGCCGTGTCCCCAGAGATCGGCCGCCTCCAAAGCTCTGAACGGCGCCCCAATCTTGTCGGTGACGCGGGTGACGCATCCCAATTGCGTTACGGGATTGTCCGCCAGCCAGCGAGGCAACAAGCCAACCACACGAGAACCATTATTCGTGTCGCCCTCGTAATAAAATGCCGGATGAAATGGTGCAGGCGTTCCATTGTCCAATCCAGTGTCGGCAATGTCCACCACTGGATAAAGGCCCGAGCTCTTGAAGCTGGCCATACCGCCGCCCACCGTGCCGGTCAGCCAGTCCAAATAATTGGTCCCGCCAATGGAGCGCGGTGTCGGCGAGAAGGGCGGAGCGGGGAAATTGGTCTTCTCGGCGAGGACGAGGCCCTGTACTTCGTCCAACACATGCGTCGGCCACACCTTCTCAATCCACAACACATCAGGAAGTTGCGCGATCGCGCCAATCGCCGATGGTTGCACGTCCATTTCATAAATCATCTGTCCATCGTGCGACGATGTCGAGTTAACGAAGCCCAGCGCAGAGAGTCCCCTGGCCGCCTGCGGATCTTTTGACTGATCCACTACACCCACCCGGACTTTGATCGACGCATCCCCTGACACGGACAAAAGCTCTTGCGGAATTTTGTAGTACGGATGATAGGGCCCCATCCATTGAATCGGCCCCTGCGGATCCATCAACCCCACCAGCTTCCGCTCCGCGTCGGCATCGAGCCAGACGACGTACGCGCTGTTGGGAACGTAGGACATGATTCTGATGTCCCCGGCGGCCTTGACCTGCTCGAGCCAGCTTCGTTTTATGGGACCCTTGAACTGAATCAGCCGCAGATGTTTGCCGTTGGTTTCGACCTGCTGCATCCCGGCGGGTATCGCGGGTTCACCGAGGCTGGTGTCGATTCCCGTGGCCCGCAATTCGATATGGTTCAGGTAGGCCCCGCTGACGACGCGATCCTTCCCGCGCGTGGCCTGCAACGACTTGAAATGCTGTTCGTCCGTATTGGCAACCCAGTACGCACCGTAGTTCTCGACGTTGCCGATGCCCTGCTGCTTCAGTTGTTGGATGGTCTCACCGGCCGAGGGGTAGATGATCACCTTCTGCCTGTTCGTGGCGACCGACTGGGCCTGGCTGTAGGAGCCACCGAGCAAAAGGCCCGCTAGACCAATCAGTGCGTATGATCTGATTCTGGAAAATTTCATCACTGGCTGCCCTCCTGCTGACCTGTCATCATGAACCTGTCATCGGAAAAGAATTTGCTGGTATCCTTTGCTGGTAGTCCTAGACCCTATCAAAAGGGCTTTTCCCATTGCAACCAGAATGTTTATGAAAATTCCCGACACCGCGCAAACTCAAGCTGAACCGCATGAAAGTCGCGCCCTCTCGCTTGAACATAACAGCAATAACACCGGAAGCCAAGGCAAGGTTTTGCAGTGACAAAAAGAGGTAGTGTCCTGGTTTGAAATTCCACCTTTCTCACGAAGACGAAACGGCTCTTTGCAGCCGGATGGCGGTGTGCCCGGAATCAAACGCTGCCGGCTCTTTGCCGCTGTCATGCGAGGCATTATCTCCGCGGCAGGCAACGCTGTTTTGACAGGGGGTTTCAGAACAGTGCGGACGGCGCGCCCGGCGGTCGCGCCCTACCGGGGAAATGATGCAGCGCAATACTCGGCTGGATTGCCACGGGAGTACTGCGTGTGGCGTTTGCTTTATCGGGCGTTCGCCCGATAGAGCGTTTGCCGCGGAAGTACGACGTGCGGCGTCTCGTCTGACTCGGCTCCGCCTTCGGCTCGGCTCCGTCCGACTCGGCTTCCTCGTCTGACTCGGGCATCTAGCCCTTCAAAGCAGAGCGGCGGGCTGAGCCAGCCCGCCCTACCAACGACACGGATTGCGCCGCGTGAGGGCACGCGGCCTACAACGGCAAGGGTGTCGGAGCGGAGGCGGCCAGGGACGGCCGCACCCTACCGGGGAAGGAACGGCACAATACACGGCTGGATACCCTCGTCTGACTCGGGCATCTAGCCCTACAAAACGCTGCAAAAACGGCAAAACCCCCCGTCGGGAGCACGAAGTGCCGCAACTGGAATGTGATACGACTACGAAAGAAAAGCTTCCAAACCTTCCAAACCTTCCAAAGTACGATAACGGTATTTTTGGAATTGTGGGAGAGTTGAAGCATGAAAAAAATAATATCGGTAAATCGGATCGAAGCGAATCGAATGAACGCGCGCAAATCGACGGGGCCGAAGTCGGCGGGAGGCAAGGCGATGTCGAAGATGAACGCGCTCAAACACGGCCTGTTGGCGCGGGAGGTGGTGGTGCGGGGTTTCGGTTTCAACGACGGGGAACAGGCAAGCAAGTTTCAGGCGTTGCACCAAATGTATCGCGAGCATCTGGACCCGGTGGGGCCGCTGGAGGAGATGATGGTGGAACGGATCGTGACGGCGTATTGGCGGTTGCACCGGGTGTTGATCGCCGAGCGGGGTGAAATCCTGCGCAGTTTGGAGGGAGCCAGACAGGTGAACCCGGTGATGGATCCACACCGGCTTCTGATGACGCTGGGGCGGCTACCGTGGGCGCACGATGCCGCGAGGGAGGTGTGTGCCGTCCGGGATAGCGTGCGGAAGGAAGGAGAATTGACCGAACCGATGCTGGCGCGGCTCCTGAAAATATTGGAGGGCCGGTCGACGATGATCACGAGGTTGCAGGAGGCGCAGGAGGTCCCGCCGACGGAAGCGGAGGGGTTGTCGGCAGAGGCGCTCAAGGCGAAACGTCAGGAGCGGTTATTGAAGTTCCTGGATGAGCAACTGGTCTGCTGCGAGGCGGGATTGCAGGAGATCGGGGAATTGCATGGATGGACCAAGCAGGTGCGGCTGGACGCGTCGCTTATGCCTGGGCAGAAGATTGTGGAGAAGCTACTGCGATATGAAGCCCGATTGGAGCGGCAGATGTACCGGGCGATGCATGAATTGGAGCGGTTGCAGCGGTTGCGCCGAGGGGAGGTCGTGCCGCCGCCGGTGGTGATCCAGGCATCCTAGCGGCTTGGCTCTTTATAGAGAAGAGTGTTTCTGCCAAACGAACCCATTTGAAAAATGCGGAAGCATTTTGGAATGAATAGGTTAGGGAAAATACGAGTTGGGTTCGTTTTGCAAAAAAGGCCCTAAAAATGGGGGGAAAAGCACCAAAATACGGCTCCGGGAGGGTAGTTTGCCGCACGAACGAAGTCAATTTGCCCCGCACCGAGGCGCCGCAGGATCTTCAATCGCCGCCGCGACGTTCACGACGCGCCATCCAGGCTCATCGACACGGTCCGCGCGGCGGCCTCCCAACTGAAGCGCGCTGCGTGGTTGCGTCCGCCTTCGCCCAGACGGCGGCGCAATGCCGCATCGGTCACGAGCCTCTGAAACGCGCCCGTCAGGGCCGCGACGTTCCCCTCTTCGACAAGCAATCCCGTCTCCCCGTCCACGACCGCCTCCGCGGCGCCACCACTGCGGTAGCCAATCACCGGTTTCCCATGAAAGCCGGCTTCGAGATACGTGATGCCGAATCCCTCGACGCTTCTCGGCAACGAGCGGCTGGTCATGGCGTACACGTCACACTGCTGATACGTGGCCGCCAGCGAGCCCGGACTGATCTCGCCCAGGTAGTCAAAGGCAACACCCGCGTCACGACACGCCGCCTCGACTCGCCGCAAGTAATGCGCGTCGCCGGTGCCCCCGACCTGATAGACAATCCCGGCGCGGAGGTCCGGCGGCAGCGACGCGAGCGCCCGGGCTGTGTCGAGCTGTCCTTTGCGCGGGTGAACGCGGGCCAGCGTGAGGATGCGAATCCTGCCGTCGCCCGGGCTTGCCGTCGTCGGCGGTTGCCTCGCCGCCGCACTGCACGCGCCCGGGACGACGACGATCGCGCGCGCCAAGAAAGGAGACAAAAAACTCCGCTCGATCAACGATTTCGAAAACTCCGACACCGTCAACACGCGTTCCACTCGCGGGAAGAACCATCGGGCGCACAACCTCCACAGCACACTGCCCTGGAACCGCAGCACTTCGGAGCCATGCAGCACGGAGAACAATCGCCGGCATTTCACGCACCCCAGCGGCACGAGAATCATGAACGCCAGATGCGCGCCGACGCTCGTCAGCAGCACCGTCGCCTGCTCCAACTGCGCCCGCCGCGCCATCAATTGCCGCGCGAGCTGGAGCAGGTGGCCGAATCGCAACGTGCCGCCGGCGCGCAATCGCACGACGGGAAACGTAAATCCCCCGCTCGCCCCGCGTCCCGCATAGTCGGGCGCCCACACTTCGACGGCTCGTCCCGCGCGATGAAGCGCCGCCGCCAGTTCTTCGCTGTACGTGGCCACACCGCCATGGAACGGCGCGAACTCGTGCGTGACGATCACGATCCTCGATTCTGTCTCGGTGGCCTGTGTCATGCGTGGGCCCCGGCCATCTCAACAGACCTGGGCCGCGCTGCCAAACTAAAAAACGCTTTCACTTTGGGGTGGGGTCTGGTATCAGTGCCGCCGCAACCTGACGAACCGATGATGGCAACTGTGGTCACGAACAGTTTCTTATGAAGGTGACGTTAACCGAGAACGATCTGGCCGACCTCAAGGAAGGACTGCGACGATGCAGCCCCGAAACGATCGAGGCCGCCATCCGTTATCGCCAGACCGGCGATCTCGATGCCATCCCCCTGGTCGTATTCGGGATTCTCGATCGCTACCAGCCGGCCACAGCGCCGATAAAATTGTCCGAGGCCAATGAGAATACACGCCTCATCGAGGACGTCGGTCTCGATTCGCTGACCTTGCTCGAAATCGTTCTTTCCATCGAGGAGGTCCTCAAGCTGCGGATCGAAAATGAGGAGCTCCGGGAAATCCGCACGCTCGGCCAACTCAACAAATTCCTCCACGCCAAAATCACCGGTGCGAAACCGGAAGCGCCCGCCAAGTGTTACAGCCGCGAGCAAATCGCGCTCGTGCTTCCCCAGCAGCCGCCGTTCATGTTTCTCGACGAGGCCTCGCTCAACGGCGACACCCTCAAAGCCAGTTACACCATCAAAGGCAACGAGTCGTTCCTCGAAGGCCATTTCAAGGACGAGCCGATCTTCCCCGCGTCGATTGTCTTCGAAGCCATGGGCCAGGCCGCCTGCTTGTGGGTGTTGGAGAAGGCCCCGGCCCAGCTCGGCAAGCCGATCAAGTCGAACCACGTGTTCTTCGCGTCGCTCGACGGCGCGCATTTCTACCGCAAGACCCGGCCCGGCGACAAACTGGAGTTCGAGCAAAAGCTCGTGAAGCTGCGCGAGCCGCTGGCGATTTTCGAGGGGGCCGTGACGTGCCAGGGCGAACGTGTGGCCAGGATTGAACGGCTCGTGCTCGCGTTCGGCGAGGAACTGTTGCCCGAGAACGCCGCGCCCGCGGGAACGTCTGTGTCCGACGCTTCCCCGGCTCGGGCCGTGCCCGCCGCGGCCAGTGGCTCGAACAGCAGCCCGTCGTGACTCCGCATCGATCTAACTCGTCAATGAAGCGCGTCGTCGTCACGGGCCTGGGGTTCATCACCAGCATCGGCAACAGCCGTCCGCAGGTCCTGCGGAGTCTCAAGGAATGTCTCACCGGCATCGAACCGTTTCCCGAATTTGCCGGCCCGGAGTCGCCCGTGAAGCTCGCCGGCACCGTCAAAGGTTTCCAGTTTCCCTCGTCCTACTTCGAGGACTGGACGTATCCGTCCGGGTACAAACTCGCGCGCGAGCAGTTGCGGCCGATGACGCCCAACGCATTGTACGCCTACGGCGCCATGCAGCAGGCAATCGCCGAAGCGAAACTGACCCCCGACCAGGTATCGAATCCACGCACGGGCGTCATGTGCGCCTCGGGCGGCTCGATGTGGCTCGCCTACGACAATCTGCACACGATGCTCACCCGCGGTGTCGCCCGCTGTCAGCCGATGGGCATCATCAATGGCATCCCCGGCTCGCTCTACATCAACCTCGTCACCTGCTTCAAGATCAAGGGCGGGTCGGTCGGCTTCTCCAGCGCCTGCTCGTCCTCAGCCCACGCGTTCGGCGCCGCGTGCGATCTGATCCGACTCGGCCGCCAGGACGTCGTCTTCGTCGTCGGCGCAGAGGATTGCAACAAGTTCAGCATTCTCCCGTTCGCCGGCATCCGCGCGTTGAGCCTGCAGACCGACCCCGAAAAAACACCGTGCGCGTTCGATGTGAAACGCGATGGATTCGTCGGCACGGGCGGCGCGGCGGTCCTGGTGCTGGAAGAGTGGGAACACGCGCAACGTCGGGGCGCGTCCATTTGCGCCGAGGTGCTGGGCTGGGGCCAGTCCTCCGATGGCTATAACGTGATCGCGCCCGACCCCACCGGTGACGGCCTGAAGCGGGCCATGGAAGACGCGTTGCGCGACGCGAACCTGCCGAAGGAAGAAATCGATTACATCAACGCGCACGCGACCTCGACCCCGGCGGGCGACCCCAGCGAGTGCCGCGCCATCCGCTCGGTGTTTGGCGGCGGCAGGACCCCGCACGTCAGCAGCACGAAAAGTCTCACGGGCCATGCCTTGTCGCTGGCCGGCGCCATGGAAGCGGCATTCTGCGTCCTCGCGTTGCAGGAAAAGTTCATTCCGGTTTCCGCGCACATCACGCAACTCGACCCGCAGTGCGCCGTCGTGCCCATCGTCACCAAGCCCATTTCTGACGCGCCACGCATCGCGCTCAACAACTCGAGCGGCTTCGGCGGCACCAACGTCTGTCTCGCGCTGCGCCGTTGGGAAAATGACGACTAGCGAATCCAGGACCGTTTTCCTCACCGGCGCCAGTTCGGGCATTGGACTGGAGACCGCCACACTGCTCACCACCCACGGATTTGAAGTCTGGGGGACGTCCCGGGATCCCGCAC
>JBEKYJ010000167.1:0-8488 GCA_049511095.1 Verrucomicrobiia bacterium
TTCGTGTTCGGGTTGCGTACCATGTGAAACGTGGGATCCTCTTCCACCAGCCGGTGCAACGCGACGCTGATCTTCTCCTCGTCCTTCGTTGTGTGCGGGTGCACGGCGTAACTCATCACCGGTTTCGGGAATTCGATGCGCGGGAACTTCACCGGCTTGGCGGGATCGCACAGCGTATTGTTGATATGCGTGTCTTTGAGCTTGGCGAGCGCCACGATCTCCCCGGGGCCGGCCTCGGCGACGATGGTTTGCGCCTTGCCCTGCATGCTCAATAATTGCGGAACACGCTCCTTGCCGCCCCGCGTCGCGTTCAGCACGTCCAGATCAGCCTTTAACGTGCCCGAAATCACCCGCACATACGCCAGGTGTCCGGCGTACGGGTCAACGGTCGCCTTGAACACGAAACCGCTGAACGGCGCGCTCGCCTTCTGTTCGACACCCCCACCGTCCTCGGTCGCGGCGGGACCGAGATCGTCAGGCGACGGCAGCAAGGCGGTGACACCTTCGAGCAGATTGCGCACGCCCATTTCCTTTTCCGCGCAGCCGCAGTAGATGGGCACGGTCGTGCCGCGGGCGACGCCGACGTGCGTGCCTTTCGTGATCTCTTCCAAAGTGAGTGCCTGGCCGCCAAGAAATTCCTCGAGCAGTTTGTCGTCCTGTTCCGCCGCGGCCTCCTCAAGGGCCTCATGCGCCTTGTGGAATTGGTCGCGCAATTCGGCGGGCACTTCGGCTTCAGGAGTCGTGCGCAAATTCAGCACCTTGGTAAAGCCCGATTCCTTGCCGAGCGGCAATTCAAACGGGACGCAGTTCTTCCCAAACGCGTTTTGAATCTGGTCGACGCAGCGGAAAAAGTCGCTGTTCTCCCGGTCCAGCTTGTTCACGAACACCAGCCGCGGTTTCTTCATTGCATCCAGCATCCTCCAGATGCGGCGGGTGCCGACTTCGATGCCGCCCACGCCGTCGACGACGACAATGGCCGCGTCGGCCGCGCGGATGGCGGCCAGCGTATCGCCGAAGAAATCGGCGAAGCCGGGCGTGTCCAGCAGGGTGATTCGATGGCCCTCCCACTGGCAATGAAACGTCTTGGTGTGGATGGTGATCTTGCGTTCGAGTTCGTCGGGCAGACAATCGGCGGCGCTGGTCCCGTTGGCGACGCGACCATGGGTGGTCACGGTCTTGGAGATGAACAGCACGGCGTCGATCAGCGACGTCTTGCCGCTGGAGGCGTGGCCGACAACGGCCACCGTGCGAATCTTCGACGTATCGACTGGCATTTGGAGAATCTCCGTGAAAATTTGGTTTACGTTGTGAGACTCCGCCTCACTCGCGGGCTGCAAGGCTCGCTGAGATTGTACCCGAACGCCCAGTGAATCAAGCAAAAAGCCTTGACGGACTGGATGTTTTGCTCTAAACACCGCTCCAAGGCTTCGAGGGGGTATACAACCCTCACAACACATACAGGAGGAATTCATGAGCAGACATCTACTGCGTGCAGCGACGGTGATGGGTATTACCGCGCTCGCGCTTTCGTTCACGGGCCCGGTTCGGGCTCAGGGCACAAACGCGCCTGCGCCCAAGCCCGAGAAAGCCAAGAGACAGGTGTTCACGGGGTTGATTGAATCCATCGACGCGAAGGCGGGTTCCGTCATCGTCAAGAAGGGTACAGAGAGCAAGACGTTCAAGGTCGGCGATAAGACCAAGTACAGCACCACCGACAAGAAGGACGCCGCGCTCGCTGATATCAAGGTGGGTGACAAGGTCAAGGTCGCATACACCGACGAAAGCGGCGTCTTAACGGCCCACAGAATCGGGCCCCCCGATGTTCCGAAGAAGACGGAGTAAGTAGAGAAGCAAGGACTGGCTGCACTTCCTTAAATCTCGATATCGCAGCAGGGAATCCGCCTCGGATTCCCTGCTGTTTTTTCTCACACCGCGGGCTTGAGATATCGCGCCACGCCTTCCTCAAAATCCTCCTGCTGCAGGAAGAAATCCCGTTCCGCCGGCTTCGGATCGCCGACGCTGTCCTCTTGCAGCATGAGAAGCTGGTCGCGGGTGAACGGCGGGTTCGTCAGAATCTTTTCAAAGAACGCGGCTTGCACCCGCGCGACTCGTAATGGCAGGTGCAGCTTTCGCTTTCGCGTGCCGAGAATTGTCTGCAACTTGTCGTACAATTCATTCCACGTGAATGCGTCCGGACCGCAAAGATCGTAGGTCTTGCCAATGCTGGCGTCGTTGTGGACCGCCGCCACAAACGCCTTCGCCACATTCTCGACCGATATGGGCTGGATCTTCGTCTGGCCGTTGCCCAGCACCGGAACGAACGGCAGCCGCCGCACCAGTTGCGCTAGCGTGTTGATCGCCTTGTCGTGCGGACCGTAAATGAATGAGGGCCGGAACATCGTCCAGGCCAGGCCGCTCTTGCGCACATACTCTTCGGCGGCCCATTTCGTCTGGTGATACCGGCTGCGGGCGTTCTCGCGCGTGCCGAGCGCGCTCATGTGCACATAGCGCTTCACCTTCGACTTCTTCGCTTCATCCACCACGTGCTGGGTCGCCCGCGTGTGCGTCCGCTCAAACGTGTTCTCGTTCTGCTCGTGAATAATGCCGACCAGATGAATGACGCACTTCGCCCCTTCCATCGCTCCTTCGATGGAGGGCGCGTACAACACGTTGCCGTGAAACAGCTCCGCCCCGTACCGCTCCGCCAGCCATTGCGCCCGCTGCGGGTCGCGCACGATGACCCGAATCGGATGACCCGCCGCGTGCGCCTGCCGGGCGATTTCCTCGCCCACGAATCCGGTCGCTCCGGTTATGACAATCATGAAACCGTCACCTGCGTCATCGCGCTCACTCGGTCTTGGCCTCGTATTCCACGCGTCCACCGACCAATGTCTTCGACACTTCGAATTTGCCCGAGAAAATCACCAGGTCCGCGTCCTTGCCCGGCTCCACGCTGCCCTTCCGACCGCCCATTCCCAGCGCGCGCGCCGGGTTCAGGCTGGCCATGCGCACCGCGTCGGCCAGCGACACGCCCGCGAGTTCGACCATATTCCTGACCATCCGGATCATCGTCGACACGCTCCCCGCCAATGCAGAACCGTCGGCGGTCATCCCCACCCCATCGCCCACCACGGCTTGCGTCTCCCCCACCAGAAACTTCGCGCCCTCTTCCAAACCCGCGCCCGCCGTCGCATCGGTAATCAGGCACACCTTGTCGACGCCTTTCGCCCGCACCGCCAGCCGCATCAACTCCGGATGCACGTGTTTGCCGTCGGCGATCAATTCCACCATCACCCGTTCGTCAGCCAAAAATGTTTCCAGCGCGCCCGGCACCCGAAACGGACCGACCTTCACCATGCTCGACATGCAATTGAACACGTGCGTCGCATGACACAACCCTCGGTCCACGCTGGTTCGCGCTTCCTCGCCACTGGCCGCCGTGTGCCCGCCGCTCGGCAGGATTTCCCGTTCCAACAGCGCATCGATCAGTTCCAGCGCGCCCGGCAATTCCGGCGCGAGCGTCATCTGCGTCACCAATCCCTCCCGACCCAGCCACGCCAGGTACTCCGCCGGGTCCGGCTCGCGGATGAACTGCGCCGGCTGTGCGCCGCTACGCTCCCGCGAAATGTACGGCCCCTCGACGTGCGCCCCGACAATTTGCGCGCCGCCAAAATCGTGTCCCATCGCATCGGCAATCGCCTGCAACGCCGCGTCAATCTTCCCGGCCGAATGCGTCGTCGTCGTCGGCGTCATCGCCGTCGTGCCGCCGGCGACGTGAAACTTCGCGATCTTCGCCAACGCCTCGACCGTGCTGTCCATCGCGTCGTGGCCCATCGCCCCGTGCACGTGCATATCGACGAAGCCCGCCGCCACGAAATCGTCATGCGCGTCGATGACCTCCGCGTCCTCAGACCAAAGCACCTGCGACGTCGGCGCGACCTGCTTGATCTTGCCGCCATCGACCACCACGCAGTGTTGCTCCAGCACCCCGCGCGGCCCCACCACCCGCCCGTTCTTGATCACCATCATAATAATCCGCGCAGTATGGCGAGGCGTTGTTGACCAAACAAGTCAGAATGATTTACGCCGCAATTCGGGTTTGTTTGAGTCCGTTTCTGCATAAACTCGACGCAGGAGAGGCCGAGGGGTCTAGGGCGGCAAACTACCCCTGCTCCGAGTCGTTTTCGGAGCTTCCGGCGCTCCTTTCAGCCATTTATATCCTGTTTTTAAGTGCTTTTTTGCAAAACGAACCCAACTCGTGTTTTTTCCTAACATATTCATTCCAAAATACTTCCACATTTTTCAGTTGGGTTCGTTTGGTAAAAACATACTTTTATAGAGAGCTCCCCTCCCAACCGAGCCGTCCTCGGCGTAGAGTGCGGTCACCAAGGCATCCGCCGCCCCACCATTCTCTGTCCCTCTGAGATCTCAAATCTCCGATCTGCAATTCTCCTTGCCTCTGTACGCCCTCCGTCTCTGTCAAAGAACTACACGCACTCTACCAGCCCCGCAATGCCGTGTCCAGCAATAATATCGATTGCCGATAATCGCCCGGTTTGAAATGCCGCCATCGTCGCCCGCTCAGCCTCAGCTCTTGAAATCCGCCCCCAACGTCACCTCGCGCCAGGCTTCATACTCCTTCCGCAGGTTATCGAGCTTGGCGGTCGCGTGATCGTACGCAAACCGTCCGAGGAGCAGGTGCCGCGGCGGATTCTCCGACGTGACCGCCTTGATAATCGCCTCGGCAGCGCGAACGGGATCGCCCGGCTGATTTCCGTGCCGTTCCGTTGCTCCGGCCCGTGTCCGCCCGGAGGTCTGATCGTAGTCGGCCAACGTCTTGCCGGCCACGGCCAGCGAGCCGCCGAGGAAATCGGTCCGGAATGGACCCGGCTCCACGATCGTAACGCGAATGCCGAGCGGTGCCACTTCGTGCGCCAGCGCTTCCGAAAGCCCCTCGACGGCGAACTTGGTGGAATTGTAGATGCCAAAACCGGCGATGCCAATGATCCCGCCGATTGACGAAAGATTGACCACATGCCCGCTCCGTCGCTTCCGGAAGTGAGGCAATACCGCGCGGGTAACCCGAAGCAGCCCAAAAACATTCGTTTCATGGACATTGGCGATTTCGGCGTCGCTGGCTTCTTCCACCGCGCCAATCAAACCGTGTCCCGCGTTGTTCACGAGCACATCGATGCGCCCGAAACGTTTAAGCCCCGCCTGAACCGCGCTCGAAATCTGCGCTGGATCACGCAAATCCATCGGAATCGCCAGCAGCCGATCCGACGCTTCCGGGAAGGCCGTGGCGACCTTGCGTGGATTCCGAGATGTCGCGATCACAGAATCGCCTCGCTGCAGTGCGGCCCGGACAAGCTCATGGCCGAATCCCTGCGACGTGCCGGTGATCATCCAGACGAGATGATTGTTGGTCTTCATAATCGTTGTTCCCTTTCGTCGTTAAGATGACGCACCAAGACAACCGTTGCTCCAAATCCGAGGGTTTGAAGTCGCCGTCTCACAAGCCATAAACTTCACGACTTCTCGTGTCCCATGACGTGGTAGAACCTGCCCTTGACATCAATCCGCAGTGGTCGCGCCTTCGCCATTCTGGTCGCGACCGATGCGTACGGTGAATCTACACCCGTACGTCCTCGCTGCCTTTCGTGGGGCGGCCATCCTCTCGTCCTTTCCGCCATGCGAGAACGAACTCGACGATGAATGCGATGCCCCAACCCCAGACACTACTGTTCATTACAAGGAGAAGCCATCCTGCCCACTGCGGAAGCGAAGTGGGCAACCATCTGATAAAGAGTGTTTCAGGGAAGCAGATAACAAAGACCGCGCGGGCTGCGAATCCGTAAGTCCAAGCGAGAGGCACACATATCCAAGTTACCAGTATGTGCAGAACCGTTAGTGCGGTCGCTAGAATCACAAGCCGTTTCACACGTATTCCTCGCCTCATAATGCTAATAAATTGGGGCCACGTCTAACCATTCTCCAATTTACGCATTCCTTCCTGCGCTAAGGCGGCCTAGTTTCTTGTCTTGCTCATACAACGTCTGGCTTGGGAAGCAAGTCTATTTCAAGAACGTCTTCACTTCATATCCATCCCGCGTCAGGCGGATCGTGACGGCGCCGACGTCGTCGCTGCGGAGGTAGGCAATGCCACGCTGCGCCAACCGGTCGCGCAGGTCGGGTTTGGGATAGCGGTGGCTGTCGTTGAGGTTGACCACTTGCACGACCGTGGCGGGACGGACCGCGTCGAGGAACTCCGCTGTGCACGATGATTCCTTGCCATGCTGGCCTTTCACCACGACTTGCGCGCGAAGATCGGTGTACTCTTTCAGCAATCGCTTCTCCACCGTCTCGCCGGCATCGGACATCAACAACACGCGCGTTGGCCCGAACTCGACGGCGAGCACAAGCGCGTTGTCCTCGCTGCGGGCTGCGCCCGGACCGTGTGGCGGATGCAACACGCGAACGTGAACGTCCGGCGCGGTGCTTAATTCGTCCCCTGCCCTGACCGCGCGCAGGGGAATATTCCGCGCCTTCATGTCATCGACCCATTCCGCGTAATACTTCGACCGCGAGGCGATTCCGCTGTAGATCGCGGCCTGCGCCGGGACCTCGCCGGCGACCACGTTCAATCCCGCCGCATGGGCTTTGTCGCCGCAGGTGAGTATGGTCGCCGCCAGACGGTTCACACCATGCGCCCGCAAGAATGGAATAATCGTGTGCGAGCCGCTCCAACCACCACCGCCATCGATCAGCATATCGTTGCGCGCACCGGGCGCGTCGAGGAAAACCGACGTGCCATCGTTCACCGCGAGCACGGTGAGATCGACGTGGTTGGACATTCCGTTGCTGAAAAACAGCGCCACGCCCAAGGTCGGCACCAACGCCGCCGCCGCCAGCCGCCGCCGTTGCGCCGGGATCGCCTTGCTCAACAGGAGCACGCCGAGTCCGTAATACGCCCAGACCGCCCACGCAGGCGGGGCGGGAACGAACCGATGGCCAAACGGCACGGCACTCAACCAATCGACACCGCGAATCATGATGCTTAGCAGAACGCCGTTCGCATTGTTCAAAGTCAACGCCACCCATGAGGACACTACCCCCGCCAACGATGTCACCAGGCCCAGCGCGAGGATGCCGCCCAGCAGGGGTATCACGAGCAGGTTGGCGACGATGCTGATCGGCGTGAACAAATGAAAGTACACGGCCATCAACGGCAGCAATCCCACCCACGCCGCGACCGAACAACTCAGCAGTTGGATGACCCGTCGCAGCCAGACCTCAAGTTTCTTCCGCCAGTTCGGCACCAACTGCGCCGGCAAAAACGGGTCCGTCGCGACCCACGGCACCAGCCGCGCCTCGATGAGCGGCGTCAGGATCACAATTCGCCAACACGACCGCAAACGACAGGATAAACCCGCCATCGAAAAGTTGCGTTGGAACGATGAGCAGAATCACGAGCGCCGCTGCGGCCAGCGTGTTCAGCGAGTCGGACGGCCGCACCAGCATCCAGCCGATCAACCACACGCACGCCATCACCAGCGCGCGGATCGCGCCGGGATGAGCCCCCGTGGCGAACACGTACAGAACCAGCAGCGGCACCGCCGCCACCGCGCACCAGCGCCGCCGAATCCGCAGTAGGCGCAGCACCACCAGCACGGTGGCCGTCACCAGCCCGACATGCAGCCCGTTGATCGCAAACACGTGGAAAACCCCGGTGCGCTGGAAGTCCTTGTAGGTTTCCGTCGGGATCTCGGAACGTTCCCCGATGACCATGCCGGCCAGCGCACCCGCCAGTTTCGGCTCGTCTTCGAGCCCGAGCCGCAACGCGTGTTCGAGGTACTCGCTCAACCCCAGCGCCACCGAGATCACCGGGTTGCCTTGGCCGTGCGCCTCGACCTGGAGCGTGTCGCCCTTGCGAATCGCCGCCGTGAAATGGATCCCGCGCTGCTCCAGCCACGCGCGCCAGTCGAACGTGCCGGGGTTCCGCATCGCCGCCGGCACGCGCAAAATCGCGGAACACCGGATGAGATCGCCGTAGCGCACGGCCTCGACGGCGCGCGTCTCGCTGACAAATACCAGGACGCGGCCCGTGGCCGGCTGCCATTGACCATCCCGCAACACCGCCTTCAGTTCGAGAGTGAAGCGCAACCGCTCGGTGTCATCTTCGTTCACCGGCACGGCGCGATAGCCCGTGTCGCTCACGACTACCCCCTGCAATTCGATGTTTTGGTCCCGCAACTCCAGTTGACGGGTGATGTCGATCGGCGAGAAAGCTGTCGCGGCTTGTCGGCAGGCGCACATTCCCAACACGAGAATCGTCGCAAACAACGCAAGGAAGCCGAATCTTGTCCGCCGCACCACCAGAAAGACGACGAGACATGCCGCCGCCAGCAGAAACAACGTCAACAGCGGCGAGGTGACCCGCGATCCAATCCAAATTCCCGAGGCGTACGCAACCGCGATCCCCGTGAGT
>JBEKYJ010000168.1:0-8476 GCA_049511095.1 Verrucomicrobiia bacterium
TTTCCGCGCGTCGTCAGAAACACGCTGTCCCGCGTGTCATAGGTGACCGATCCGGCCACCGAACTACTCAGGTGCGAGCCTTGTTGCGACTGTATCTCCTGCGAAGCCGTACGGCTCACGTCCAGAAAGATGTCCTGGATGCCGTATTCGATCCGCCCGCGGACGAACTCGGTCAGCGCCTTTTCAAGACCCAACGATACGCCCGTGTGCTGCTCGTTGTATTCGGTGCTCAAGTAGCTGGCGCTATGATGAAACGCTTCAAAACTCAACGCCAGCTTCTTATCGAGAAACCACGGTTCGACGAACGACAGGACTTCGTCTTGCCGTTTCAAACCAACCTGCAACCGCAGGCGCAGCTTCTCGCCGCCACCGGTAAAAGTCGGCCAGTTGAAGAGGTCAAAGTTGCCCTGTGTCATCTCCACAAATCCGATGAGACTGTCGATCGAACTGAACCCCGCGCCGAAATTGACCGAGCCTGTGCGCTGCTCCTCCAGATCCAGCACCAAATTCTTTCGGTTCGGCACGTCGGTGGGCTCGGGAGTCGCCTCGATCTTCGTGGGGTCGAAGTAGCCAAGGTTCTTGAGGCGTTCCACGCTACGATCCACGCGCACTGTATCGTAGACTTCGCCGGGATGCACCGCCAGTTCCCGGCGAATGACCTTGTCCTTCGTCTTCGTGTTGCCGCGGATTTCGATCTTCTCGATGTACGTCAGTTCCCCTTCGCGTATGGAGTAGGTTAGATCGATTCGACCCGTCTCAACATTGGGCGCGCGAATCGGGCGCACGGCTGTGTCCAGATAGCCGCGCGAGCCGTAATAGTCTTCCAGCGCCTTCTGGTCCGTCGTCATACCGGTGGGCGTGAACGTTTTCCCCGAAGTCATCTTGAGCCGGGTTTCCAGTTCCGTCGTCGGGAAGAGCTTATTGCCCTCGATGGTGGTCGTGCCGACCCTGTACTGTGCGCCTTCAAAAATATCAATGTGGACCACCATCCACTTGGAGCCGACGCGCTCGATACGCGTGCTGAGAACGTCCATGTCGATGTATCCATTGGAATGGTAATGATCCCGGAGCTTATCGACATCCTCCTTGAAGTCCTCTTCCTTGAGCACGCCCGTGCTGGAGAGCCATGAGCCCCACCAATGCCGGCGCGTCTTGAGAATCTTGCGCAGGCGATCGTCCGTGTAGGCCTTGTTGCCCGCAAACTTGATCAGCTTGATATACACCCGCTCGCCTTCGTGGACTTTGAACCTGAGGATGGCTTTGCCGGTATCCTTGTCGGCACTGACTTCATAGGTGACCTTCACATCCGGATACGCCGCCTTCTGGTAGAGTTCTTCCATCTTGTGGGCGTCGTCGTGGGCCTTGCGCTCGTCCATGGTGTCGCCCACCTTCTGGCTGCATTCGCGGCGCAGGCGCTCTTCCTTGAAACGTTTGTTGCCTTCGAGGATGATTTCCTTGATCGTAGCCTTGCCCTGCACTTGGAAAACGATTCTCACGCCATCGACGACGGGCTCTTCCAGCACGCGCACGTCAAAAAAATAGCCAGTGTTGATAAGATTGCGGACATCCTGTTCGATCATGTCGCGGGAGCGTGGTTTGCCCACCGCGGTCTGAATGTTGGCCATCACCACCGAGCGGTTCACCGTTTCGGGACCGGTGAATCGGACCTCAATTGCACGGACAATGTCTTCGGGCTCTTGCGCCCAGGAAAACGAACTCGAAACGGCCACGGCCAGCAGCGTGAGCAGCGACCCCCGCAGCCGCCTCATTCTTCGCCCCTCTCAAACCTTGGAATGTCTCCTTCCTCAACCCTGGCCTGATCCTCGAAGCGGGTGTAATCACCTATAAAAGTCAAATCGATATCACCCGTCGGGCCGTTTCGCTGCTTGGCAATGATAAGGTGCGCCTTGCCCTTTAGCTCCTTCCGCTTCTCGTCGTCGTCCTCGTAAACCTCCGGCCTGACCAATAGACCCACCACATCCGCATCCTGTTCAATGGCCCCAGATTCACGAAGATCAGCCAACCTCGGTTTCCCCTCGTCCCTTGATTCCGGCTGCCGGTTTAGCTGGCTGAGAACGATGATCGGAATGTTCAATTCCTTCGCCAGCGCCTTCACCCCTGCCGAGATATCAGCCACTTCCGCCTGTCGGCTGCTTTCCGCGCGCCGCGACGGCGCGCGCATCAACTGCATGTAGTCAACGACCAGTAATTGAATTTTATACTGCTGTTTCATACGGCGAGCACGGGCACGCACCTGATTGACCGTCAAACCGGCCGAGTCGTCGATGTACAGCGGGGCTTTCATCAAATCGCTGGCTGCGGCCGTCAACTTGTGATGATGCTCGTCTTTCGGAAAGCCATCGTGCAGCAGACGCAGGTTCACCCTCGCCCGCGAGCAAATCATCCGAATCATTAGTTCCTGTCCCGACATCTCCAAGCTGAACACACCCACAGGGATATTCCGACCGACGGCCAGGTTTTCCACGATGTTCATTGCAAGTGCCGTCTTGCCCATGGAGGGCCGACCCGCGATGATAAAGAGATTGCCGTCGTGCAGACCGGAGGTCAACCTGTCCAAGTCGCGGAAACCGGTGGCTCGCCCCATGACCTCGCCACGTTTCTCGAACGTCCGCTCGATGCTGACCATGGCAGCCATCACCAACGGTTTGGCGGGTTTAATCAGCTCGGTCGATCTCTCCGCGGTAATATTAAATATCTGCTGTTCGACCTCGTCAATCCACGTTTTGACATCATCCTGCTGCTCGAAGGATCGCGCGATGACGTCGTGCGCGGCCCCAATGAGTTGGCGCAACAGGTGTTTTTCCCAGACGATGTCAATGTAGTGCTCGACGTTGGCGGTGGTCGGCACGCGCGTGATCAAATCGCTCAGGTAGGCCGGGCCCCCAATTTCCTCAAGCTGATTCTTGTCCTGCAGCCGCTGGGTGAGGGTGATGAGGTCGATAGCCTGCATCGCATCCTGCAGCGTGGCAATCTCGCGGAAGATGACCTGGTGGGCCGCGTAGTAGAAATGATTCTCGCTCAGGCGCTCGCGAACCTCAGAGCCCGCTTCCGCCGGGCTAAGCAACATCGCACCGAGCACCGCGATTTCGGCATCCAGACTGTTCGGCAGGACGCGGTCGAGAACCAGCGCGGGAGCCGACCTCGTTTTCCCGAAGGACGCGATAGTCTCCGACCTGCGGCCCTGGGAGGCGCCGGTCCCCCCCGTTTGGGCGGCAATTTCGGATGCGAGAGGGTTGGTCGAAGCCATGGTGCCGTCCCCGCTGAAGCCTTGCGGCTATTTCTTCTTATCGGCTTTCGGTGCCTTCTTGCCAGCTTTTTCTTCCGAGGCTGCGGACTTTGCCGTAGGAACTTTTCCCCCATCGGGACCGACGACCCAAATCTTCACCTTGGTCGCCACCTCTGGGTGAAGCTTTACGTCCACGTCATACACGCCCAATTCGCGGATGGGATGTTCCAGCACGATCTTGCGGCGATCCACGTCGATGCCTTCCTTCTTCAACGCCTCGGAAATGTCGGCGGCGGTGACCGAACCGTACAGTTTGCCGTCCTCGCCCGCGGCGGCCGTGATCGTGTACGACTGCTTCACCAATTTTGCCGCGGCGGCCTTGGCGTCTTCGTGTTGCGTGGCCAGCGTGGCCTCCCGTTTCTTGCGCAGCGATTCGACGCGGCGCAGGTTGCCGGCCGTGGCCGGCATGGCGAGCCCCTTCGGGAACAAAAAGTTTCTCGCGTACCCGTCGGCGACCGTGACCGTGTCGCCCTCGGCTCCGAGGTTGTCAACGGGAGCGGTCAATATAATCTGCGTGCTCATAATAATGGTGGCTCCGTCCTAGCGCACGAGCAACATCGTGCGCGCGCGTTTGATCGCGATGGCAAGTTGGCGTTGATGCCGGGCACAGTTGCCCGAAATCCGCCGCGCCAGAATCTTGCCGCGCTCGGTCATGAATTTCTTGAGCAAGTCCGACTGTTTGTAATCAATTTCGATCTGGTCCTCGCACAACTTGCAATCGCGCTTGATAATAATATCGCGCTTCGATCTTCGGCCTTCCCGGCCTTCCCGGCTCTCAAAGTTTCTTTCCATCATCTGTTACTCTTCCTCACCAATTAAGTTTTCCCGCTGCTTGCTCAAAACGGAATGTTATCGTCCTCGCCCGCTGTCGTCGGCTCCGGTTCGCCCGCGTCACGGGCTGGCGGTGCGGCGGGACGTCCGCCACGGGCCGGTCGCGCCGGCGCCTCATCCGACGGCGCCTGGTCCTTGACTTCGCCCCGTCCGCCACCGGGTGCGCCAATGAACTGAAAGCGTTCACACACTACCTTCATCTTGGATTTCTTCTGCCCTGACTCTTTGTCCTCCCAGCTATCCAACTTGAGACGCCCTTCCACAAAGATCGGCTTGCCTTTGGAAAAATACTGGCCGACCGTTTCAGCCTGCCGTCCCCACACTTCAACGTCCACAAAGGTGACTTCTTCTTTCTGCTCTCCAGTGTCCGTCGTCCAGCGGCGGTTCACCGCGACGCCGATCGTGGCGATGGCGGTACCCTTGGGTGTGTAACGCACTTCTGGATCGCGCGTCAGATTGCCCATCAACAAGACTTTGTTATACGAAGCCATGGTGATTATTTCTCAACGACGCCCGTCGTCGGAATCTTGCGGGGTTTGCGTGGTGGCGGCTCGGGCGGTGCCTCCGACAACAGCCAGCGGAAGACTTCAGGCTCCAGATGCAACTTGGCATCCAGTTCCGCAATCGCCGTCGGGGGCGCATCGAAAACGAAATTCACGTAGAACCCTGAGGTGTGCTTACGCGTGTCGCGGGCGAATGGCCGCACGCCCATGCGCTGCACCTTGTCCACGCGACCGCCCGCGTGCTCGATGCTCTTTTGAAGCTTGTCCATGAGTTCCTTCGACACCTCTTCCTTACCAGCGGTGTCCAGAATAAACAATCCTTCGTATGTCTTCAACGCCTCTCTCCTTCTGTCCGCGTTACAACGCGGACTGTTTCCGATTAAATTGATTCATGGCCTCGGTGAGGCCGTCACGCAAGCAACACTCAATCGCCTCCACGGCGGTCGCGACTGCCTGCTCGGCCATCTCGCGCTCCTGCGGCGCAAACTTGCCCAACACGTGGCCCGTAATGTCCGCCCCCGTCGGAGCACTTCTTCCGATGCCCACGCGCAGCCGCGCGAATTCCTCGTTGCCGCCGAGCGTCTCGATGATGGAGCGCAGGCCGTTGTGGCCGCCGCTGCCGCCCGACGCACGCAGCCGAATCTGCCCGAGCGGCAAATCCGCGTCATCCGCGACCACCAGCAACTGCGCCGGCTCAACCTTGAGCCAGTTCAGCAACGCGCTGACCGCGGAGCCGCTGCGGTTCATATACGTCCGCGGTTTGGCCAGCATCACTTTGCCGGCATCACCCGTCGCCGCTTCGGCAATCTCCGCCGAGAATCGCCACTTTCTTCGAAAAGAACAATCCAACTTTTCCGCGAGCCGATCCAGCACTGCGAAGCCAATGTTGTGGCGCGTGCGGTCGTATTCCTTGCCGGGATTCCCCAGTCCCACCACCAGTTTTGGCTTGGCCGACACTGGAGTGTCGCCTCGCTCGCGCTACTTCTTCGCTTCGGGTTTGGCCGCCGGCTTGGCGTCGGCCTTGCCGCCTGCGGCCGCTGCAGGAACTTTGCCTGCTGCGCCTGTCGCCGGCGCTTTGCCTGCCGCCGGCGCTTTGCCTGCCACTGGAGCCTTGCCTTCCACCTTGCCTGCGGCAGGGGCTTTCGCGTCGGTCTTGCCGTCTTCCGCTTTTGGCTTCGCCTCGCCTTCGGCTACCGCGCCCTCTTCGCCTTCTTCCGTCTTCGCCGTAATGACTTCGGGCTCGGCCGACGGAGCGGCGGCGGCCTCGGTCATTGCCGCCAATTCCTCTTCCGTAATCGGCGCGGCAACGAGGAACACCGTCTGGGCTTTGTCGTCGAGCAGGGTCACGCCTTTCGGGGGCGTGATGTCGCCGACGTGAATGCTCTGGCCGATCTCCAGCACCTCGACGCTGACTTCCAAGACTTCGGGCAAATCCTGCGGCAGACATTCCACACGCAACTCGCGCATGACGTATTCGAGAATGCCGCCGCCCGTCTTCACGCCCGCGGGTTCGCCGATGGGACGAACCGGGACGTTCGCGCGCAGCTTCTCGGTCGCCACTACTTCATGAAAATCAATGTGCAGAATCGTGTCTTCGTAGGGATGGTGTTGCACCTCCTGAATCAGGGCGAGGCGTTTGTTCGTCTTGCCGCCCTCGTCCACCATCAGGTCCACCAGCACGTTTTCGCTGGTGGCATCGTGGAGCGCCTTCTCCAATTCCTCGACGGCGACCGCCAGGTTGACCGGCTTCGAGTGCGCGCCGTAAATGACCGCAGGCACCGCGCCTTGCGACCGCATCCGTTTCACCGCGCCCTTGCCGATCTCGGTCCGGGTCTTCGCTTTCAATTGTACCTTCTGTGCCATACCAGATTTCTCCTCAAAAAAATAAAATCAACTGCGCCATCAACTCTCCGGCCGCTTGCCGTTGATGTCGAATAGCGACGATACCGACTCGGAATTGTGAATCCGTTTGATCGCCTCGCCCAGCAACGGCGCAACCGTCAACTCGGTCAGCTTGAACCCGCTGACCTTCGAGTGCGGCACCGTGTCGGTTGTGACCAACTCCTCCAACTCCGACGCCTTCAAGCGATCGAGCGCCGCGGGGTTCAACACCGCGTGGCTCACGGACGCGTACACCTTCTTCGCGCCGTGCTTCTTCAGGATCTCCGCCGCCCGCGTCACCGTGCCCGCCGTCTCCGTCAGGTCGTCCACCAGCAACACGTTCTTGCCCTCCACCTCGCCGACGAGACTGAGTATCTCCACGTCCGTCGGGGATTTGCGCTTCTTGACGACGATGGCCAGCGGCGCCTGAAACAGGTTCGCGTACGCATGCACCATCTTCACGCCGCCGATGTCGGGCGACACGACCACCAAATCCTTCAACTTCTTCCCGTTGAAGTACCGGTACATCACCGGCGCCGCGTAGAGGTGATCGACGGGGATGTCGAAGAACCCCATAATCTGCTGCGCGTGCAAGTCCATCGTCAACACCCGGTTCGCACCCGCGGCGGTGACCAGGTTCGCCACCAGCTTGGCCGTGATCGGCACGCGCGGCTGGTCCTTGCGATCCTGACGCGCATATCCAAAGAACGGTACGACCGCCGTGATGCGTTTGGCACTGGCCCGCCGACACGCATCGATCATGATCAACAACTCCATCAAATGCTCGTTCGCGGGCGGACACGTCGGCTGCACGATGAACACATCCCGCCCCCGCACGTTCTCGTTAATCTTAACGAACGTCTCCTGATCAGGAAACGACATCACCGTCGCATCACCCAGCGGCGCCCCGATGGAATCGGCAATCCGCTGCGCGAGGGGTCGATTTGCATTGCCAGAAAAAATCTTCAACTGGACTGACGACTCCACGACATACGACCTTCGGTTTTCGGTTGTTTACGCCCAAAAATCAAGGCCACACCCGCAACTTGTGACCCCAAAAGCGACGCTTCTTCTACTGAATCCCTCTCCGCTTTGCAATCCGAATCTTTCCCGCCCCAACCGCCTCCCACCCACACCCCATCTTTTCCACCTTCGCCATCCTAACAAATGCCCGCTCCGACTGATTCACCTTGGCTCGCGCTGGTTCACCCACACTTTTCCTCACATCCCCCACGTTCCCCGTCACCCGCCCACACCACGAATTCGCCACTCCCATCCTCGTGCCAAAGCACAACCGTTGCGGTAGTGGCGTAAAAAGCCTGTCGGGAAACAGCAAATGCGGCGCCGTCAATTACCCTGAACCAGTTCGCGCCTTCCCCCGGCCCTACTCCCTGCGGCAATCCAACACCATCACGGCATTGGACACCGGCACTCCTTGGGATCGATGCTCACTCCCTGCCGAAAAAATTCGTTCTCGGCATCGGTCTCTCAAGCGCCGCGTTTTCCGTGTTCAACACGGCGCGGCTCGTATCCCTTGGCTCGTGCTTTGCCTCACAGCGACGCGAGGTCCGGACCGCCGCCGCGGCCCGCGCGACCTCCCTCGAGGTCATCGGTGGCGGCTCGACATGTGGCACCGGCCGCAGTGCCTCTGCGTGCGCCCGCGCCGCCTCCTCAACGGCTTTCTCGAAGCCGGCCGGAGCCGGAACTGGAGTCCCGCTCAGATGCGTGCGGTCAACCTCCTGTGAGTTTGCAACGGCCTTCTCGAAGCCGGCGGGAACCGCGACTGGAGTACTCGCCAGATGGTCGCGGTCAACCTCCTGTGAGTTCCCTGTGGAAAATCCGATGACGAACACGCCCAAACCAATCGCCAATGCGAGTTTCATTCTTGCCTGCCTCCTATCCCCATCCCTTTATACTTCTGCCCGTTCCATGACGTTGTCAAGCTCTCACCATC
>JBEKYJ010000169.1:0-8475 GCA_049511095.1 Verrucomicrobiia bacterium
GAGGCAAACATCACGGAGCGGACGCCTCGGAGAGGCGTCCCTACCAACGGCAAGGAGCCGAAGACAACGGACGGCGAGGAGCGGACGTCCCTACCAACGACGGGGCGAGCGGAGAGGCAAACATCACGGAGCGGACGCCTCGGAGAGGCGTCCCTACCAACGGCAAGGAGCCGAAGACAACGGACGGCGAGGAGCGGACGTCTCGGAGAGACGTCCCTACCAACGACGGGAAGAGAGGCGGCGGACGCTACTTTGCGGCGTCTTCGACTTTGGTGGCGGTACGACCGATGCGGCCGCGGAGGTAGTAGAGTTTGGCGCGGTGGACTTTGCCGGAGCGTTCGATTTCGATTTTCTGGATGAAGGGGGAATGGGTGGGGAAGATGCGTTCGACGCCTTCGCCGTAGCTGATGCGGCGGACGGTGAAGGTCTCGGCGATGCCGCGGCCCTGTTTGTTGATCACGATGCCCGAAAACATCTGGATGCGTTCGCGGTCGGCTTCCTTGATGCGGGAGAACACCTTGATGGTGTCGCCGACCTTAAAGGGGATGATGTCGGTACGTAATTGTTCGCTCTGGATTTTTTCGATGGCATTCATGGTCTTGTTCCTGTGTTATCGCGTATAACGGCTTGAATTGAAATCCTATTTTTTCGTTATTTGCGGACGCCCACCTCGGCGGGCAAGCCTCGGAGAGGCGTCCCTACCAACGACATACGGCGGCAAGCGGAGCACTTGCCCTACAAATCGACGCCCGGACGCACCCTAAAGGGTGCGGCTACCACGAAACGGCTCGAACGGCGGGATACCTAAACGACAGGCATCCCGCCCTACAAAGTCGAGGACGCACCCGTAAAGGATGCGGCTACAGTTACTTCAACATATCGGGGCGGCGCGTCTGGGTGCGTTGTTTGGCCTGTTCTTTGCGCCAGCGGGCGATTTCCTCGTGGTTACCACTGAGGAGGACGTCGGGCACTTTTTTCCCCGCGAACTCGGGGGGCCGGGTGTACTGGGGCCCTTCGAGCAGGCCGCTGGCGAACGAATCGTCGCCGGCGCTCTGTTCGTCGCCGAGGACGCCGGGCAGGAGGCGCACGACGGCGTCGACGAAGACGGCGGCGGCGAGGGCGCCGTTGGTCAGGACGTAGTCGCCGATGCTGACTTCGTCGTCGACGAGGGCTTCGCGGACGCGTTCGTCCACGCCCTCGTAATGGCCGCAGATGATGACGAGGTGCGTTTTCGCTGCGAACTCGTGGGCGCGGGCCTGGGTGAGGGCCGGTCCTTGCGGGGTCATGAGGACGACGCGGGAGTCGGCGCGGCGGAATTTTTCGACTGCTTCAAAGATCGGTTCGGGCTTCATGAGCATGCCCGGTCCACCGCCGTACGGTTTGTCATCCACGACGCGGTGTTTGTCGTGGGTGAAATCGCGCAGGTTGTGGACGCGGACGGTGACGAGTCCCTTGGTCTGCGCGCGTTTCAGGATGCTTTCGTCGAGCGGCCCCTCGAAGATGCGCGGGAACAACGTCAGAACGTCAATATCCATGCCCTGCTCCCGCGGCGCGGCCGCGTTACTGCGCCGGGCCTTCGGCCGGGCCTTCCGCCGGGCCTTCGGGCGGCGGCGGTGGCGGCGCGGCGCCTTCGGTGCGATGGCTGCCTTCGGGTTCGATGATTTCGAGCATGGCGCGTTTGCCTTGTTTGGCGGCGGCACTGGTCAGCAGCGAGCGGATGGCGGTGATGGTGCGGCCGCTTTTGCCGATGACCTTGCCGATGTCGGTCTGGTTGAGGCGCAGTTCGAAGACGACGGTGCGTTCGCCGTCGACTTGTTTGACGTCGACCTGTTCGGGATGATCGACCAACGCTTTGACCACGAATTCGACAAACGCTTTCATGTCGTGCTCCCGTCGTAGGCGGTCCGCCAGGGCGGCGTCGCGCTGGGGCGACGCCGCGATGGTGCCCTCAGGCCGCCGGCTTGGCCGCTGGTGCGGCTGGTGCGGCTGGTGCCGCTGCTGCCGCTCGTTCGGCTTTCTTCAAAATGCTGCGTACCGTGTCGCTGGGCTGGGCGCCTTTCTGGATCCAGTGTTTCGCCCGTTCGAGGTCCACCTTGAAATTGTCGGTGGCCTTTCGGGGATGGTATGTCCCCAGGTTTTCAATGAACCGCCCGTCGCGCGGGCTGCGTTTGTCGGCCACGACGATACGATACGCTGGGACGTTTTTCGTTCCCACTCGGCGCAATCTAATGCTTACCGCCACTGTCTCACCTCCCGGATTTCAGGTTGGGCATGAGGCCCTTGCGGGCCATGGTTTTTTGCATTTTGCCCATTTCTTTCATCATTCGCTTCATGCCGTTGAACTGCTTCAGGACGTCATTTACCTCGGCGACGGTGGTGCCGCTGCCGCGCGCGATGCGCGTTCGGCGGCCCGCATTCAGGATCTCGGGACGACGACGCTCCGTGGGGGTCATCGACTGGATGATCGCCTCGATGCGCTTGAGTTGTGACTCGCCAACGCTGAGGTCAGGCATTTTACCCATTCCCGGCAACATGCCAAGCAGATTCTCCAGCGGGCCAAGCTTCTTAAGCTGTTGCAGCTGTGAGAGAAAGTCCTCGAGGTTCAGGCTCTGGTTGGCGATTTTTCCCTGCAATTCCTCGGTTTTCTTCGCATCGAACGTCTCCTGCGCCTTTTCAACCAAGCCCACCACGTCGCCCATCCCCAGGATTCGACCCGCCATCCGCTCGGCATGAAACGGCTCCAAGTCATCGAGTTTTTCACCGACGCCCGCGAACTTGATCGGCTTGCCCGTGACCGCGCGCATCGACAACGCCGCCCCGCCGCGCGCGTCGCCATCGAGCTTGGTGAGCACAATCCCTGTGATGCTCAGCGCCTTGTCGAAGTGTTCCGCAATGTTTACCGCTTCCTGGCCCGTCGCCGCGTCGGCCACGAGCAGAATCTCCTGCGGCACCAGCGCATCCTTCATGCGAATGAGTTCCTGCACGAGTTCTTCATCAATGTGCAACCGACCCGCCGTGTCGAAAATAACCGGGCTGCGGTCCTGCGACTGCGCGAAGGCCATCGCTTGTTTGGAAATCTTCACCGCATCGGCCTCCCCGCGCATCGAGAAGACGGGAACTTGCATCTGCTTGCCGAGCGTTTCCAGTTGGTCGATCGCCGCGGGTCGATGCACGTCGCACGCCACCAGGAGCGATTTTCGCCCCTGCTTCGTCAGGAACTTCGCCAGCTTGCCGCATGTCGTCGTCTTTCCACACCCATGCAGCCCGACCATCATCCAGTTTCCCGCTGGCAGGGCGCGCTGTCCCAGCACCCCGTCCGTGTCACCCCCCATCAGCATTACCAGTTCATCGTGCACAATCTTAACGATCTGCTGGCCGGGCGTGACGCTGGTCAGAACCTCCTGGCCAAGCGCGCGTTGTTTCGTGCGCTCGATGAAATCCTTCGCCACCTTGTAATTCACGTCGGCTTCGAGCAAGGCCAGACGCACCTAGCGTAGCGCATCGGCGACGTTCTTTTCCGTCAACTTGCCGTAGCCGCGCAGGTTCTTGAAGACCGACTGCAGTTTCTCTGAAAGGGAATCGAACATAACCAACCCGCAACGCAGTGAACTATCGACTTCGAAGGTGGGGAGGGCAAGAAAATTTGCCCGGTAAAGGAAAGGGCGGGCCGAAGCCCGCCCTCCCCCATTCCCAATCAACACTCTTCGAAAGCTCGGCTACTTCGACTGCTCTTTGTCCATGTCCTTGTCCGAGAAACAATAGCTTTTGTTATACGTCGACTCTTTCGATTTTTGCACCCAAGGCGCGAAGCTTTTGATCGATCCGTTCGTAGCCACGGTCAACGTGATAAATGCGATTCACTTCCGTCTCGCCGTCGGCCGCCAGCCCCGCCAGCACCAGCCCGGCGCTCGCGCGCAGATCGCAGGCCATCACGGGCGCCCCGCTGAGTTTCTTGACGCCTTTGACGATGGCGCTGTTGCCTTCGAGTGATACATCCGCGCCCAGCCGCGCCATTTCGCTGATGTGCATGAAACGGTTCGGGAACACTTTTTCCGTGATCACGCTGATGCCCGGCGTGACCGTCATCATGGCGCTCATTTGCGCTTGCATGTCGGTGGGAAAGCCCGGATACGGCATCGTGATGACGTCCACCGCCTTGAGGTCGCCATTGCTCTTGACGCGGATCGTGCCATTGCCACGCTCGACGGTGACACCACATTCTTCGAGCTTGTCGCGCACGGCGCTTAGATGTTCGGCACGCGCGCCCTTGATCTCGATGTCACCGCCCGTGATCGCGGCAGCAGCCATGAATGTACCGGCTTCGATACGATCCGGAATGACGGTGTGCTCCGCGCCGTGCAGTTCCTCGACGCCTTCGATTTCGATCATGTGACTCCCGATACCCTTGATCTTCGCACCCATCTTGATGAGAAAGTTTGCCAGGTCTTCAACTTCAGGCTCACAGGCCGCACCTTCGATCCAGGTCGTCCCGCTGGCAAGCGTGGCCGCCATCATCACATTGGCCGTGCCGAGAACGGTCGAACCGAAGCGCCCGCCCATGAACACGTCATTGCCGGTCAATTCATTGCAGCGAGCATGGACGTAGCCATTCTCGACCACCACGTCCGCTCCGAGGCGTTTAAGCCCTTTCAGGTGCTGGTCGATCGGCCGGTCGCCAATGACGCATCCGCCGGGGAGTGAGACTTTGCAGTTATGCAGGCGCGCGAGCAACGGGCCCAGCAGGCACACGGACGCGCGCATCTTGCGGACAAGTTCATAGGGAGCCACGCCGAGCGGATGTCCCGCGCGAACTTCGACGACGCCTTCCGTCTTGTGATGGGTAACCTTCACGCTCAACCAGCGCAGAATGTCGCACATGAACTGGATGTCGCTGAGATTCGGCACGCCACGGATGACGCACGGCTCGCTGGTGAGCAATGTGGCGGCGATGATGGGCAGGGCCGCGTTCTTGGAACCGCTGATCTGCACGGTTCCACGAAGCGGATTGCCTCCGCTAATGATGATCTTTTCCATAGCTCCCTCCTTGGTAAGAGCTACTTACTCCGAACGGGCTTCCCCAAGCCCAACCGTTTACTTTCCGGGCTGAGCCACAACCACGCGCTCATGCCCCTGCAAATCCTTCACGACCTCGACCACTGCATAGCCTTGCTGGCCAAAAATTCCTTCGACAGCTTCTCGCTGCCCGGCGCCAATCTCCAGCGCTACGAACCCGGAGGCAGACAAAGCACGCTTGGCATCCATGACCAAGCGCCGGATGACTTTGAGTCCATCCTCACCCGCCGCGAGCGCGCGTACGGGCTCAAAGTCTCTAACCTCCTTGGGCAGCTTCGCCAATTCCCCATCGGCAATATACGGCGGATTGGAAACTATCGCCTCCGCCACGAAGCTACTGGGAAGACCTTCTAGCAAGTCGCCTTCAAAAAAGCGAACCTTTTTTTCAACGTGATGCAACGCCGCGTTCCCGCGGGCTACCTCCAGCGCATCCGGGCTGATATCCAAGGCGGAAATCTCGGCGGTCGGCAGTTTCTTCGCCAGCGCAATCGCAATGCACCCGCTCCCCGTCCCCACATCGATGATTGTCGTTGGTAGGGCGCGATCGCCGGGCGCGCCGTCCGCTGGCTTCAGCCGTTTCACGACCGTCTCCACCAACAGCTCCGTCTCCGGCCTCGGGATGAGCACGCGCTTGTCCACCATGAATTTCAGCCCGCAGAACTCCGTCTAGCCCGTGTTGTACTGCAACGGCTCGCCGCCGGCCCGCCGTCTTACCAATTCCCGCAATTTCGCCAGCGTCGCCTCATCCAACTCCCGCTCGAACTCCAGATACAGATCGAGCCGCTTCTTCTCCAGCAAATGCGCCAGCAGCAACTCAATCGTCAGCCGCGGACTCTCAATCCCCTGCTTCTCAAAATACGCCGTCGTCCGGTTGATGACTTCCAGAATGCGCACTGTGGGAGACTATCCGAATTGGCGATTCAGCGGAAGCGCGATTCGAATCAGGCCGTGCTTTCGGCCAGACGCTGGTTGAGGTCGTTGGTCATCAGCGCGGCAATCAGATCCTCCAACTCGCCTTCCATGATCGCGGGGAGGTTCTGGATCGTGACGTTGATGCGGTGGTCAGTCACGCGATTTTGCGGGAAATTGTACGTGCGAATCTTCTCGCTGCGGTCGCCGGAGCCGATCTGGTTGCGGCGCGCGGCCGACATTCTCGCCTCCTCTTGTTCCTGTTTATGAGCGAGGAGACGGGAACGAAGGACGCGAAGGGCTTTGGCCTTGTTCTTTATCTGCGAACGTTCGTCGGCGCAACGGACGATCAATCCGCTCGGCTTGTGATTAATCTGCACGGCGCTGTCCGTCGTATTCACGCCCTGGCCGCCGGGGCCGCTGGCGCGGCAAACGGTGATTTCCATGTCCTCGGGCTTGAGTTGGACATCCACTTCCTCGGCTTCGGGCAACACGGCCACGCTCGCGGTGCTCGTGTGGATGCGGCCCTGCGCCTCGGTTTCCGGAACGCGCTGCACGCGGTGGACGCCGCTCTCGTACCGCATTTTCTTGTACACATCCTGCCCCTGCACGGAGAATACGATTTCCTTGAACCCGCCGCGCTCGCTCGGGCTGGTATCCATCACTTCCACATTCCAACCTTGCGCGTCGGCATAATGGCTGTACATGCGGAAGAGATCGGCGGCGAACAATGCCGCCTCTTCGCCGCCCGTGCCCGCGCGGATTTCCACAATGGTGTTGCGCGAATCATTCGGGTCGGGTGGAACGAGTCCGAGCTGAATGTCGCGGCGCAGCTTCTCCAGCTTGCGCTGCAGATCGTCGAGTTCACCCTTGGCCAACTCGGCCATGTCCACGTCGCCGGAAGCGGCCAACTCCTGGTTCTCGCCAATCTGCTTCTGCACGGCCTCAGCGGCGGCGTAGTCACCCAGAAGGTTTTTGAGACGCTGGAGCTCGCGCGCGAGTTCGCCCGCGTGGCGTTGATCGGAGTACACCGCCGGATTGGCGAGTTCGGTCTCCAATTCGACCGCTCGCTTGCGGAACTTATCGATGTTGGGCAGTGTGTTCATCAGCGATGCGTTTACGGAACAAAAAGAAAACCTCGGCGGAAACGATGTGTCTCCTGCCGAAGTTTTCGCAAAAGGCAGCTACTTCGTCTTCTTGGGGTACCGCTTTTGAAAGCGCTCGACGCGGCCCGCGGTGTCCACAAACTTCTGCGTGCCCGTGAAGAACGGATGGCACTTGGAGCAGATGCCGATGCGCATGTCCTTGCGGGTGGATCGCGTCTTGATGATGTTGCCGCAGGCGCAGTGAATCACGGCGTCAACGTATTCAGGATGTATCTTGTCTTTCATGTGTCAGGGCGCGGGAATCTACAGGAGCAGCGGCCCCGTTGCAAGCCGAATTTGACCGTGCTCCCAGGGGTTCGCAGTGGGCCGTTGCAATCCCTTCCTACGTCTGCTACGTTGCAACAGGATGAAGAAGCCGGTCAAAGCCGCCAAATCGAGGGGAAAAGCCTGGTTGTTGGGCTTGGGCCTCGACAACAAGGACGGCCATACGCGCATCACCACCGGCGAAAATTTCAAGCTGGTCGGCGGCAGCGAGGAAACGCATGACACGATGCAGGAGAAGGCCGTCAAGTTGAACGAGCAACTCAAGCGCCGCGGCAAAACCCTTGATACCGTTTCCCCCGACGAATTCCACGAAATCGCCGACAAGGTCGGCATGCCCCTGCTGGACGCGCAGCGCTCCCGCAAACGAAATTAGTGCCCGCCGGATTTCCGTCTGTCTTGTTCCCACCAATTGGCGGCTGACTGCAGCCGGCTAGTAGGTCTTTCGCAAATTGCTCGGAAGAATGTTCAGCTCGTTGCGGTACTTGGCGACGGTGCGCCGGGCAATGGGGATGCCCTGTTCCTTGAGGATGGCGACAATCTCTTGATCGGAAAGCGGTTTGGTCTGGTCTTCGCGCTCAATGAGCTTGGCGATCTGCTCTTTCACGCTGGTGTTGCTCATCGCGCCGCCTGAGGCGGTCTCGAAGCCCGGCGTGAAGAAATACTTCATCTCGAACAACCCTTGCGGCGTCTGCATGTACTTGTTGGCGACCGCGCGGCTGACCGTGGTTTCGTGGACGCCCACCACCTCGGCGACTTGCGCCATTGTCAGCGGCCTGAGGAAGGAGATGCCCTTGTCAAGAAACTCGCGCTGGCGATCGACGATCACCTTTGCGATGTTGTAGATCGTCTGCTGGCGCTGGTGAATGCTCTTGATGAGGAATTTCCCCGCCCGAATCTTGTCGCGGATGTAGTCGCGCGCATCGTTGGACTTCTCGCCGCTCGCCATCAGTTCCTTGTACGTGTTGCTGATGCGCAAATGCGGAATCTGCTCGTCGTTGAGCAACACCACGTAATCGTCGCCCACCTTCTGTACGACCACGTCCGCCGCGACGTATTGTTGTTG
>JBEKYJ010000170.1:0-8473 GCA_049511095.1 Verrucomicrobiia bacterium
TGGCCAGAAACTGGAAGGCGCCGAGCAGCGCGCTGCCGTCCCGGGTTTCGCGCTCGGAAATGATCGACGTCAAGAACACAATGGCGATATTCCGCAGTTGCGGGTCGCTGCGCAACGTGAACGCCACGTCGCCGCCGTCGCCGTCGATCAGGCACACGTCCAGCAAGATCAAATCCGGCTGGAACTGCCGGGCCGCCGACACCGCCCGCGTGGCGCGCATCTCGGTCAGGACTTCATAATCGCCGGTCTTTTCCAGGCCGGTTTTCAGTATGCGGGCGCACGCCAGGTCGTCGTCGACGATGAGGATTCGTTTTTTGCTCATATGTTTTGGCTCTTTGCAAAAATATTCCGGTTAAAGTTTGTGAACACGCTCGGGGTCGACACCGTCACGGAAGTCGGGGGCTCGCGCGCGCGTTGGCTCGGGATTCACTCATGCCGCCGCCACCGCCCTTCCGACCGCTTCGCGCAGGTTGTCGTGGCTGAAAGGTTTGGACAAGATCAGGTTCGCCCGCCGCCGTTTGTGATCGTCCCCGAGGATGTCGGTGAAGCCGGTCACGAGGATCACGGGCATGTCCGGGTTCATTTCCTTGATGGCCTCGGTCAACTGGTCGCCGTTGATTTCGGGCATCGCGCGGTCAACCAGCACCAGATCGAACTTGCCCGCGTGGAATTTACTCAGCCCTTCGCAACCGTCGGCGGCGGTCTCCACGGTGTGCCCGTCGGAGACCATGTATTCGACCTCGATCCCGCGAATCATCGGGTCGTCTTCGACCACCAGGACATGGAGCGAATGGCCGTTCGAGGCAACAGGTGTATTTGCCTTGCGCGGGGGCGCCGGTTGGCCGGTATGGACAGGCAATCGAATGGTGAACGTCGAACCTTTGCCCAGTTTGCTGTGAATCCTGATTTTGCCACGATGTCGCTGGATGATCCCATACACGCTGGCCAGTCCCAGGCCGGTGCCGGCCTCGCCTTTCGTGGAGAAGAACGGTTCGAAACAGCGCTGGCGGACTTCATCCGTCATGCCCGTGCCGGTATCGCTGATCTCCAGAATCGCCTGTTCGGCCTGGGTGCTGGTGCGGAGGGTAATCGTGCCCCCCTGCGGCAGGGCATCGACCGCATTGAAAACGAGGTTACTAAATGCCTCGCGCAGTTCGGCCTCGTCGGCAAACACCGGCACTTTCGGCTGCAATTCCGTCTGCATCCGGATCGTGATGCCCTTCACTTGTGCTCCGCTCTTCCACTTCGGTTCGGTCAGCGAGATGGTTTGTTTGACGATGGCGCTGAGGTTGACCGCCTTGAACAACTCGGTGTCGCGACGCGGCCGGTAGAACTCGTGCAGGCGGTACACGACCCGGGCGGCATCCCGGGCGGCGGTGTTGATCATCCGCAGGTGATCGCGCACCATCCCGGTATCGTGAAGCTTGTCGGGAGAGGTCAGCAGCAGTTCGGTGAAGCCGAGCATCTTGGAGAGAGCGTTGTTGAAGTCGTGGGCCACGCCGCCGGCCATTCGGCCCAAGGCATGCAGGCGTTCCTGTTCCACGATCTGCTGTTGCGCCTGGCGCAGTTCCGTCAGGCTGTCCTCGAGGCGGCGGTTGGCGTCCCGCAAGGCCTCCTCCGCATCTTTGCGCTTGGTGATGTCCTGAAAGGTCAACACCGCCCCCGCAATCGTCTGGCCTTCATGCATTGGCACGCAGGTGTACTCCACCGGGATGGCCGAACCGTCCTTGCGCCAAAAGACTTCGTTATCCATCGAATGCGCCACACCATCGCGCAACGTGGCACAAAGCGAGCAGTCCTGTTTCGAGAACGGTGCCCGGTTTGCGCGACTGTAATGAATGGTGTCGTGCAGTGATTTGCCGATCAATTCGCCGGCCCGCCATCCGACCAGCTTCGCCCCGAGCGGGTTGATGAAATTGATCACACCCCTGGCATCCAACCCGCAGATTCCTTCCCCCGCCCCTTCCAAAATCGATTCGGTGCGGCGATGACACTGTTCCAGCTCCAGTTCCGTGCGGCGGCGCTGACGACAAGCCTCCGCCTCACGCAACTCGCGCTCGACGGTGGGCACGAGCCGCGTGAGATTGTCCTTCATGATATAGTCGTGCGCGCCCGCTTTAATGGCGCCCACGGCCAACTCCTCGCCCATGTTGCCCGACACCACAATGAACGGGATGTCAGACTTGCGCTCCTTGTGCAGTTTCAGCGCGCCCAACGAACTGAACTGTGGCATGCGGTGGTCGCAAAGGATGATGTCCCAAGATCCCTCGGCGAGCGCGGCCCGCATGGCGTCCGCGGTTTCAACGCGGCTGTAGGTGACGTCGTAGCCTCCCCGTGCCAACTCGCTCTTCAGCAGCAGGCTGTCGTCCTCGGAATCTTCGACAATCAATACATGCAGGGGTGTGCTCATCTCATTGGCTCCGCGGGCACGGCGGCGCTTCATTCAGCACCAGCCAATACAGCCCGAGTTGGCGCACGGCCTCGGTGAACTGCGCGAAGTCCACCGGTTTGCAGATGTAACTGTTCGCGCCGAGTTGGTAACTGGTGACGAGGTCCTGTTCTTCCCGGGAGGTCGTCAGGATGACCACGGGCAGCAGGCGCGTGCGGGGCTCGGCCCGCACGCGGCGCAAGACCACAAGGCCGTCGATTTTTGGCAGCTTCAGGTCGAGCAACACCATGGCCGGCAACGCATGGCCGTTGCCGTACAGAAAATCGAAGGCCTCGGCGCCGTCGTGCGCGACAATCACTTCGTTCACGATGTTGTTTTTCTTGAGGGCGCGCAACGTCAGCGCCTCGTCATCGGGATTGTCTTCCAACAGCAGGATGGCCTTGTTGTTCATGGGGTGTCTCCTTCAATTGGCGAAAGAATCGACGAACGCTGTTTCAGTTGGCTGGCGTTCACGCTCGGACAGGGGCGGCGCCGCTTTGATCGTGCACAGGGCTTCGGTAAGTTCGCGCATTTTCTTGTGTAGAGCGTCAAAACACTCATCGTGGGTCGCATCGCGCACCGGCGTGAGGGTTATGACCAGGAGCCTGAGCGCGTGGCTGAGTGTTTGCACTTCCCGGGCGTTGGCAGCGCCCGCCGCCGAACTCAGCGCCAGAAGTCGTCGCAAGGCCTGCTCGCGCGCCACGGAGAGTGTGAACTCATCCGCCGCCGCCTCCAGCTCCATCAAATCCGCCCCGAGAGACCGGAGGTGGGATTCGGCCTTGAGCTTGAAACCGGTCAGGAGTGAGAACCGAAGCTGATCGTAGGGTTTCATGGTGTTGCTCCTTCAAGACAATGTGAAATGGAACGTAGCGCCCTTGTTGACCCCGGCTTGCGCCCAGACGCGTCCGCCGTGACGGTGGATGATGCGCTGAACGGTGGCCAACCCGACGCCCGTGCCGGGGAACTCGTTCATCGCATGCAACCGCTGAAACGGCGTGAACAGTTTGTCGACATACTGCATGTCGAAACCCACGCCATCGTCGCGTACGAAAAACGACGAATGGCCATTGTCGCGGCTGAGCCCAAATTCGATGGCGGCTTGGGGCCGTTTGGCCGTGTATTTCCAGGCGTTGCCAAGAAGGTTTGCGAGCACCACGCGTAGAAGCTGCGGGTCGCCGTCCGCCGTCAGGTTTTCGGCAATCCGCAGCGCGACGTTTCGGTGCGGGTCGCGCTCGCGCAACTCGTCGGCAACATCGTTGGCGAGTCGGCTCAGATTTACGGGCTCGCGGTGCAGTTCGCTCCGCGACACGCGCGACAGGTTCAACAGGCCGTCAATGAGGTGACCCATGCGCTGGGTGCCGGTGCGGATGCGTTGCAGCAGATGCCTGCCCTCGTCACCCAGCTTGCCGCCGTAATCTTCGAGGAGGGCCTGGCTGAAGCCATCGAGCCCGCGCAGGGGTGCGCGCAGATCGTGCGATACGGAATAGCAGAAGGCCTCCAGTTCCTTGTTGGCCGCCGCCAATTCCGCGGTGCGGTCGACCACGCGCTGCTCGAGTTTCGTGTTCAGCTCGTGGACTTCCTCCTCCGCCTGTTTGCGGGCGGTGATATCGGTGCGGATGGCCACATATTGACGCGGGTCGCCCTGCTCGTTGAGGAACGGCACGATCGTGGCATCGAGCCAGTAGCAGGAGCCGTCCTTCGCGCGGTTCTTGATTTCACCATGCCAGACCCGGCCCTGGGTGATGGTGGTCCAGAGGTTGTGGAAGAACTCCTTGGGGTGATGGCCCGAGTTGATGATCCGGTGGTCTTGACCGAGCAGCTCTTCGCGGGAGTATTTGGAAATCGTACAGAACTTGTCGTTCACATAGGTGATCTTCCCTTGGGCATCGGTGGTGGCCACGATGGCGTGCTCGTCCAGCGCGGCCTTCAGATCGTGCACTTCCTTGAACGACGCCTTCAACTGCTCTTCCGCGCGCTTGCGCTCGGTGATGTTGCGGATGTTGCATTGAATCACCTTCTTGTCACCGGCTTGATAAATGTTGCTGACAAACTCCACTTCGATCCGCCGCCCATCGGCGGTTTCCAACGGCTTGTCTTCGTAGCGGACGTACCCCTTCTGCTGCAATTCCGTGAAGTTGTCCTGGTTGGCGAGGATGTCCTTGAGGAATCCCAGTTCCCAAACCTTCTTTCCGAGGAATGCCTCGCGCGAGTAACCCAACAACTCGACCAAGAACGGATTCACATCCACGACCATCCCGGTCTCGGCATTGAGGATCAAAATGCCGTCTCGCGCCGCCTCAAAAAGCCGGCGATACCGGACCTCCGAAGCGCGCAGTGCCTCCGTTGTCTCCGCCGTTTCCCGGGCAAGTCCGCTGCTTATCTTATTTTCGAGAGTCCACTTCATACATTCGTCTGTGCGTGGCTTTTAGCAGTCACCAAGCCGCAGAACGCAGAACCCTTAAAAATCAGGGAAACGCGGGAGATTGCTCGAATGACCCGTAAGGGGATTCCCTGACGGGTCAGCAATCAAGGTGCGAGGAATACCTGGCCCCGTGGTCAGTTGTGTCTACGGGAGACCGGTCGGTTTTTCGCGTTACGCCCGGACGAGACCGTCTCGCACGGCGTAGCGCACGAGATCGGCGGAGGACTTCAGCCCGAGCTTGCGCATGATGTTGCGGCGGTGGCTCTCGACGGTTTTGACGCTGATGCCGAGCGTGGCGCCGACCTGCTTATTGCCGAGCCCCTCCGCCACCAATACGACGACGTCGCGTTCGCGCTCGCTCAGTTGGGCCGTACTCGCCGTCGAAACGCCCAGGGGATGGACATGGTTTTGCAGCAAGATCTGCGAAGCTTTCGGGGTATAGAACGATTCATGCTGGGCGAGAGCGGCCACGGCGGCCACAAGATCGAGCGCCGCGTCCGACTTCATGACGATTCCGCGCGCTCCGACCTCCTTGGCGGCCTGCACGATCTCCCTGGTTTCATCAAGCGTGAGAATGAGAATCTCGGTCTGGGGATTGGCGGCCAGGATTTCCCGGGTCGCTTGCAGGCCGTCCATGTTTGGCATATGAACATCGATGACCACGACGTCGGGCTGGAGTTGTTGCGCCAAGTCGACGGCTTCGCGGCCCGTGGTGGCCTCGCCGCAAACCGTCCAACCCGCCTGCGCTTCCAGCATGGATCGCAGTCCCTGACGCACCAGATCATGATCATCCGCCACCATGATGCGCAACACTTGCGCGCTGATCGATTGTGCGACTTCGGTGGACGTATTCATACCGATCCTCCTTGTTGATGCGATAATCCACGTCAAAGATCACGAACACTATGATATTGGTGCCACCATTCTGCAATACAGTGCATTGTGGATGCCCCTACTGGTAAACCCTGAGTGACGGAAGCCCGTGGCTTACAACCCTGGGTCGTTATCAGGGCGTGATAATCTTGTGGCGGACGGCATAGTGTACCAGCTCCGCGACCGAATGGGCGCCCAGCTTGTGCATGATGTTGGACCGATGCGTTTCCACCGTCATCACGCTGATTTCCAAGGCGGCAGCCGTTTCCTTGTTGCTCTTGCCTTCGGCAAGCAATTGCAGCACTTCCCGTTCACGCGGGGTCAGCACGCCGCCGGGCGACGGCGGGGCGTCGCCGGTGGGTTTCTTGTCCCGGTAGGCACGGAGCGCGATCTGGGCGACGCGCGAGGTGAAGAACGTCTCATGTTTGCGCAGCGCCTGCATGGCCGCGGTCAACTCGCGGCCGGCGTCGGATTTCAGGACATAGCCGTGGGCGCCCGCATTGAGGATTTCTCGCACGAGTTCTTCGGATTCGTGGACGCTGAGGATCAGTATCTGCACGGTGGGGGCGACCTTCCGGATCTGGCGGGTGGCCTCCAGCCCGTTCAACTCCGGCATGGTGATGTCCAGGATGACGACATCCGGTTTGAGCTGTTGCGCCAGGGCCACGACTTGGCGGCCGGTGACGGCTTCCCCGCAGATCTCGCAGTCCGGTTGGCTCTCCAAGAGTGAGCGGACACCGGCGCGTACCACCTCGTGATCGTCGGCGATCAGGATGCGGAGCGCGCTCATGGCGCCACCTTGGTCAGGGGCAGGGTCACGGAGACAGTCGTGCCGCGCGAGCCACTGTCGATCTTCATTTGTCCGCCCAATTGTTTGACTCGTTCGCGCATGCCCGTGATGCCCACGCCCAACGGAGCTACATAACCATCACTCCGTGGGTTCGGCAATCCTTTTCCTGCGTCTCGCATCTCCAATTGGACATGGTTCTGATCCACCATCAGCCGAATCGTGGCCGTGGAACTTTGGGAGTGGCGATGGATGTTGGTGAGACCCTCCTGCACGATCCGAAACAGCGCCATTTCAATTTCCTCCGGGAGCCGCGGCGAATCCGGCGGCACCTCCAGCTTGACTCGCACTCCACTGCGCTGGGTGAAGCCGTCCGCGAACCAGCGCACCGCGGCCGCCAAGCCGCGCTCGTCCAGCAGCGGCGGATGCAGCAGGTAGGACAACGTGCGGATATCGCGCGAAGATCGGTCCAGCAGCGCCAGGCTCTCGGTAAGCGCCTTGCGCGCCCGGACGTCGAGGGTCTCCGCTGACTTGCCGATGAGGCTGAGGTTCATCGCCAACGCCGCCAGTTTTTGGCCCGTCGAGTCGTGCAATTCCCGCGCAATCCGGCGGCGTTCCTCGTCCTGCGTCTGCAAGAGGCGAACGGAGAGTTCCCGCAAGGTCTGCTCGGTCCGCTCGCGCTCGGAAATCTCATTCCGCAGCTCCGCGACCGCTCCGGCCAACTCCGCCGTCCGTTTCCGGACCCGATCTTCCAACTCGTCACGCGCCTGACGCAACGCCGCTTCCGCCTGCTTGCGCTCGGTGATGTCGCGCGAGATGGTGGAGAAGCGCACCACTTCGCCACTGGGCGACTTGTGGGCCAGCAGCACCATCATGACCGGGAGTTCCCGGCCATCGCGGTTGAGGAAAGCACATTCGCCGGTCCACACGCCCTCGCGGGCGGCCGTTGGCAGGATCACTTCGCGGAGCATCCGGTTTGTCCATTCGGGATGGACATCGGGAATCTTCAGTTGGGTCACATCCTCGTCTTCGGCCAGGCCCGTCATCTTCCGACCGGCCCGGTTGACGTAAAGGACTTGGGTGCTCTTGGCATCGGCAAAGCCCACGAAATCCGTCGTGGCTTCCAACACGGCCACCAGCTTTGCTCGCTCGGCTTCCGCGTTCTTGCGCTCGGTGATATCGCGCGCTACGATCTGAAAAGCCGGCCGTCCGTGCCACGTGAACAGGGACACGGCAACTTCCACTGGCACCAACGAACCATCGCGCCGAACAAAGTGCTTCTCGAAAGGCGGCAGCTTCTCCCCGGCCAGCAGTCGCCGCATGTTCTGCCGGGCCGTCTCGTGCCCGGCCGGAGCGATGATGTCGAAAATCTCCAAGCCGACCAATTCCTCCGGCGCGGCGGCGCCCAGCAGGCACGCGGCGGCGGCATTGGCATAGACATTCTTCCCGTTCTGCCCCGCAAACAAGGCGTCGGGCATCGTGTTCGCCAATTGCCGGAAGCGCTCTTCGCTCGCACGCAGCGCCTCTTCCGCCTGTTTGCGCTCGGTGATGTCGGTGATGGCCGTTCGATACATCGTGGTCTGGCCGGTGAGATCCAGGATCGGGACGCTGTGCAATTGCACCGGGACCGGAGCGCGGTTGTGCACCGCCAGGGTCAATTCCGTCGTCACCGGGCCGCTGCCTTGCTGGCATTGCCGTAAATGGCCGTGAAATGCGGTGAGATCGCTTTTGGCGACGGCCACGCTGAATAACGTCCCCAACAATCGCGAACGCTCCCGCCCGAGGATCGTCGCGCCGGTCAGATTGATCTCGCGGATGTGCCCCTTCTCATCGAGGGTGGTATAACCGATCGGGGCAAAGTCATAGAGGTCCGCGTAGCGGTCGCGGGAGGCCTCCAACAGTTGCTGGGTCTCCCGCAGTTCCTCGTTTTGCGCTTCCAGTTCTTCCTGGTGAACCTGGAGTT
>JBEKYJ010000171.1:0-8463 GCA_049511095.1 Verrucomicrobiia bacterium
TGCGCTTTTTCAGGAGGGTGGCGACGAGAGCCGCGAGGTAAGATTCTTCCACCCGACCGCAGTGGGGGCGTGCTCGGAGGCCCCCGTCAGCCCCCGAGCAGGAGCCAGCCAGGGACCTTCGGTGACCCGCCCCCTACGGTACCAGCCGCACGCGGAAGCGGGCGGGGGCAGTAGTGGCGGCGACATCCCCAGCCCGTGGGACGACAAGGAAGAGCGCAGCGGGGGATTGTTCACCGAGTCGTGAACGCGGCTTGTGTTGTTTGATTGCCGTTTCGTCCGCTCGGATGCGCTTCCATTCGTCACGGCAACGAGATGTTGATACGGTAGAACTCCCGCTGCGGCGGGATCGGGTTCGTGTCCGTAATCGTGACCTGATTGCCGTTCGTCAAGGGACCCGTATACGTTGTGAGCGGCGACCAGACACCGCTTACCAAGTCCGTGCTGAACTGGGGCGTGTAGGTGCGCCCAGCGGCCACGGGGCTGAAGATCAGGTTCATCTGCGTCGGCGGGCTGGTCACGCTGGTGATGTTCAGCACGAACACCGAGGCTGGGTTGGTCGGGTCAAGGTCCGCCACGTACTTGAACAGATTGTTCTGGCCGGTGCCGTCGGCGTCAACGCTCATCAGCGCCTGCACGCAATTGGTGCAGTTGAAATACTGCGACAGCCACGCTTGGAATTGCGACGCCTCGGTCGGGCTTAAGACTGTGATATAGTTTGCCCGCGTGGGTGTGCTGAATCCGCCGAAGCCGGTGACGATCTCCGTCACCGCATAGGTGCCCCCGGTGGCATAGGTATGTTGCATGCCCGGCGTCGTTGCGTTGGTGGTGGCGCCGTCGCCGAAACTCCAAAACCAGTTGGTGATGATGCCGGTCGATGCGTCAGCAAAGGTTACGGTGAGCGGAGCCACGCCGCCGGTCGGGCTGGCGGTGAAGTTGGCCGTCAGCGGTGGGGGTGAGAGGGCATTGATCAGGTTGGTACCATTCGGGGTACCCCAGCCGGTACAGAGGTCGTAGCCGGAGACGGCGAAGAATCGGTTGGGACTGCTACGATTTGTGTTGTTGCCGGTCGTGATGTCGTGGAAGCAGGAGGCATAGTTCGGCCCTGTGCCGATGGTATAGATGGCTGGGTTGACGAAGCCGATTGACGGCTTACCGTTAGCCGCAGCCTGTTGGTTGACTAACGCGGCAAAACCTGCCCACAATGGCGCGGCAATGCTGGTGCCGGGATAAAAGTAGTCTTGACCGTCAGCGCGTTCGTAAACGTTCACAGCCGTCAGGGAAACATCCGGGATGTTGCGCTTGGTCGTCGATCCATGGTTGTTGGCCATATTGACGCTTTGTTGCCAAGGCGGAATGGAGTAGTAGGTGCTGGTTCCCCCGCCGCTGCCGGACCAGGTTGTCTCCGACGCCCAAGATCCTCCCGGGCCGGATGTGGTAAGTACTGTACCGCCGACGATCGTGATGTTCGTGCTGTCCTGTGGGAAACTCATCGGCCCGGTCTTTGCGCCGTAATCGCCTGAAGCAGAGAAGAAGGACTGCCCCTGTGCGGCCATCTGCATGAACGCCTGCTCCGCAGACTGGTCAGGGGAGCCTCCAGCCCATGAACAGCTGATCTGCTGGGCGAGGTTGTCATTGGCCACCCGATGCAGAACGTCTTCCCAAGGGCTGGGGTTTGGCACTTCATACACGACCACCTCGTCTACCCCCGGTGCCATGGAGATGACCATCTCGATGTCCAACGACACCTCGATTTCTCCGCCGTTGCCACTCGGGGCTCCTGTGGCGCCGTCGATCAATACGTTCGTCAAGGTGACAGTTGGCAACCCGGCCAGAGTCTCGTAGTACGTGATGTCACTTGCGGTATACCCATCAAACTGTACCAAGCCGACGGTTTGGCCGGAACCAGTCAGTGAAGTGCCCGGAACGTAAGCCGCTGGGAAATCGTTTCCGAGATAAGAGCCACCTGGACCGGAACCTGCATTGGGCGTTGCGTTGGCCGTAATCATAGGTTTTGCCACAAAGTTCGGATGTAAGAGCGAGTAGTTGTCCAACCCGCCAATGCGCAAGAGTGGAACAGTCACGCCCAACGACGGTTCGGTATTCGGCGCATAGAATGTCCGGGCTTCCTCCGGATGGCTGTAAACCTGCATGGTCACATGAAGAGCTTTCTCAATACCTGCAACCGTTCCCTCCACATCCACCAGGGCGCGATTGGGAAATGTCGTGGTCACAGCGAGTCCGTTGGCCTTGGCGAAAGCGATGACTGCCTTGTAATCCTGCTCTGTCGGCCCAAACATCTCCGTGAACTGCTTGGGCGTGAGATACTGATGGTATTTGGGACTGGTTGGATCGTAGAGATGTTGAAGCAGCGTGCCGAGTGCTTCCTCATTGCGGAACGGCAACCCTATGGCCAGATGCAAACGATTCGTGCTTGAAAGCCGGCCCACCGGCACTAGATTCAACTTCGTCACTGCCGTCGGCACGTGGCCATGGAGTTCCTGTCTTTCAGTGGCCTTCGCAGCCGTTGCGAAAACCAGTAAGACCGAGACGCGTGCAATGGTCAAGAGCGCTCCGCGAATCGGTGGTTTGGCCCATCCAAAAAACTTCCGCTTCTTCATGGAATGCCCACAAGTCGACTCGGAACCGCTCGCAGCCTCGCGCCGACGGGACGCGCTGGAAACCAAAGGTATCAGTCCCTCAAACGGGGTGACACATGACTTATACGCCTGTGTTTATCTGGATTGCAAGACATTTCATCTGACGATTTTGACAAGGAAACCCTTGCAGGACCAGTCTGTCCGCCATCAACGAATCTCGGACGCCGCCAACTGCGAAGGAACCGCAAATCGGCTAGTTATTCGGTGGTGGCGCTTGCGAGGTCTCAACGACTCGGACAACCTCACCAGCGTGCAGATTGACCCAGAACTCCCTGGCGGCTGCTGCGATCTGCTTCATGGCCCTGACGCGATGCCCTTGGCAGTCGTGGTCGGCCCCAGACAGAGCGGCATGCGCCTGGCTCAACTAGCCGGTTGCGGCCGATGAATTGGGTTGGGCCGATGACTTGGCAACAGCCCCTGAGTTACGCTTGTAGGCAAGATCGTAGTTGAAGGCCAGAGGTGTGCACCCGGGTTTCCGAGGTCGTGGCAGCGCGACCGCCATTACTCGTCTCGAGGTAGGACAAGTATTCCGGCCCGCAGTAATCCTGCAGCAGCGGCGGCGCAACCAGGTGCAGCTTCAGTGGGGAAAGGGAAAGAGCCTTACAAAGAGCCTTACAATGTGGGGGTGCGATGAATTTCGCGGAAAATGGTTGGTACGCCCGGAGGGATTTGAACCCCCAACCCTCGGTTCCGAAGACCGATGCTCTATCCAGTTGAGCTACGGGCGCAAAGCCATAATAAATAAGCCTTACGTGGCAATTTATGTGAGCGATTAAATAGTGCTTGCAATTCAAATTTGCAATCTTTAGGATGGCTTTGTTATGAAGGCCACCGCTGCCGACCGCAAAACCCAAGTCTTGGAGAAAACCAACATCCCTTGCCTCTATCGCTCGGCTGCATCAGGTATCTATTACGGCATCTTCACTCGCGGCACCGAGCAGGTCAAGAAGTCACTCAAGACTAATGACAAAGAACTGGCACGCCGCCGTCTGGAATCATTACGCCAGAAGGTTTCCCGACTCAATACTAAAGCAGGCAGGGAGATCATGTTCGTGGACATGGCGAACCGCTGGCTTGAATCTGTGGGCGGGAACCTAAAGCCGTCGAGCCGACTACGCCGCGAGACGGCCATACACGGACTGAAGCCATGGTTTCCGAAAACCGTCCGCTCCATTTCTGGTGACGACATCGAATCATGGGCGAAGTCACGCGCCGTGCAACGCTCCGCCCGCACCTTCAACATTGAGCGCGAGACCCTGATTAAGATTCTCGATTACGCTGTGAGCAAGGGACTGATATTGGAACACTCTGCCAGGACGGTCAAACGCCAAAAGCAGCGTAAAGCACAGATTGTGATCCCGACGAAAGCACAGTTCAAGACGATGGTTGATCAGATTCGGCAGGCAGACGCGCGCGCGACCGAGGCTGCTAACCTCTGCGAGTTCTTAGCCTACAGTGGTTGCCGACTGGCCGAAGCCACGGAAATGCCCTGGGGTGACGTGAATTTCGAGTTGAAAAACTTCACCATTACCGGCGGCGAGCGGGGCACAAAGAACCATGAGGCCCGCACCGTGCCCCTATTTCCCGCGTTGCAATCGTTTCTCATCGCGATGCGCAGTGCGTTGCCTCAGCCGCCGAAGCCAACTGACCGACTGTTCGCCATTCAGACGGCGAAGAAGGCGATTGCCACGAGTTGCCGCAAGGCCGCATTGCCGCACTTCACACATCACTCATTGCGCCACTTCTTTTGCTCAAACGCGATCGAGGCTGGGATTGACTTCAAGACGATTGCCGGCTGGCTTGGTCATAAGGACGGCGGCTTGCTTGTGGCCAAGACCTACGGGCATTTGCGCGATGAACACAGCGCAGCGATGGCAAAGCGCATGAATTGGGGCGCATCCACAACCGAACCTGCCAACGTCGTGCCAATGACGGCGAAGGCGTAAAGCAGAGTGAACATTTTCACTTTACTCAGCCGTCGTTTCTTTCAGAAACCGTTCGATCTCGGGGAGCGGAAACAGCGGTCGCCGCAATGCGCGGCAAGGTCGCAGCAGTCCGCGAGCAACCAGGCGGTCAACCGTGATCGGTGTCACGCCCAAGGCTTTGGCTGTTTCCTGTCGTGTCAGCGCGAGTCGAATTTCCTTATTGTTTGTCTGCATGGTGATCTCCTGTTTCTGCGTTACAACCCGTCATGTCTCAAGAACCTCTTGACTACGATTACTCCTGCGTGAAGCCATACGAGCAGGGCGGGCGGCGGAGCAAGCGCAGTCAGATGTGGAGCGCAGCTTGCGAGCAATACATTGACGGCGCGCCGCGAGCCGTATAATCGAAACGGCACGTCACGCAATGACTGATAAGGCGCAATCATTTGACCACGAGTAGCACACGGAAGTCTCCTGATTGTGTAGCAAGTACACAAAATGTTTGGAGCACCGCCCGGCGACCAGCCCCGTAGACGGCGAGTGCAATGATTGGAGTCTGTGAGCGGATACTGCGTGGACAGAGTATGACCGTGACTACGGATTGCGTGTGAATAGGGTGACCGGCAACTGAACGTCAATTTTTTGCTGTCGGTGGCAAGCACCGCGCAGCCACGGACAGTGTCGCATAATCGATGCGCCTTGACAGCGCGGCAGACGCGGCGAGCGGTACGCGCTATAAGCGACCGCCACGCCGGGTCTGACAGCATTCTGCCGGTGAATGACCGGCAAAGATTCCACGTGGATGCGTTCACCGCGTCGTCACCCGCTGTCCGGTCTGACTGTCATTGCTCCGTCCGGCATGACCCGTTGTAATCGTCGGCTGGGTGTTTGACGGAGCGTATTTCGGTCGGCGGCGCGTGCGCGACTTGGTGGTGGCGTCTCCGCCCGCAGTCCAGCGGCTCAGGCACTCGCGCAAGCACGCCGGACTCACCGGCACGCCGGCAGCCTTCAACTCCTCTGCCAGTTCGCCAGTCTTCCAGCCTTTGCGGCGCAACGCCAGCAACCGTTCGCGCAGCGGCTCCAGCACGTCGGCAGCAGTCTTGCGCTTCCTCGGCGGCTCGCGTTGCGTCAACTGTTCCAGCTTTTTCTCCAACGCCGCATAATCCAGCTTCGCGGCGATCTGCGTGTAATCCATGCGTGTGCTCATACTGAATTCCTTCCACTTTTCTGCCGTCGGCGATTGGATGATTTCACCGACAACGTTTGACTCGCCGTTGAATGTTTGTCCAAGCAGCCTTGGCACTTGGCGGCGAGCAGCCAAGCGCACCGGCCTCCAGCAGCCCGCCACTCGGGCCAGGAGGGGTAAGTGTCCTGCTCATTTTTCCCTTTTCTATGCCACACTTGGCCTGCCCAGTTTGATCGCGCTAGCGAACAATCTATCCACTGTTTCTGGTTACAGTGAGTCGCATGAAACCAGCTGACATCGGTGGCGTTATAGCCCCTGGGTCTCGCGATCTTGTGTACGACATACACAACACAAGCCGGCTTTCGTGCCAGACTCCAGCGATGACAAATGATCCTTTCATCACCGCCTATATCACCACACGGACCCTCGGAATGTTGTTCCCATTTCGGAACAACATTCCAACACGGTTTCGGTAAGCTCCCCGGCCATGTTCAGCGCCATTCCACAAAAGAATCGAGTCGCCGCCACGACGTATTTCGACGAGCACCTGTCGCACAACGATTACTACACCCAGGGCGAAGTCTTGGCCCACGATCACGGTGGTCATTGGATTGGTATCGGCGCGGAACGGTTGGGTTTGCTGCCAAGTGAGCCTGTCACCCGCGAAGTGTTCCTGCGCCTCTGCGACAATTTGCACCCGATGACAGGCGAACGCCTCACCCCGCAGCAGTTCCGGGACCGACGGCTCTACTTCGACTTCGTCTGTTCGCCGCCCAAGTCCGTCTCGATTCTGGCGATCACGATGAATGATCGTCGCATCGTCGAAGCACACCAAGAGGCTTCCACGATGGCCTTGCGCGAGCTTGAGCAGTTCGCCGCCACACGGATTCGCAAGGCCGGCATCGAGGATCAGGATCGCACCACCGGCAACTTGGTCGGCGCGGCGTTCCTGCACACGACTTCCCGCGCCCTGGACCCGCAACTGCACACGCATTTCGTCCTGTTCAACTGCACCTGGGACAAGACCGAGAAGCGGTGGAAGGCGCTGCAAACCGGCGATATGTTCGGCGCCCTCAACTACGGCACAGCCGTCTATCGCAACGAACTGGCCAAGCGGCTCCACCGGCTGGGCTACCGGAGCCGGAAGACCGCCAATGGGTTTGAGATCGAGGGCGTCGCGCCTGAGACGATTGACCGGTTCTCGAAACGGACGCAGCAACGGGACTTGGCCGTCAAACGTCAAGAGGCGAGGCTCGGTCGCAAACTGACCAAGCAGGAGATTGCACACGTCGTCCACCAGTCCCGTCCCAAGAAGCTCAAGGGCGCGTCCGATGATCAGGTGCGCCGCCAACAGCTTGGTGAGATAGGTTTCTTCGAGAAACGGGTGCTGGGCAAAGTGGTCAAAGCGGCCAATGGTCAGTCGGGGGATTTCGCCCACTCGGTCACGATGCGCGAGGCTGTTGACCACGGCATCGCGCACGTTTTCGAGCGCACCTCGGTCGCGCCGCAACACAAGATTCTGGAAGCCGCCCTGGTCAACGGCTGCGGCCAACTGGACCTGCCGCTGCTCAAAAATGCGCTGGCGGAACGATCCGAACTGGTGCGCGTCGGTTCAGAGTTCTCGACCCGCGACATCCTCACCAAGGAGCTTTCGTTGATTCGCACTGTCAACGCCGCCATCGACAGTATCGCCCCGATCACCAGTCGTTATGAACCGGCGTCTCATCTCGGTCCGGATCAGCGCAAGGCGTTGGAACATGTTGTCACCAGCCCGGACCGCTTCACGGGGTTTCGCGGCTTGGCCGGCACCGGTAAAAGCACGGTTCTGGTCGAACTGAACCGCATTCTCGACAAGGAAGGTTTCGAGGCCCTGTTCTGCGCTCCGACTGCTGCCGCTGCCGATACGCTGCGCAAGGACAAGCTGGAAGCGGTCACGCTCGCCAGGCTGCTGACGGATTGGGCCATGCGGCGAACACTTTCCGCCCGCAGCGTGATTGTCCTGGATGAAGCCGGCGCTGTTGGCCTCGATGACATGGTGAAACTATTCGATCTGGCCGTTAGTAACGGCGCTCGTGTGGTGCTCTCCGGCGACACCGGCCAGCACGCTTCCGTTGCTCGTGGGGATGCGCTCCGCATCCTCGAACAGTATTCGTCCTACCGCTTCAGCGAACTGACCACCATCCGTCGCCAGAAACCCGCCGCCTTCCGTCAGGTGGTCGAACTGGCTGCCGCCAAACAGACCCACAAGGCGTTTGCGAAGCTCGTGGAACTTGGCGCGGTCACGGAGGCGGATACGGAGGATGGGCAGCTTTACCAGCGGGCGGCTGAGGCATACCTGTCGGCGACCAAACAAGGACGGTCCGCACTGTTGGTCTCACCCACTTGGGGCGAGATTGAAGCGGTCACGGAGAAGGTGCGCGAGGCTCTCAAAGCTGAGGGTGTCGTCAGCCAAGATGAGCACACGCTGTGCGTCTTTGACTCGCTCTCGTGGACGACCGCACAAAAGACGAATGCGTGCCAGTACGAACCCGGCCAACGTCTGCGCTTTGTTCGCAAGACCAAGGCGTTTGACCGGGGCGAAACGGTCGATGTCGTGGCGGTCGGTGAAAACGGCTTGTGCGTGCGTCGTCCGGACGGAATGGAAGTGGATTTTATCCCGGCGAGTACTGCTGCCTCGTTCGAATTGGGCGTGTCCCGC
>JBEKYJ010000172.1:0-14636 GCA_049511095.1 Verrucomicrobiia bacterium
CTCAAACACCTCATGCCGCAACCCGTACCCGTACAATTCGCCGCGCTTCTCCAGCACTGTCAGGACGATCCACGCCGTCGTGCCCTTCCGCATCTGCGCCATCAGGCCATCGGGCATCGTTTTCTTGTGGCTCAGGAGCAGGTGGGGCGGTACCAACCATCCGGAAGAGCTCGTCCCTTTGGCTTTTCGTGTGCGCTGGCGCAAATGATACATACGTTACGTATGTATCATCTACTTTACGAAGAGACAAGAGCTGAGACTTGGTAATCAGGGACGCGTAAGCGGAACGCTGCAGAGAGACAAAGGGCGAGACTCGGCGATGGTGGCATGGATATGTAAAGAATTGCCGCTGAGGCCGAAGAAACCCGGAGTTGGAGGAGGTCGCGGGGAGCTACGGTTAAGACCGGAGAAACCCGGAATCGTAGGAGGTGGTGGAATACTCAGGCTGAGGCCGAAGAGAACCGGAACTGGGGCGCAACCACATCAGCCGTAGCGGGTTCAAATGGTGGTGACTTGCTTCTTCCGCAGCGCGTGCTGGTAGACGCTGATGTATCGCTGGGCGGACGTTGCCCAATCGTAGTTCCGCGCCATCGCCTGCTGGCGCAGCGTGACGATGTGCTGCGGGCGGTCGAACCACGTCGACACCGCCCAGCCGATGCAGTAGTAGAGCGCGCGCCCGGACGGTTCCCAGAATTTGAAGCCGGTGCCGGCGCCCGTGGCTTCCTGGTAGTTCTGCACGGTGTCGTCAAGTCCGCCGGTGGCGCGAACGACCGGCAGCGTGCCGTACCTGAGCGAGTAGATCTGGTTGAGCCCGCAGGGCTCGTACAGTGAAGGCATCACGAAGAAGTCGCTGCCCGCCTCGATGAGATGGCTCAACTCGACGGAGAAACCGATGTGCGCGTTGGCGCGTCCCGGATACGTTGCGCCCAGGGAGCGGAAGAAATCCTCCGTGTCGGCATCGCCGCTGCCGAGCGTGACGCATTGCATGGCCATGTTGTTGAGGGCGGACGGCAACACTTCGCGCAACAGGCTGAAGCCCTTCTGGTGCGCGAAGCGGCTCACAATGCCAAACAGCGGCAGATCGGCGCGTTCTTCGAGGTGAAAACGCCTCTGGAGCGCGGCTTTACAGGCGGCCTTGCCGGCCATGTCTTTCGCGGTGAAGTGGGCGGGAATCTGTTTGTCGGTCGCGGGGTTCCATTGTGAGTAATCAGCGCCGTTGAGGATCCCGAAGAGATCAGTGCGGCGGTTGTTTAGAAACAATGCGAGACCGTGACCGCCGATGGGTTCGAGGATTTCCCTCGCGTGCGCCGGCGAGACAGTCGTCAGCGCATCCGCGAACGAAATGCCCGCCTTCAGCAGGTTCACCTTGCCGTGGTCTTCAAACTTGTCGGGCGTATAATGTTCCATGCCGAGGCCGAGGTAGGGCATGACGTTCGCATCGTACTTGCCCTGGTAGCCGATGTTGTGAATCGTGAGCACGCTTGCCGTATTCGACAACGGCGAGAGAATGTGGTCCCACGTCTTGAGGAACACGGGCACGACCGCCGTCGGCCAATCGTGCGCGTGCATGATGTGTGGGATAAAGCGGAAGTCCTTGCAGATCTGCAGGGCCGCCTTCGACAAGAACGCGAAGCGAAACGCGTTGTCCATATAATGGCCCGTCGGCCCGTCGTAGATGCCCGGCCGCCCGAAGTGCGCGTCGTATTCGAGAAACCAGACCGGCACTTCGTCGTCGAGCAGCGCTTCGTGCAACCCGACCCAATGCTCAACCCCCGCGCCCATATGCACGCACGCGGTTCCCACGGGCCGGATGCCGAATCTCGCGCGGTCGATCAGCGAGTACAGGGGGAGCAACACCCGCGCGTCGTGGCCGAGCCGCCGCAGCGCCTTCGGCAGTCCGCCAACCACGTCCGCAAGGCCGCCCACCTTGGCAAACGGCGCGCATTCGGATGCGACGAAGAGAATCTTCAAACGGTCCTTTTCGGGCGTCGTATCGCGCCCGTTTCCCTTTCGGCGCGAAACCGGCCTTTTCAATTTGGTTGCTGGGGGCATCGAAACAGTCAAGTCTAGCAGCGCATCGATGCGCCCGCAAGCGTGAGACAGCATGAAACAGCGTGGGGGGATTTCGGGACCATAAAAACACTGGCGGTTAAAAACTGTGGGCGCGCCGCTTCGCTGTGGTATCATGCGCCGGGGGATCATGTACCGGTTAGTGTTTCAAAATTATGCCGCACGGAAGGGGCCGCTGGTCGTCGAACGGCCGTCGCTGGTCATCGGCCGCCACGCGGATTGCCACATCCAGATTGCCGAACCGGGCGTATGCGACCGTCACGCGACCATCGAACGTCAGGCGGATGGCTACCACGTTCGCAATCTCGACAGTGCCGCGGTCGTTTGCGTCAACGGCGACGTCGTCAGGAAGCGTCGTCTGGCATCCGGCGACGAATTGGAAATCGGCCCGGTGCGTATCCATTTCGAAGTCCTTCACGGTGTCAGCGCCACGCGACAACGTCGCCCCATCGATCTGCTTGAGGTCCTGGCCGTCGCGGTTGTGGTTGCGGTGATCGCCGGGGAAATCGCGCTGCTCACTTCGATGTTCACCGAGGACCGGCCGAAGAGAGTGAAGCTGGATGCAGCGCGCAGCCAGCCAGCGGCACAGGCCGCAGCCACGACGTCTTCATCGCCGGCGCCCGCACCGGCGGATGGGGCGCACTCGCTCCGGGAGACGGCGGCAGCGGCACAACCCCCGGCAGAGCCGACGGTGTTGAATCGCATGATCCGTATCACGCGCGTGGATCGCAGCGAAAGCGGCGAGGTTGTCAGCATTACCATCCAGGCGAAGGCGCAGGTTGGCGCGCGCGAACTCGATACGTCGGCCGTCGGCATCTGCGTGCAGTTCGCCGCGCTGGGCCGGGGGGGGGGCGGTGTCGACTGGCGCAAACCGATCTGGGTGTCGATTCCGCAGTGGGAGAATTTTGCGAGCAAGGCGTTCACCGTCCGTTTTCCCGGCGCGCCGCGGGAATTGACCGGCTTCGTGGTGCGCACGTACTACGGCAGGCAATTGCAGGACGTCGCCGCGTCGCCACCGTCGCTGCGACCGCTGGCCCCGAATCCGTTGGCCGGAGGCGCCTCATGACCGGATCCGCGCCAGCGCAAGACCCACTCGTCGGCCGGACGCTTCGCGGGTACGGGATTCGGGAGCCGATCGGCGTCAGCCGCTGGGGCCGGGTGTACCGGGCGTTTCAGAAAACGACGAGACGCGTGGTCGCGATCCGTATTCTCTCACCCGAGATCGCGGCCCTGCCCGGCAAGACAGACCAATTCCTGGAGGAATCCCGCGCCGAGGCGTCGCTCGTGCACCCGCATCTCGTCACCGTTTATGAAGGTGGGCAGTCGAAGGGAACCTACTTCTGCGCGATGGAGTATATGGATGGACCGCCGCTCCCGCAGTTCCTGCGCAAGGAGGGTGGGGTGAACGAACATCATCTGCTGCAGACGATTGTCGGCGTGGCGCGCGCGCTCGACTTCCTGTGGCAGCGTGGTGTTCCGCACCAGCCGCCGCTCGACAAGAACGTGCTCACGACAACCGACGGCACGGTCAAACTCATTAATGTCGCCCCCATCGAGACGGCGGCGAGTCAGTCGCCGCGAGAGGACGTGTTGAACCTTGCGGTGATGGTCGCCACGCTCACCAACAACATCGCCCCCGTCAGCAAACCCGTCAGCGAGTTCGTCGAAGGGATGCTCGGTACGGAAGGCCGCAAACAGTTCACGTCCCTGACCGACGTGGCGAGTGCCGCGGAAAAACTGGATCGCAACCTGTTCCCGCCTGCGCCGGTTACCAAACCAGCCATGGCCCCGACCAAACCGAAATCGGTCGGGCTGCGGACCGTTGCCGCCCTGGGATTGGTCGCGTTCGCGTTGGCTGCCATCGCCGGCTGGTTCCGGTGGCAGTCTCTATCAGCACCGGCGCCGCCGCCGCGACGGCCCGTCGACCTTGGGGCGATGGTACGAATACCGGCGGGCGAGTTTCTCTACCAGTACGGCCAGAAGAAACAGTTGCGCGAGTTCTACATCGACAAATACGAAGTCACCCTCGGCCAGTACAAGCAGTTTCTCGACGCGATTGCCGCGGGCGCGGCCAAGTTCACGGCGGATCCGTCCGCCCCGCCTGACAAGGACCACCGGCCGATGCAGTGGGATGAAATCGTGGCGGCCATCACCCATGCGTCCGCGTTCGGCAACAACCATCTGACGTGGGACTCGCCGGTGTTCGGTATCGATTGGTACGACGCCTGCGCCTACGCCTCGTGGCGCGGCAAGCGCCTGCCCACCGAGGAGGAATGGGGGAGGCCGCGAGCGGCACCGATGGCCGATTATTTCCGTGGGGCAACAGCTTCGACGTGATGAAGTGCGACAGCGGCCAGTATCCCCAACCGATCAAACGGACGGAAGTCTTTGCGTATCCCGAAGACATCAGCCCCTTCGGTGTCGTCGACACGGCAGGCAACGTCAGCGAGTGGACCGCCACCATCGTGACCGACAACGTGGCGGTCATCCGTGGTGGTTCGTGGAGTGAGGGCGAAGCACAAGTCACCCACCGCGTTACCGACCGTGCCTGTGACTACCGCGGCAACAACCTCGGCTTCCGCTGCGCCGCTGACAAGGAAGTGAAACCCTGAGTGTGGGTGACGGGATCACCGCTCCCTTCATCAGTTTCTCGCCTTTTCCTTCCTGCCGGGAGCCCATTGGCGGACAAGGTCGGGGAACTGGCATTGGCGGCAGGCGGATTTGTCGTTAACGCAGAAGTCGTGGAAGATTTGCATCAAGCCCTGTTGCTGGCGCGCCGTCTTGATGAAGCGGCGGGCGGCGGATGACTGCTCGAACAACTGGCCGCTCGCCAGGCGGATGACGCTGTTCGACGGCGCCGCCGGCAGCCGCGAGTACTGCGCCTTCGCGGCCGCGCAAAGTTTCCAGTCATCGTTGTTCTCCGCGCAGGCGGCGACAAACGGCAGCACGACGTTGGCGACGATTTCCTGCGCGCGGCTGGCGCCGATCAATTCACTAGCGCGCGCCTGGGTCCGGCTGCCCAGCGTGAAGTGATGGCTCCAGTACTCGTCGCGGATTTCGGAGAACAACTTCGCCGGATCGCCGCCGCTCTCGACCGCGCCGATGACTTTCTCCATGAGTTTCGGATGTTTCTTCAGCAGCGCGACGGCGGCGCCGAGGCGGCGGTGCGGATGGTTCGCGGGCCGCACGCCGGTGAACCGCCACGCTTCGGGTGAAACAATGCGGTCCTCGAAATCGGGGCGGAGCTTCCACCAGGCATTCCACAGCCGCTTGACATAACGCGCCGCCGCGGTGTGGCGCGCCTGGGGCGCACCCGTGGGCAGGAAATTGGCGAGGCCAAAGAGAATCGGCGCGAGTTGCGAACGCTGGTCGTCCAACTCGGACAGGGGCGCTCGCTGCGCGAGTGCGCGAAACGCCGCTTTGTTCGCCTTGTAGCCGAGCGCTTCCATCCAGCCTTCATAAAACGCCTGTTCGGGGCTGGCCCGATGGATCCAGCGCAACGACCGCCGCACCCTCGTCGCGAAGCGTTCATCGCCGGCGGCATCGAGCAGCGCGCTGAGCGAGTCGGCGGGCAGCGTGCGCAACACCTGGGCGCACTGGCCGTGATGGTGGCCGACGTTGTGTGGATAAGCGTCGAGATCGATTTCGTCGTACAGTTGCTCGATCAGAGTATCGAGTTGGTGTTGAATCACGATCTGGGGAATGATCTGACCGGCCCGCGTTCGCGGAATATGCCGGCTGCCGGCTTCCCACAAGACCACGTGGAGGATGACATCATTGAACTGCGGGTCACGCTCATGGCCGTGATGGCTCCAATCCTCGGCGCGCAGATGCACCTCGACGTGGCCCGTGTGCTCGGGTTCGTCGCCGATCTGCACGGTCGCATGCCGAAAATCGGGGCCGGCTTCGAGGTTCCACCAACCGGGGAAGACGACGCGCACCGGTCGGCCATCGATGGTCTGCAGCGAGTCCAGCTTCAGCCGTTGGTCGTACCAAATGCACTGCACGAGGCGTTCACTGATGGGGATGGGGACGTAATTGTTGTCGGCATCGCGCAAGACGGCTGGCGCGTAGATATTCGGAAAACTATGCCGCATCAGTTCGTTGCGCAGTTCGCCGTAGCGGGTCAGTGCCATCGCTTGCCTCCTGGAACGCGAATGGAATATACTGCAACCCGATGAAAATGCGAATTGGATTTTCTGTGCGGCTGGGCTTGTTTGTCCTCTCGGCGGCGGCGCGCGCCGCCACGCCCGCCGAGGAGCCTTCTTCGGACGCCGCGCGCGACCCGGTCGTTCTCGCAGTCCAGAAAGTTCTTCCGTCGGTGGTCAACATCAGCACGGAGCGAATCGTCGAGCGGCAGTTCAACGACCCGTTCGACGAACTCTTCCGCCAGTTTTTCGGCCAGCCCCGGCGTTCGCAGGGACAGGGTGTGCAAAGCCTTGGTTCCGGTGTGATCGTGGACGAAGACGGCTGGATTGTGACGAACTGGCACGTCGTGCGCCGCGCCACCAAGATCACGGTCGTGCTCGCCGACGGAACGAAATTCGACGCGCAGTACGTCAGCGGGGACGAGAACAACGATCTCGCGCTGCTGAAGATTGAACCGAAGAAGCCGATGCCGTCTGTCGAGATTGCCGACGACAGTCAGCCGCTTCTGGGTGAAACGGTCATGGCAATCGGTGATCCGTTTGGGCTCGAACACACCGTCACGCGCGGCGTCATCAGCGCGAAGAACCGATCCTACGACAGCGGCGATGCGCGCTTCGACGACATCCTGCAGACCGACGCATCCATCAATCCCGGCAACTCCGGTGGTCCGCTCATCGATACGCGCGGACGACTCGTCGGCATCAACATGGCGATTCTCTCCCAGGCGCAGGGCATCGGTTTCGCGATCCCCGCCAAGCGCGTGGCCAATCTTCTCGCGGTATGGTTCACGCCCGAAAAACGCGCCCGGCTCTGGCTCGGACTGCGGTTCGAGAGGACGGAAGGAGCCATTGCGGTCACCGACGTGCAGGCGGACAGCCCGGCGGCGAAAGCGGGGGCGCGGAAGGACGACCGGATTGTCTCGGTGGATGGACAGAAGATGGGCGATGTGTTGCGCCTGCAACGCTGGCTGATTCACCGAACGGCCGGCGACATCGTGCGATTCGATGTCGAGCGGGGCGGCGCCACTAACACCGTTTCCGTAAGGCTCGCGGCCTTGCCGAAGTTGTCCGCGTCGGACTTGATGCTCAAGAAATTTGGACTGCAGGTGCAACCGCTCACGCGTGATCTGGCGGCGGCGCTGGGCATTTCGTTCGTCCCCGGTTTGGTCGTGTCGGACGTGCAAGATGACAGCCCGGCGGCTCGGGCCGATTTTCACCCGAAGATTGTCATCACGCAGGTCGGTGGTGAAGAGGTCAAATCGATGGATCGCCTGGCAGAACAACTCGCCGATGTGAAGAAGGGCGACATGGTCAGCATGTCGGTGATCGTCAGCGAAAACCGCGGCAACGTCAGGTTGCAGCAGATGGCAAATGTCTCATTGAAAGCCCGGTAGGCAAGGGCCAGCGCGAGATTTCGGCGGAGCGCGGTGCTGAGCAACGTTTCCTTTTCCCGTGCCGAGTTTGTGCGAATACTATGACCAAACTGACGGGCCGCAAATCCATTTTGGGCGATGACGATTCCAGTGACACGCATTGACCACATCTACGTCGCGGTATCGGACCTGCGGCGCTCTGAGGCGTTCTATGACGGGGTCATGCGGCTGCTTGATTTTCGGAAGGGCACCGGCCAAGTCGATGGCGAGCCAGGGATTCACTACTACAATCCTCATCTTCAGTACACGCTCCGACAGGCGCAAGCAGGCGCGACTCACAATCCACTCGCGCCGGGGCTTAATCACCTTTGTTTCCAATTGCCGGCCGCCTCCGATGTGGATGCCGCTGCGCGGGGATTTCAGTCGCCCGGCATTTCAGTCACCGAGCCGCAGCTATACCCGGAGTACACGCCCGACTACTACGCGGCTTATTTCACTGACCCCGACGGCATTCGTCTGGAGATTGTCAGCCGCACGCGCCTGCGGGACATTATCCGTGACCGGTGGGCCGAGTTGGACGGATTCGAGAATCCGCTCCAAAAGCTTGGTGCCCTATAAAGCGTTGGGGTAGACCCGTAGCTGGTTGGGTCCGGGCCTGCACAATTCTGAACAGGTGTGCAGTTTCTCCCACGTGGGGAAGCGGTTCTGGCGTATCCGGCTGACGGAGCACGTAGGTTGAGGCTGGTGTTGCACCGCTCCTCTTGTGAAACCGTAACATCCCCGAAACAGGGTTCACGAAACTCTTCCATCTTGAGCCAACCTTAGAGTGCGCGAACTTGCTTGCCGGGAGGATTGACTTGGTGGTACTCTCCGGTTTCGGGTTCCAGTCGGCGTGAGCATGGACTCGAACCATAGTTCCGTCGTCACGGGCGTGTCCGGTACCGAACGCTGGCCGAAGTCCTGTAGCCTCTCACCAAACTCAGGCACGCGAGGAGTGTGCCGTGTTCAGTCGTCATCCAGTCATCCAGCTACGCAATCCAACGGCGTGGCCGAGGCGCCGCCTGAACCTGAGAGCGGCAATCCATCCCTCCAGTGCGCATCGGGTGTATCAGCACCATCTTTTTGCCGCACACCGTTTCGCTTCAAGCGGGCAGCCGGCCCGTTACCGTCTGATTTGCCGCGTGAAGCCGAATCCACACGTGGAAGTCTTCTACACAGTCCGAAAGGAGAGCCAGCATGAACACCACCCAGAGGAGAGATCAATCGAAGATACAAGCAGCAGACCGCCGCGCGCCGGCCGCAGCGATGCTTCCGCGGACGGCGAGCCTGCGGATGCGCCTGAAACTTGTGATTCTTCTGGCCGCAGCGCTCACCACGGTCGCCATGACCGCCCTTGGCGCGGCCAAGTTCGTCAGCGGTTGCGTGCCGGATTGGAATCAGCCGTATGACTACACGAGCCCGAACGGTCCGGGGCCGGACCCGGCGGCCAACGTGCCGAACCAATGGAATGACTGGTGCGTGCCCACTTCCGCTGCCAACCTGGCCGGCTACTGGTCCGACTACGGTGGGCTGCCGGTCGCGGACACGACCGCGTATCCGAACAGCACGGTCGCGTGGGGCGCGGGGCCTTCCTGGCAGGATTATCTGGCGGACAGCAACCGGCCGCCGCAGCAGGCTTTTGCGCAACCTCTGCCGTCACCAGTTACGGACATCGGCTGGTACCTGGATACCAATCGCGGTGTCAATTACGATGGTGGGGTCGCGAAACTTATGGGCGGCTACTTTTTCGGCGACAACAACCACAATGGCACCCGTTTGAAGAATACCCACGTCGGGCTGCAATACTTCCTGAACAGCCGCTACAGTCTTTCGGGCGGCGTCTTCTGGAAGACAGGTACGGAAGGAGTCGGATACGCTGCGGGCGTGGATCCAGCGGGGCAAGCGGCGCAGCAGCTCCCGAACACCGTGAGCGGGTTCGCGGAAATTGTGTCGGAGATCAACACCGACCACCCGCTGATCCTGTGGTTCACGTACTGGGACCCAGTGGCGACGGCGCACACCATCGCGCAGACCGGCACGAGCACCGAGTCACAATTCGGCGGCACGTATTACACTTGGGGCAGTGACCCGGGCCCCACCAACATAAATGGCGAGGAGTGGAACTATTACAATGATGGCTACGCTTTGGGCCACGCCGTGACGTGTGTCGGCTACATTGTGTCCAACGATGTGGACGATATCTACAGCGGCACATCCAACGCCACCGACTGGGTCATCGTTCACGACAACTGGCCCACGACGGCACGCAACGTGATCATCCCGTTTAAGGCGTTCAACGCTTGGGAGGCTGGGGAATGGGTGGCCACGACGACCGCGGTTCCGTGGCCGACGGGAGCCAAGTTCGTGAAGGACTTGGTGCCGGATTGGAACCAGCCGTATCAGTACACGGCGGGCTCGGCCCACGGCGGACCAGGGCCGGATCCGATGCCGCCAAGGCCGCCGCTGCCACCCACTTATAACCAATGGAACGATTGGTGTGCGCCAACCGCGGCGGCAAACCTCGCCGGTCATTGGGCGGACTATCACCACGCGCCAGTGGCAGACGCGGCCGCGTACCCCGGCAGCGTGCGGTGGGCAACCGCCGCATCGTGGCAGGACTATTTGGCGGATGGATTTGCCCGGCCCGCGTGGCAAATAGGGCCCGCCGCATCTTTGCCTGCCTCACCCACGGACATCGGTTGGTACATGGACACCAACCGTGGCGAGCCCTTGGATCCGCCCGCGGCTGGGAACATGGGTGGATACTTCTTCAACGATCCGCTACATGCCGGCACCTACATCCAGAATATCCACGTCGGGCTGCAAAACTACCTGAACAGCCGGTATTCCGTTTCCGGCGCAGGATGGCTCTGCGGCACCGCGGGCCGAGTCTACGCCGTCGGGTGCGATCCCACTGGCGCGGTGGCGATGCCTCTTGGAGATTCGGACTCGGCATTCAACCAGGTGAAGGATCAGATTAACCAGAATCACACGCTGCTCCTATCGTACAAGCATTGGAATATCGCCGCCGCTGGGATCTCGGATCTGCCGGCGGTGGGCCAGAGCACAGAGTCGGACTACGGCGGGAGTTATTATGTCTGGGGAAACCCGCCTGGGCAATTCGACCTGAACGAAGAAGACGAACAGTGGAATTTCGGTGAAGGCAGCAATGCCCTTAGCCATGTCGTCACCGCAGTGGGCTACATCCCCGGGGGTGACCCGCTCGATCCCAGCCCATCGCTGGGCGGGCTGGTGGTGGGTGCGTCGAACGACTGGGTGATCGTCCACGACAACTGGGCCTCGACGCCACGAAACGTGATTATCCCGTACGACTGGCCTTTCAACTGGACGGCCAACACCATCGCGGTCCCGGATCCCGCCATGCTGCAAGTCACCGGCATCTCATTGGCGGGGGGCACGAACGCGATGATCAGCTTCGCCGGGCTCCCCAGCATGTTGCATCATCTCCAATGGGAAAGTGATCTGCAATCGAACTCCTGGGCAACAGTCGTCAGCAACATGGCGTTCAGCGCCGGGACGATGCGGGTAACAAACATCGTGTCCTCCTCGGAACAGAAGCGGTTCTATCGAGTCAAGGCAAGCAACTAGCCGCGATATGGGCGCAGCCGCACCAGCTTAACTGAACCCCAGAACAAAGCCCGTTCACAACTCGGTGAACTGCCTGCGACTTGCGGCTGCACTCCTATCCAAGCACGGTCCCGGTCGATAGCCGGTTGATACGCAGCCTGTGGGTGGGCAAACGGAAGTCCCGCTTTTTTGAACCAACCACGTTACGCGGCTTGCGCTGGTCGAGTCTGACATGACCCGGCCCACTCGGAGGGTGTGAACTGCTTGATCTCCGTGATCTTGGCCGCAGGCAGGCGCGTGAACAAATCTTTGATGTAATCAAACGGGTTGACGCCCTGCCGCCGACAACTGCCCAGCAGGGTGTAGATCACCGCGCTGCGCTCCCCGGCCCCCGGATGCCCAATGAACAGCCAATTCTTTTTGCCAAGGGCACTGGGCCGAATGGCGTTCTCGATGAGGTTGCTGTCGATCAGCGAAAACCGCGGCAACGTCAGGTTGCAGCAGATGGCAAATGTCTCATTGAAAGCCCGTTAGAGTCATCTCCGTGCTTGGCACATCCACTGCTCCTATTTATAGTGGATGAGCAATCGTCTCTGGAAATTCGTGTGCCTGTGGGCGGTTTTCTCCGTTTTCGGCTGCACGCAGCATAAGGTCGAGGAACCCGCACAGACCGTTGAGCTCACGCTCCAATCAGGAGACGCGCCGGCGGCCGGTGTCCCCGTCAAAGTTGTCGACGAAATGTCAGCCGCCAACGCCATCATTCTGCTGGGCTCGCGCGAAGACCTCAGCAACGGCATTCCTGAAGGACTCTACGGCGATTTCTTCCAAGCCTTCAAACCGAGCAGCGGGACGAGCGTGCTCACAACCGATCGCGACGGGAAGGTTGTCCTCAAGCAACTCCGGGTTTCCCGCATCATCATCGCATACGACAAACAGCATCTCTGGGTCGCGGACCCGAGCGAGGCGCGAAATCGGAAACTGCAGCTTGGGGCTGGCAATCTGGGCGGACAGCACGGGCTCGACCTGATCGTGGCGCGGCCGGCGGTGTTGCGCACGCTGACGACGGCGGCCCTTGAGTCGGTTCGCCACGGAAAGCTGGATCAAGCGCGTGCCATTGCCCGTTCGGCGCGATCGAAGGCGCTGCAGACGGAGATCGATTGGGAAGAGACGGCCGCGTTGTTGTCCGAGGCCGAGCACGCCATTCAACAGAAGAACTATGACACGGCGAACACGCTGGCCGCGCGCGCCAACGTCCTGATTCCGAACCAGTCGCGAACGAAGAAGTTGCTCGAACGAATTTTGGTCGAAGGCGGCGGCGAATTGCGCACGCTGACGGGGCACAAGGGCGCGGTGACCAGTGTCGCGTACAGTTCGGACGGCAAGTACGTGATCAGCGGCGGTGAGGATCGCACGGTGAAGTTGTGGGAGGCGGCCAGCGGCAAGGAAGTGCGGACGTTCACGGGACATCGCGGCGCGGTCACGAGCGTGGCGTTCAGTCCGGACGGGAACACGGCGGTGAGCGGCAGCAGCGACAGCACGGTGCGGTTGTGGGACGTCGCGACCGGGCGCGAATTGCGCGCAACGGAAGGTCTGGGTTGGAAGATCACCTGCGTGGCGTTCAGCCCGGATGGAAAATTTGTGGCGAGTGCCGCCGACGACAATCAAGTCAGGCTGTGGCAATTGCCGAAGATGGAGGCGGCGCGCACGTTGGCGGGCCACGGCTGGCGGGTGACGAGCGTCGCGTTCAGTCCGGATGGGAAATTTTCGTTGAGCGGCAGTGAGGATGATTCCATGAAGCTGTGGGACATGGCGAAGGGGCAGGAGGTGCGCACGCTCCATAATGGATTGGCGAAGGTGACCTGCGTGGCGTTCAGTCCCGATGGCCGGTTCGGGTTGAGTGGCGGCCGGGACAAAGCCGTGAAGCTCTGGAATCTCGCCAACGGGCGCGAAGTCCATCAATTTGACGGCCACACTCAGCCGGTGCGGGGCGTGGCGTTCACGCGCGACGGACGCTTTGCGGTCAGTGCGAGTGAAGACGAAACGGTCAAGGTCTGGGAGCTGAACACCGGGAAGGAGATTCGCACGTTTACCGAGCATGAGGCGGCGGTGACGGGCGTCACCGTGAGTCCCGACGGTCACAACGCCGCCAGCCCCGGCGCGGACGGCAGCGTAAGGATTTGGCAATTGCCGCGACAGGTGTGGCCGCCCGTCGAAGAGGCCAGGAAGTAGCTGGCGCAGCAGAAGACAGGAGACAGAAGACAGGAGACAGGAGACAGAAGACAGCCCCGATAAGGAATCGGGGGAGGCGAGACGCCTCGAGGCAGCTCCGTAAACGACACGCGAGCGGGGAGACAGGAGGGAGGGAATCAACGCTCAACGTCCAACATTCAACTCTCAACTCTCAACGGGGGATGGGGCGGAAGAGAGTAGCCAGTAACCGAGTAGCAAAGGGGGCGGAAGTGAGCCGCAAAGAGGCGCAAGAGACGCAAAGGGGGAAAAGGCACGAAGAGGAAGGATTGTCTCACGCAGAGAGCGCAGAGGGCGCAGAGGTCGAATTGCTTGCCTGAATCGTTGAGGGGACGATTCAGGGCAAGGGCTCCTTGGTGCGGGTCACGAAGGGGGCCGGGATTTGAATTGACCACGAAGGACAGAAGGGACACAAGGGACATAAGGGATGCGAAGGCGGGGCGGCACGGACGTGCACGGACTGGCACGGTCTTTCACGGACGTGTCGTAGCTTCGCCCTGCTCTGATCGCCGCAAAAAGGCACAAGGGACGCAAGGGACGCGAAGGCGGGGTGGATGGAAGACTGATACCTTAGTCATTAAGGTATCAGGGCATTGACTGAGAGATGTGTGGACGGAGTGGACGCCATGGACGGCGTGGACGGGGTAGCGCGGGAGGGAGCGGGTTGCAGGACGGAAGATGCAATAGCCAATGACTGACCCCCTAGACGGCTGATCGCTCGGACCTTTAGAAAAGTTATGGATAGCACTATCCATAATTTGGAAAGCGGTAACACAGGTAATTTATAGATAGCACTATCCATAAAACACTGTGGGTAGGAGAGATTGGGAATATCGGTTGTAGAGGTCTGACACCCAGAATTCTAAACCCCTAAAGAGACGGAGGATCGCCACGAGCGCACCAAGACGCGAAGGCGGGGCGGAAGCGAGCGCGGAGAGATACGAGGCCGGGGTCGGTTTGTTGTCGGCAACGATGGCGGGAATGGCCACGGCTGATCGCTTGGACCGTTAGAAAAGTTATGGATAGCACTATCCATAAGTTGCGAGCCGGGGACGCAGATAAATTATAGATAGCACTATCTATAAATGCTGGATGGAGTGGACGTGGTGGACGAGGTGGATGGAGTGGAGAGTTGAGCGCAGGTCAATTGCAAAATGCAAAGATGTGACCC
>JBEKYJ010000173.1:0-8416 GCA_049511095.1 Verrucomicrobiia bacterium
ATCCATGGCCCCCAGCATTACTCGAAAAATCACCACCAGTCCCCACCAAACTCAGAAGCACCTTCCCCGCGCGTAAGCTACTACGCCAAAACCACTAACGCCGCATTTCGTAACACCCTCTAGTACAGGGTTTTTACATGGCTCAGGGCGCAGAGGTAAGGACTGGTCAGAGCCGGCAAGCGGTTAGCAAGGTCAGATCGTCGGGCAGGTGAATCCGGTTGCTGTAGTACAGGAGTTGTTCTTCCAGACGGGGGAGGTTCAAGCCGGTGCCTTTGCTACCGGCGATGTTAGCCTGAATCAACTTGATCAGGCCTTGGATGCCGAGATCTTGGTCCGCGACGTTCGTGATTTCTATGGCACCGTCCGTGAACAGGAAGGCCGTGTCGCCGTGCTCCAGCTGTTCGACCCGGTCGGCGTAGCCGACGTTGCGGAACACGCCCAGCGCGGGCTGGCCGTCGGTGTAGCGTTTGATCAGGCCGTCGCGTTGGAGGATCAGCGGTGGCATGTGACCGGCACTGGCAAACGTCAGGGTGCCGTCGGCAACATTCAGGCTGGCGCAGAGCGCGGTGGCGAAGTAGTCGGTCCCCTGCGAGAGGACGCACAGGCGTTTGTTCAATTCGGTCAGGAATGCCGTGGGCGAGTTGAGATTGCCGCGCAAGTCCTCCCAGAGGGAGCGCAGTTGGACGGCGTAGAGTGCCGAAGCCATGCCGTGTCCCATCACGTCGGCCACGAGGATGGCGTAATGGTCGGTATCGGTGCGCTCGACCCGGTAGTAGTCGCCGCCGACGATGTCCGTCGGGGTGTAACGCACATCGAACTTGACACGGTCGTCGGGGGCCAGCGCGCATTCCAGGCAGGTCTGCTGAATCATCTTGGCGCGCAGCATGTCGGCGACCGCCGGGGTCATATCGCGGAACAATTCGATTCCGCCGACGACGCACCCGGTGGTGTCACGGATGGGCGCGACGGTCACTTCGACCGGCACACGTTTGCCGTACTTGGATTGGGCGTAGAGCAACAGCGGCTCGGTGCTGGCTTGATTGGTGACAATACTACGATGCAACGGGCAATGGTCGCGCCCGCAAAGCTCATGTCCGTCCTTGTCGGTGTGGACGAGAATGTTGTCCCGGCAATTGGTGCCAACGACTTCCTTTGCCCGCCAACCCGTGATGGATTCAGCGGCCCGGTTCCAGAACAGGATCTTGCGGTCGGTATCGGTGACGTAAGCACCTTCGGAAAGGGAGTTGAGAAGCTCGTAGCAGCCGAAGTCTCGTAGAAGCTCTGGGGAGAAAGATGGGCTCATACGTCTGTACTCCTATCGCCTCACCTACGATGGGGCAACCTACCCAGCGCAGTGTCTCAGAGAAAGGCCTGCAGTGCAAATGAAATGCGGCGGTAAGCCCAGCAACGTCCCAGCCTGCCGCATTAAAATGTCGTAGGGCCAAAAAACATCGTCCTTGCTGAATCTCCCCGGGTCGCCTCGCGGCGAGGAACATCCCCTGCCTTGGAAGCGAAGGCGGGGCTACAGCACCGGCAGGAGAAACGCCGAAACCCGAATACTTAAAGGGCATACGCGCATTTACATGGTACAGGGCGGAAGCGCCGTGCGGATGGCCTCGCGAAAGTCCTTCCGCGGCGTTCACGCGCTCAAATTAGGACACTACCAATCGACTTGTCAGCATTGTCAAAGGTTATACTATGAGTGCTCGTCAGACTGAATGGTCCGCGACAGTCGCGGGGTGTAAGTCATATGGGAGATGTCGGGCTGATGAGCGCTCGTTTGTGGCAGCAGTTGCCTGGCGTACGACGGGTCTTGGGAAGGTGACATGGCTACGCAGTCGGAAATCGAGGCCCTTTATGACTGGGTGCATCACTTTCACACCCTGCGCTCAGGCGATTACGCAGATTTCAGTTGCGCGTTCTTTAACGGCGATTTCAGGCAAACATTGGTTGAGGCGCAAAACGCGAAGCACCAATGGGTGCTGGAGGGCTTGGGCTTCAAACCCGCCGACAGCATCCTGGACGTCGGGTCCGGCTGGGGGCCGATGCTGGATGCGGTGAGACGCCGGGGGGGAAACGCCATCGGCCTGACAATATCAAGGGCGCAAGCCAATTACTGCAGGGCGAAAGGACTCGAAGTGGTTCTTCAGGATTGGAAGACGGTTCCTCCACACAGCTTGGGCGCTTTTGACGGGGTGATATCCATTGGCAGCTTTGAGCACTTTTGTTCAATGGATGAATATATCCAGGGAAAACAGGACCTGATTTACCGGGATTTCTTTCGGTTTTGTGCCGAAGCTTTGCTGGCGGGAGGCAGGCTCTTTCTCCAAACTATGACGTGGGGCAAGGAAGTGCCCGATCCAAAACAGCTGAGTCTGACGGCTCCCGAGGGCACGCCGGAGCGAATCTTGGCGCGACTCACCAGATTTTATCCCGGCTCATGGCTGCCCAGTGGAAAGGGGCAAATCATAACGGCCGCGAGCGGCTATTTTAATTTCCTGTGTTCACGCAACGGAAGATTGGATTACATCGAGACGCTGAATCGTTGGGGGCAGGATACAACCAACCTGTTCAAATCAGGGCGATTGTGGAAAACCCTGCGGGGCGCAGCCCGGCTCCTTCCGCGTTTGTGCTTAGACGCGGACTTCCGCGTTCAGATCGAATCCATAAGACGCAACGATCAGCAGGTCTGTTTTCTGCGGGAGATCGTGAGCCATGAAAGAATGTTCTTCGAGAAAAAATAAGCAGGCGATGAGCGTCCGTCTATGGCAAGAATTGTGGCGCCGCCGAAGGTGATCCATGGAGAAATATGTCTGCCAACATTGCGGTCAGCACGTCGAAGCCGTGTGATCAAAAGAAACCGTCCTTGCTGAATTTCCTCGGGCAGCCTCGCGGCGAGGAACATCCCCTGCCTAGGAAGCGAATGCTGGCCTGTTGGGTATACGAGGTTCCATCCCGATGATGGGAAAAGATCGCGGTACTCGCGTCGCATTTGAGCGTACGACTTTTTACACAGTACAGGGATGGTGAGCGACCTTCTGTTCCCATCGCCCTTCGACTCGTCAGTTCCCCGCGATCATTCCGCAATAAGGAGCCGCCTCGCGGTAGCCTGCAAGACACTCGAAGTCAAGCACGTCACGCCACACGGGCTACGCAGCTTCTTCGTTACGAGCGCAAGGGAGTCTGGGCTGACCGACGCGGAGATCGCCATGCTGATCGGCGACAAGAGCGGTCCCGCCCTCATCGCCTCGACCTATGGCGACGTGCGTCCGGAACACCTAGTGAGACAGGCGCTGCGTATTCGTTTCCGCAATGACGAAGCGAAGCTGACGGAGTAACCGGTCAATCTGGAAACGCCTCCTGCAGTCGCAGCCCGAATCAATTCGTTCATCAAGTGGTATACCTTTTGGTATACCCTTGGCATTTGTGGCTTTTTGGTCGACTTTGGAAATCACCCAAGTGCTTGGAGGAGAACGGGTTTTTGGTGCGCCGTGTAGGAATCGAACCTACAACCTAGTGATTAAGAGTCACTCGCTCTGCCAATTGAGCTAACGGCGCACGGTTTCGCAGGCGCGGTAAACTACCAAAGCATGTCGGCCAACGCAAGACGCCAGATACACATCCCCGTCACGGGACCAACCGCACGCGATAGAAGCGCGAGGGGATATTGGTCGCCGCACCGACATCCAGATAATTGGTCAGCGGGCCAGTGGTATTGGTGACGGTGAAGATGCCCGCGAAGTTGTTCGTGTTGTAGCCGCCGGCACCCGTTCCGGCGGTAGCCTGGAGCGCGTTGGTCCTGCCGATACCGGTCATCCAGTTGATCAAGACATCGTCACCCGTGCTCACGATGCTGGTGATGCGGAATGAGGAAGCGCCGTTAGTCGGGTCGGTGCCGTCGAGAAATTCCTGCAGGTTGCTGAATCCGTCACCGTCGGGATCGGCGGTCGGTGCCGCCGCCGGGTTGGTGGTGCTGCCGAAGTACTGAATCTGCCAGGCTTGGAACGGCGTGAACACGGTGATGTAATTCGGCTTCGTATTGGTGCTGACCCCGCTGAGACCCGCGACGACCAGTTCCACGGTATCAGTGCCCGCCGCGTACGTGTGGACCACGGTATTGGTGGTGGTGTTGGTGGTGCTACTGTCGCCGAAATCCCAGAACCGGTTGGTGATCGTACCGGACGACGTGTCCGTGAAAGTGACAAGGAGCGGCGCGGTGCCGCTGGTCGGCGTTCCGCTGAAGCTTGCGGAGACTCCGGCGCACGCTCCGCCGCCGTCCACGAGGCAGGCGAGTCCCGCGACCGTAACGGTGAAGCTGGAACAATAGGAACCCACGTTGACGGCGTTTACAACCACCGTGAAGTTCGTATTGGCTGGGACGTTGAAGGAGTAGGACCCACTTGTGGCCGGGCTGCTCCCGAGGTCACCCAGGTAGCCGGTGCACAGGCTGTTGGGACTGAATCCGCCCAGATACGTCTCGGAGAAGATGGCCGTCGAGCCGGTGCCCGAGCACGCCGTAGAAAGCGTCACGGTGGCACAGGTGGCGCTACCACTCGTGTTCGTGAACGAGAAGGCCTGATAGGCGTAGGCACCGGAGGTCGTGAAGTAGCCAGGACAGGACTTCGCGCTGGCGCAGGTGTTGGTAATGCCGTTGCGCGTCAATCGGCCGGTTTGCTTCGGGCTGGCAGCGCTCAGGCCGCCGGTAATTTGCAGGCCCGGGCACTGACAGGTAGCCAGGACAAGCGTGCCCGTTGTGGAGCCCTGGGCATAGGACAACACCAACGACAGAGAAACCGGCGTGCCGCAAACAAACGCCGGTGAGGTACTGATCTGAAACGGCGTGGAATTGGTGGCGAAGGAGTTGGGCGGAACGTTTGGGTAAGAGGCAACGGGCTGGGTGATGGTCACGCCCGGCGTGGTGGTGGTCAGCGTGGCGTTGACGGTGGTGGCGGTCGCGGCCCCGATATTCTGGATCAAGATGTTGAGGAGATTGCATTCGTTGGCATCGATCACGCCGTTGCCGTTACCGCCGGTGACAATCGCGCCGTTGGCCACGAGTACAGGCGCGTTCGTCGGCGGGCCGGCGAGGGCGTTGATCAGGTTGGTTCCGGTCGGTGTGCCCCAGCCCGTGCAGAGGTCGTAGCCAGTAACGGCGAGGAATTTGGTGGGGCTGCTGGGCCACTCGTTATTGCCGGTGGTGATGTCGTGAAAGCAGGAGGTATAGTTCGTCCCCTTGCCGATGGTATACAGGGCCGGGTTGAGGAACCCGACCGTTGGATGCCCGCCCGCCACGGCCTGCTGATTCACCAGCGCCGTGAAGCCCGCCCACAGCGGCGCCGCGCAACTGGTGCCGCCAATGCCTGTATTGTCCACACCATCGGCCCGAACGTAAATACTGTCAGCGGTCAGGGCCACATCGGGAACATTCCGGTTGGTCGTCGATCCCTGATTCGAGGCCATGCTGACGCCTAGTTGCCAGGGCGGGATTGAGTAGTACGTGCTGATCCCGCCGCTGCTGCCTACGTAACAATTGCAGTTGGCGTCATACCCCCAATTCCACACGGTTTCCGAGACCCAGTTATTGGTGGGACCGGCCGTGGTTAGCGTTGTGCCGCCGACCTGCACGACGTTCGTGCTATCCGACGGAAAGGGGATAGCCCCAGTGAATGCATCGGAATCGCCGGTGGCGTTGAAGAACGACTGGCCCTGCGTGGCCATTTGCACAAGAGCCGCCTCGGCAGTCGGGTCGGGACTGCCGCCGCCCCAAGAACAACTGATTTGCTTGGCCAAATTGTCGTTGGCCATCCGGTGCATCAGGTCTTCCCACGGGCTGGGGTTGGGTGCCTCATAGACCATCACTTTGGTTATGCCCGGGGCCATGGAGATGACCATCTCGATGTCCAGAGACACTTCAACTTCCCCGCCGCTGCCATTAGTGGCTCCGGTAGCTCCATCGATATAGATATTTGTCAGCGTGACATCCGGCAGCCCCGCCACAGTCTTGTAGTACGTGATGTCACTTGCGAAATAACCGTCAAACTGTAACAGCCCCACGATCTGCCCGGAACCAGTCAGTGCCGTGCCCGGAACGTACGCCGCCCGGAAATCCTTTCCCATATAGTTACCACTCGGTCCCGAGCCGGCATTTGGGACTATGTTTGGCGCGGTGCCGGGCTGCTTTAGTCTGAAATTCGGATGCGGGATCGAGTAGTTGTCCAGACCGCCGATGTGCAAAATCGGAACAGTCAGATCCATTGACGGTTCCGAATCCAGCGAGTAGAACGTGCGGGCCTCTGTCGGATGCTGGTACACGCGCATCGTCACATGGAGGGCCTTCTCAACGTCCGCAACGGTTCCCTCCACGTCGACCAGCACACGGTTGGGAAATGTGGCGGTCACGGTGAGACGGTTTGCCTTCGCGAAGTCCATGACCGCCTGGTAATCCTCTTTCGTCGGGCCAAACCTTTCCGTGAACTGTTCCGTCGTCAGATACTGATGGTACTGGGGACTGGCTGGGTCGTAAATTTGCTTAATCAGGGCGCCCAGTGCCTCCTGATTACGCAACGGCAACCCAATGGCCAGATGCATTCGGTTCGTGGCCGCCAAGCGGGCCACTGGCTGCAAGTTCAGGCTCTTCACCGCCGGTGGTACGTGACCGCCAGTTAAAACTTGCGCCGCTTGTGCCGTGGAACAAAGCGCAACGGCCAAGCTCATGGCAACTGCTTGCCGGATCCAAGTTGACGTTGCCAGAATGATTCTCACTGGACCCCTCCATTCCTGCTGTAGTGGTTCCTAGTGTCAGTTCTGCGACAAATTCGGCGGTTCGCCGTCAACCACAAGCGGCGGCAAGACGCCCGCTTTTCACGACTGCTTGTTCTCCGGCGACGGGTCCTTGGCTTGAGTTCTTCTTGGTGATCAACGACGGAAATCAAATCGACAGCGGCCGTTGTGACCAAGACAGAATGAAACAGGTACACCGCGCATCGCCTAAGGGCTTCTCCAAGCAAGCACCCAACCCTGGGTATCAAATTGGCCTACACTTTGCAATCACAAAAACCGAGCGCCCATTCTGCGGACGCTCGGTTCTTGTTAGCGTGCAGTGATGCAGAGATTTACTTTGCCATGTAGCGAATGAGGTCCACGCAACGGTAGGAATAACCCCATTCGTTGTCGTACCAGCTCACGAGCTTGAAGAATTTCTTGTTCAGCTCGATGCCGCTGCCGGCGTCGAAGATGCTCGACAACTGGCAGTGGATGAAGTCGCTGCTGACCACTTCGTCGTCGGTGTAGCCGAGGATGCCCTTGAGATAGGTCTCACTGGCTTTCTTCATGAGGGCACAGATTTCCTTGTAACTGGTTTCCTTCACCGTCTTGACGGTGAGATCGACGACGCTGACGGTCGGGGTCGGCACGCGGAACGCCATGCCGGTCAGCTTGCCTTTCACTTCGGGAATCACAAGACCCACAGCCTTCGCGGCACCGGTCGTGGAGGGGATGATGTTCTGCGCGGCGGTGCGGCCACCCTTCCAGTCCTTCTTCGAGGGGCCGTCCACGGTCTTCTGGGTCGCGGTGTAGCTGTGGATAGTGGTCATCAGGCCTTCTTCGATGCCGAGGCCTTCCTTCAGCAACACGTGGACGACGGGGGCGAGGCAATTGGTCGTGCAGCTCGCATTGGAGACGATGTGGTGCTTGGACGGATCATACTTGGTGTGGTTGACGCCGAGCACAATCGTGATGTCCTCGCCCTTGGCGGGAGCCGTGATGAGCACCTTCTTCGCGCCCGCGTCGATGTGGCCCTTGGCCTTGGTCGCGTCGGTGAACAAACCCGTGGACTCGACCACGAGTTCAACGCCGAGCGCCTTCCACGGCAACGCCGCGGGACCTTCCTTTACCGCGAGGCACTTGATCTTGTGACCGTTGACGACCAGCGTGTCGTCTTCCGCCGCGGACGGGTTGGATTTTTCGCTGGAAACCGCGCCTTGGAAGCGGCCTTGCGTTGAATCGTATTTCACCAGGTACGCAAGATTGTCGGCGGGGACGATGTCGTTGACCGCCACCACGTCGATCTCCTTGCCCAACAGGCCTTGATCGCAAATCGCGCGGAACACCAGGCGCCCGATGCGCCCGAATCCATTGATACCTACTTTGATTGCCATATGTAATTTCTCCTCATCATAATAAGCGTAACCTCCGGGGCAAAACTGCAAGAGAAGGGGCAGGAACTGCCGCTACTCGCAACGCCTGAGGCATCCTAAGTCATCGCTCCAAACCCGTCAAACGGAAAACTGGTTCCCTGTGGGAACCGGTGGGTACATCGTGACCCCCCTGTGGTGAAGTTGAAGGTAATCAGCACGCGGAGGTTGCGCGAGCTGCGGGGACACCTCCGGAGGGGTCCCCGCAGCGGCAAGAGGAGTAC
>JBEKYJ010000174.1:0-8389 GCA_049511095.1 Verrucomicrobiia bacterium
AAGGAAGCCGACCTCGTTTTTGAGGACACCTACACGGTCCCGCGCTATACGCACTGTGCGATCGAGCCCCATGTGATCGTGGGCCTTTACGATTTGTCCGGGCGTCTGACACTCTGGTCGGCGTCACAGTCGCCGTATACGCAACGAAACGTCATTGCGCAGGCCCTCGCCCCACTGGGGCTGTCTCACAAGGATATCCGGGTCGTGACGCCCTATGTCGGCGGCGGTTTCGGTGGCAAAGCCGGAGTGTCGATGGAAATGATCGGCGCCGCGTTGGCGGTCATGGTGAAAGGCCACCCGGTGAAGGTCCGCTGGTCGCGGGCGCAGGAGTTTTACAACACGTATCAGCGGCAAGGCGTCATTGCGCGGATCAAGCTGGGCGTGAAGAAAGACGGCACCATCACGGCAATTGAGCACACGTTGCATTGGGATGCGGGTGGCTATGTCGAATACGGCGCGAACGTCGTCAATGCGGTCGGGCTTTCCGCCACGGGGCCGTACCGGATCCCGAACGTCAAAATTGATTCGGTCTGCGTTTACACAAACTTGCCGCCCAGCGGTCCGTATCGCGGCTTCGGATACTCGGAGTTCCATTTTGGATTGGAATCCCACATGACCCGGGTGGCGCAACAGCTTGGCTTGGACCCGGTCGAGTTCCGAAAAAAGAATGCCATCCGCGAAGGCGATACGCTGGCGTACGGTGCGAAAATGAATCCGAGCGGTCTCCATGAGGCGATCGACCGTGTGGCCGCAGAAATCGGCTGGGGGAGGAAAGAGGTTTCAAAAGATCCCAACAAAGTCATCGGCAAAGGTTTCGCCTGCTTCTGGAAGGCGCCGGCGATGCCGCCCAATGCCGCGTCGTGTGCGTTCATCAAATTCAACGAGGACGCGAGCCTGAACATCAGCGTGTCCGGCATGGAAATTGGCCAGGGGCTCCTCACCGTGATGGCCCAAATCGCGGCCGAGATTCTCACCGTGCCGGTTGAGAAGATCCGGGTTGAGTTACCGGATACCGACCGCAACCCGTACGAATGGCAAACCGTCGGCTCTCATGTGACGTGGGGCTGTGGCAACGCCGTGAAGGCCGCCGCGCTCGAGATGCGCGGGAAGATTTTCGAAGTGGTCGAGCGGGCGTTGGGTGTTTCGCGCGACACGCTTTACCTCGAAGACGAGAGGGTCAAATGCCGCGAGCGTGCAGACTTCGAGTTGCCGCTACGCGACTTTGTCATCAACGGCATCCAAACAAAGCGCGGAAATTTCCTCGGCGGCCCGATTCTCGGGAGTGGCATGTTCATGCCGGAGTTCACGTCGGCGTTGAGCGATCCCGAAACGAGTCAGGGCGGACATCCGAACGTTCACTACACGGTCGGCGCCGCCGCTGCGACACTGGAGATCGACAAACAGACCGGCAAGATGCGCGTGCTCAAGGCGACGCTCGCCGTGGATGCCGGCAAGGCGATCAATCCGGAGCTTGTGAAGAGTCAAATCGTCGGCGGGGTGCTGCAAGGACTCGCGACCGTCTTGTACGAAGACATCCGGTACGACCTGAAAGGGAAACTATTGAACGCCAATTTCACGGACTACAAGATTCCGACTGCGTTGGATATGCCAGATGAGGTTGTGCCGATCATCATCGAAGTTGCGCAGCCGGATGGGCCATTCGGTGCGCGCGGGGTCGCCGAACACACCATGATACCGGCCGCCGCCATGATCGCGAACGCGGTGGACGACGCGCTCGGTCTGCGGATGAAGACGTTGCCGATTACGGCGGAAAAAGTAGCACTGGAGTCAAATGGGGTTTCGTACGACGACGTGAAGGGTTCGACGATGGGCTTCTGTTTTGCCGGAAATGCGGACGCTTACAAGTTCCATACAAAAGCTCCGGCAAAGAAGTAAGCCGGGCTGCTGGTTTTAGCGCACGGACAGAACTGCCCCGGCGATTACCAGAATTGCCCCCAAGGTTTTTTTCAAACTGATCGGATCCTTCGGGGACTCCAAGATTCCAAAATGGCTTACGATGATCGCCATCAAGATCTGGCCGGAAACCAGCAGGATGAAAAATGTTCTGGCTCCGATCTTGGGAATGAGAAACGTGGTTCCGATGATGAAGAAGGCGCTGATGACCCCGGCGATGTGCAGGTAGACCGGAACGTTTCTTATCCTGGCCAATAAATGATGGTAGCCCCCCAAAATGAGTATGAACAGGACGGTTATCGTGGCCACTACAAAAAACGTTGCGGACGCGGCTATGGAGGAGCCCAGGTACTTCGATACGGAACTGTTCATCGGCAAATAGACAGAGAGCGTTACGCCCATTAAGAATGCGGTTACTATAAATATCGGCATTTGCATCGTATCCTTTCTCTGCGTGAGTTTCTCAGCCAGACCTTGTTCACCTCAATACCCCGGCGGGCGGCGAAATGGTCCGACGATCGTGTCGAGTTGCTCGGCGATAGCCAATAGTTTCATCTCATCCCAGCGCCGACCAACCACTTGAACTCCAATGGGGAGCCCCTCGGTCGAGCGGGCTAACGGAAGCACCACCACCGGATGGCCGGTCAAGTTGAAGGGACTGGTGTAGCCTGTCCCACCCAGCCGGTATGGGACCTGTCGGTCATCCACTGCGATCGGGGTACCCGGGCGACAATGGGGGAATGCCGGGCCGACGGTGACCGGACAGAGGAACACGTCCCACGCCTGAAAGAACTGCTCGACGGCTGCAATGTACGCATCTCGTTTCGTCAGCGTCTCCGTGTACTGGCGCAAGGTGGCGTTCAGCCGCTTCGCCATCCCGCGCATTTCGGGATCCACGGATGTGGCGCTCACCCCGAAGTTGGCCGCGCACTCCGCTTCAAGCTCCGACGACAGCGCCGAGCCAATTTCGCACTGGCGCAACTCGCCATAGGTTTCCCAGATGCCCGGAAAATCGAAACCGTCGGGCAGGCGTTGTTCGACGGTGCATCCGCACCGATCCAATTCAGCAACGAGGCCATGCAGCGCCGCTTGAGTCTCGCGGGTCACCGGTAAACCGCCGAAGTCGTCACCCCAGGCTACGCGCAGCGCAGGCCACAGTTGTTCCGGGACTGGAACGAGAGGCACGGGAGAGATTTCCGGCTGGCCAGGGTCAGGACCGGCCATCACTTGCAGCGCTACCGTCAGATCCTGCACCGATCGCGCGAGTGGCCCCGGAGTGGCCACATGCCGGACACTTCGCGGCTTGCCTGGTAGTTCTGGAATGTGACCGGTGAGAGGTATGCGGCACTCGGTTGGCTTGAGCGAATACAGGCCACAGTAGTGCGCCGGAATCCGCACCGAGCCCCCGTAGTCGCTCCCCACCTCCAACGGCGACAAGCCCGCGGCGAGCGCCGCCGCCCCGCCACCCGTCGAACCACCTGGTGTCCGTCCGAGGTTCCAGGGGTTGTTCGATCGGCCGAAGATTGGATTGTCGGTCTGGAACCCGTGCACCAGCAAAGGCAGATTGGTCTTGCCGAGTATGATCGCGCCGGCCGCCCGGAGACGAGCCACCACCGTGGCATCAGCGGCGGGGATGTAATCGGCCAATGGTGGGTAGCCACTCGTTGTCCGGAGTCCGGCCGTGGCAAACGAATCCTTGATTGTCACCGGCACACCGTGCAGCGGCCCCCACATCTCGCCGCGTGCCACGGCGGCGTCTGCTTCCTTGGCTCGCACCCGCGCCCCCTCCTCATTCAGTGTGACAATGGCGTTGAGCGCCGGGTTGTGCCGGGTAATGTGCGCGAGGTGTGCGTCCAGCACCTCAACCGCCGAGGCGCGACGCTCGGAAATTGCCGCTGCCAACTCGTGGGCCGTCGCAAAGATCAGATCTTTCATAGACCGTTTCCTCCGCCGCATCTGCCCTAGGGTGATGGCGCGGGACGTCTTCTTTGTGATTATCACGAAACACCGCCTTGTGTTGGCTAATCCAAGAGAGACATTGATGTTGCATCAGAGTTCTGAGTCCTGACAACCCAAATCGCTTTGCGGCAAAGGTTGGCTGTATTCACGGTGACAGTCTTCGATCACCACCTGCGTTGTCGGAAATCGTCGCAGATTCGGTCGCCGGATTACAGCTTTTTTGTGCGGCACAGAGAGCCGATGGATGACAACGGCGCCTGTAGCTCAGTAGGATAAAGCATCGGATTTCTAATTCCCACCGACGGTTTTAGCCTGTATTCGCTCACTACTACTGGAGTGAACAAAACCAATAGCCATTGGGGTTTTCTGCGTGTTAAATGTTTGCTCGCGTTTGCCTGAAGCCACTCAAATTCAGCCACGACATTGCAGCAAAACATTGCAGCACGCCACACGACTCCACCGCAGTCATTGACTGCCTCGTTTCCACTCGCCTATCGGGTGTCAGATGACCGAAGTAGTGGATTCTTCTCCGAAGCCAATTCATCACCAAATCTGCAGCCTCGACACCAATCAGACAACATTACTTCAGGAGAGCCGTGTCGCACTCGGACAGACGAATTCCTTGCTCCATCAACACCGCTGCAAAAACCCCATTTTGGCGAATTGAGTTGTTCGGCCTTGCGGAATGGAAAGTCCATCCGTGATGAAATCCACCATGGCCGACTTCGACCGCTCCGCGCACTTCCAGTCACAGCACATCTCCGAAGCCATCCAGTATGGCACGCTCGACCGCCAGTTGTGGGTGTAACAGGGAGGGCCGCGCAGCGGTTACGGTCGCCCAAAGCCGAACGGCTGTTTTTCACGTCTTGACTGTCTGCCAAGGTTATAGTAAGTGAAATCACTTAGTGGGGTAAGTCGCGGGAAACTGTTGTCAGTCAGCGTTTGGTAAGTTGAGTGTGACCAGTGCTGACATCTTCAAGATCGCGTCGTTGCTGTCGAGATCAGGGAGTGAGCGTTATTGCTGATCGCGCTTTTTCGTGTTTGTCAATCGAACCCAGTTCCCACGCGCCACTGCGTGTTTGCGAAATCACTTCCGCCAGGCTCGACATATCAAACCCATTCTCTCTCGCAGATACAGCCAACCAAGGGTGCCATGTACGCGCAAACAGGATCATATGAGCGTTAAACACTTGCGTGGTTTGCGAAAAAAGGGGGTGGGGGTCGCGGTGAAGTTGGGAGAGCGGGGTAGAAGCGCGACTGGGGCGCGATCCATGGGAAAATCAAGCGCCATGGCTGCAGCACCTGAAAAAGGGCGCAGGCGGCAAGGCTCCACCAAGGAATCTTTCCCGGTGGTGGGCATTGGGGCGTCTGCGGGCGGGCTGGAAGCATTTACGAAGTTGCTCCAGCATTTGCCCAACGACAGCGGCATGGCGTTTGTGCTGGTGCAACATCTGGATCCCACGCACGCGAGCGCGTTGACGGAGATCCTTTCGCGGGCAACGGCAATGCTGGTCACCGAAGTCAGAGACGGGATGCGGGTCGAACCGAATCATGTGTATGTGATTCCGCCCAACGCCGACATGGCCATTTTGCACGACACGCTCAGTCTGATGCCGCGCACCGAAGAACACGGGCTCCACCTGCCGATTGACTATTTCCTCCGCTCGCTGGCCGAAGATCGACGGGGCAGGGCGATCGGTGTGATTCTGTCGGGGACTGCCTCCGATGGTACACAGGGGCTGAAGGCGATCAAGGCGGAAGGCGGGATCACCTTTGCCCAGGACGAACAGTCGGCCAAATACGACGGGATGCCGCACAGCGCAATGATGAGTGGATTTGTGGACTGCGTTCTGCCTCCCGAGGGGATTGCGCGCGAACTGGCACGGCTCAGTCGGCACCCGTACGTGATGCTTTCCAAGGAAGCACAAGCGAGGGAGTGGACATCCGGAGAGACAGACATTCTCAACAAGGTTTTCATCCTGTTGCGCACGCACACGGGGGTGGATTTCACCGATTACAAGCACGCGACCATCCGCCGGCGCATTGAGCGGCGCATGCTCCTGCATCAGATTGATCGGATGGATCAATACGTGCAGTTTCTCCAGCAGCATGCCGACGAGGTGGAGGCCTTATACCAGGACGTGCTCATCAATGTGACCGGCTTTTTCCGCGACCCGGACTCTTTTCGGGCGTTGAGGAAAAAGATGTTTCCCCGCCTCTTGAAGAATCGCGACCCGGATCAGCCCCTGCGCGTCTGGGTGCCGGGCTGTTCCACGGGCGAGGAAGCATATTCGCTTGCCATCAGCTTGTTGGAATCCATCGGCGACAAGCGCGCCGAAATTCCCGTCCAGATTTTCGCGACCGATATCAGCGGCACGGCCATCGAGAAGGCCCGGGCTGGGGTGTACCCCAAAAGCATCGAGCAGGAAGTGTCCGCCGAACGGTTGCGACGCTTCTTCGTGAAGTCGGACCACAGCTATCAGATCAAGAAGGCGGTTCGCGGAATGTGCGTGTTCGCCCGGCAAAACGCGGTCAAGGACCCGCCGTTCTCAAAGCTGGACGTCATCAGTTGCCGCAACGTGATGATTTATCTGGGACCGGTGTTGCAGAAGCAGCTGCTGCTGATTTTCCATTACGCCCTCAAACCCGATGGTCTTCTCCTGCTTGGTTCCTCGGAAACCATCGGAGGGTTCTCCGATCTGTTTGTTCTCGTGCACAAGAAGGAGAAGATTTACGCGAAGAAGCCGGGCCGCTTCCTGCCGATGGTTGCGCCGGCCACGACCGAGCGCGCGGACGAACAACGGCCGAGGGGCCACGAGGCGGTGCAGAGGGGCGCGGAGTTGCCCGTCGTGTCCAGCCTCTACAAGGAAGCGGACAGCTTGATGTTGTCCCACTACGCGCCGCCGGGCGTGTTGATCAACGACGACCTGCGAATCGTCCAGTTCCGGGGCATCACCAGCCCGTTTCTGGCGCCGTCGCCGGGCGAGGCGAGTCTCGACGTCTTACAGATGGTACGCGAAGGCTTGCGGCTGGATTTGCGCAACGCCATCCAGAAAGCCCGCAAGACAAACGAACGCGTGCGCAAGGAAGGGCTGCCGATCGAGCCCGGCGATCGTTCCCGGCGGGTCACTCTCGACGTCCTTCCTTTCAAGGCCATGCCGTCGAAGGAACGTTTCTTCTTGGTCGTTTTCGAGGAGGCGGCAACTGGCGGCGCTTCCGGAGCCATCCCGGACAAGCGGGCCGGGCGCGGCAAGGGCCGGCGGGTCGAACATTCCCCCGCAGCGCAATTGCGTCACGAACTGGCAGCCACCAAGGAGTACCTCCGCACCGTGCTCGAAGAACACGATGCGGGTCGCGAGGAACTCCGCTCGGCGAACGAAGAGATCCAATCCAGCAACGAGGAATTGCAGAGCACGAACGAGGAATTGGAAACGGCCCAGGAAGAGTTGCAGTCCACCAATGAAGAGTTGACCACCCTCAACGAGGAACTGCAAACGCACAACTCCGAATTGAACCAAGTCAACAATGACCTCATCAATTTCCTGGGCAGCGCGCACGTCCCCATCGTGATAGTGGGCGGCGACCTGCGCATCCGTCGTTTCACGGCCGCCGCGCAATCCGTGGTGAACCTGATCCCCGCCGACGTGGGGCGACCGCTGGGCGATATCCAGCCAAACGTAGACGTTCCCGATCTTGGTCAATTGATCCTCAAGGTGATTGACACGCTCACCGCCTGTGAACGCGAGGTGCAGGATCGACAGGGGCGTTGGTATTGCTTGCGCATTCGGCCCTACAAGACGGTGGACGACAAAATCGACGGCGCGGTGCTCATCTTTATGGATATTGACGCCGCCAGGCGCAGCGCCGCGTTGATCGAGGAGGCCCGCGACTTCGCCGATGCCATTGTGGAGACCCTGCGCAATCCGCTGGTCGTCCTCAACCCCGACTTGCGCGTGAAAAGGGCGAACGCCATGTTCTACAAGGTGTTTCAGGTCACCCCCGAAGAGACACAAGGCCGCTTCCTCTACGACTTGGGCGACGGCCAGTGGAACATTCCCAAATTGCGCCAGCTATTGGAAGAGATTCTGCCCCGCAATTCCGCGTTTAACGACTTCGCGGTGGAGCACGAGTTTCCGCGTATCGGACGCAAGCGGATGTTGTTGAATGCCCGGCGGATCCTCGGTAAAGACAACGAACCAAAGTCCATTCTGCTGGCCATCGAGGACACTACGCGACACGGAGCGCCGACGGCATGAAAAAGCATGAACCAGCCGCGCGCTCCACGGTGAAGCGATCGCTGAAACCGCTCGGCCCGCAGCCCCGAGCCGGGACCAGTTCCTCGGCAGCCACAACGACGGGCCAGAGCGAAACTGAGTTCCAACGTGTCGTGCACGAACTCCAGGTTCACCAGGAAGAACTGGAAGCGCAAAACGAGGAACTGCGGGAGACCCAGCAACTGTTGGAGGCCTCCCGCGACCGCTACGCGGACCTCTATGACTTTGCCCCGATCGGTTAT
>JBEKYJ010000175.1:0-8319 GCA_049511095.1 Verrucomicrobiia bacterium
CACCATCACTTTGCCAATCATTCGCTGCCGTATTCCAATCCGATTTCTCCCGCCCAATTTTGCTGCTCAGATCTTTCATCGCAAGGTAGGAAAAGAAGCCCAGTGCCACCAGCGCTGCAAATCCACATCCAAAAACCAACGCCTGTCGCCTCTGCAACATCGTGCGGGTATTCGTCGCCCGAGTGACCAGACCTTGCTCGCGAAACGCCTTTTCGATGAATAGATCACGAAGAAAGAATGCCCGGTCCCGCTCCCAAGCGCGCCCCTCCGGCAGTTCGTCGACCGTAACGCCTAACGCCTCCGCGAGTTCATTATCCAGTGCGGTCCCCTCGCGCAGCGAAGAAGTAAAGTAAATGCCTCGCAAGAACAGCGGTTTGGCGGACCATTCACCCGCAATGAAAATCGTTTCCAGATACCGACGCAAGCGTGGCGCGATCGTCCTGGTGATGCCTTGCGGCAACGCATACAGCGCATCAACTTCCGAGGTCCGCCGGTTCTCCGTGTTGACCGCCACCGGGTCTCGCAACAACGCCATCCGCCGCCGGCGCAATCGTTGCGCTACGGTCTCCAGATGCTGGTCGACCAGGTCCGGCCGAAATGGTGCGTCCAGTGGATCTGGATTAGACCAACCCATGATTTGATGCTGAAGTTGTGGGTCGGTGATGTCTTCGAAGAACTCGCGAAACCCAAGCAGCAAGTCGCACTTGGTCACCAACACATATACAGGGAAACGCACGTCCAACGCCCGCTGGATCACGTCAAACTGCTGGGCAATTCGCCCCGCCTTCCTTGCAATCTGGTCGGCTGTATCTTTGAGGAGGTTATCGACCGGAATTGTCAGAAACAGTCCGTTAATTGGACAGTGAGGCCGACTCTTTCTTAACAGCTTGAGAAACTCTTTCCATTCGCTCGACTCACCGGGTTTGACTTCCTCGAACATGATACGTCCGGCGGTGTCGAGAATCACAGCGCGGTCCGTGAACCACCAGTGCATGTTGAGCGTGCCGCCCGTGCCCTGCATTTCCTCATTCATGCCGGGTGGGAAGCTCACGCCACAGTGCCGAACCGCTTCGGTCTTGCCAGAACCGGGCGTTCCAACGAATACGTACCACGGGAGCGAATAGAGGCTCTTCCCTTTTGCCTCGTAAACCAGAAGTCCCTCTTCAAATTTGACGCGCAAACTGTCCAGTCTTGCGAGTTTGTTGGCATCGCTAATCCCAACCGGAGACTTGGAACTCTGCTGCTTGACACCTTCTGCAAACAGGGCGCTTTCGTGCTTGCGCCTCCACCAACAGAAGAGGAAGTAAAGGCCGAAGATGATCGCTGCCAGCACCAAGATGGTCAGCACGATCCAGATGCCGGAGCGCAGGAAGAGGCCGGCGGCAAAAATTCCTCCGGCCCCCGCCACGCCGAAGCCCCACTTGGCCGGCTGTGGTAGGTTAGCGAACGATCCCATATTTATCTCTCGATACTCTTAACGTCACCTGACACCCTCCGACACAGGTGTCTTATCCTGTTGACTGATTGACTCCAGTGAGTGCCGCAATGCGGCCGAAGCGTCCCGAAACGCCCAAAAGTAGAAGACCATTACCGACAGCCCACAAACCAAAAAAAACAACAAGATCAGAACCAGCTTGCTGCTCGGTGGCTCCCGCAAATCGCGCATATCGACGCTTTCATATGCCTCCTTGCAGAGGCGCTGGGTCGGATCGCTTTCCACAAGATCCAGATGCCGAACCCGCGAATAAATCTGGTTCTGCAACTTGCGCAATTGCTCCGGTTGCCCCGTATACCAGCCGGTAAATCCCAACCCCAGACAGGTATAATACACGGCCAGTCGTTCCGTGGCCTCCTCAGACGAGTCGTTGAGCGCTTCCTCCAATAAATCGAAAAACTTCTGGTCCCCCGCCAATTCATTGCGCTCGTAACCCAGTGGCTCCTGCTGCCACTGCTGTGAAAATCTTAAATTGCTCTCAACCACCATCGCATCCGCAAAGAAAATCAACGACAACTCGATTCTCCTGAACTGGTTGGCCAGTCGCGCATCTGTGCTGGCTTTCTGTCCCATTTCTTCAACCAAAGTTTGGATGTCCGAGCGGACCACGGCGTATTCGCTACTGACCATCGTCCGGCTCATCCGACTCAACTTGCAGACGTACTGAAATAAGGGCTCACACAGTTCAAGCAGCGTCATCGTTTAACCCGTAGTTGGTAGAGTCATGTACAGTGTGAAGGCTGCGTCGGACAGATCGATTTCTGTCTTCTCCCAGCGCAGCACCGCGGTTTTTTCTTCCTTGATCCGTTGCCACGCACGTGCGCTCATCTCCGCAGTCACCACCCGGAAGTAGTACAGATCGGATTGCGCCGGCAGAGTCATGGGCGGATGTCGTTCTTCCCGCAACTCGATTCCGCGCACCCGACTGGCAGCGAGGCTCTTCGGTTTTAGTTGGAATTTGTCCCCATCCACAATGAACCGTGCCAATACTGTCGGATCCACCTTGGTCTTCACGCCCAGCAGATAAGAATTCGGTTCTGTGAAGTGTCGTTCTTCAAGCACGACCGTGGGCAATCCGCCCACGTCCTTGAACGCCAGCGCGATATAGCTTGGCCCCACCGTTGCCTTGAGATACGGACGAATCTTCGCATTCAACTCGCTGAAGCACAGAAACAATTTCTCGTGATCGTATGGGGCGCAGTCGAACACATCCCGGTCGGGATGCAGAGCAGCCAATTCACCCAGCAGCTCACGGAGTTCCAGATACATCATGTACGGTGGCACACTATCCGCGTTCTCGACCAGGGAGGGTAACCGGGCGCTGAATCGATTCAAGGTCCGCAGCCGCCACACCTGCTCAAACTGAAGCCCGCGCAGCGTCTCCAAGCTGAACCCGCCGCGCGACAACTGAACGGTCAACTCCTTGCGGCTGGCTTCCACCTGGCTGGATAAATCACGCACTAATTCCCGCAACACCGGATCTCCACTCAGGATCATGCACGGTGGCACATACTCTGGATCCCGCCTTGGCAGCCCCATCTCCTCTCCCGCTCCGCGACCGACCCGCAGAAGAGGCAGCACCTCCAAATCCGACGTGTCCTCTCCGTCCAGCAACAAGCGCGCGTTGATCATGCGAAAAGTCAACGGTTTGGGGTTCTTGCCATTGTTCTCGTCCGGGCACTCGGTTTCCTTCACACGATAAAGAACCTTTGCACGCGAATCTCCATCCGCCCCCGGCTCCAGCGCATTGGCTCGCGCCTCCTGCCACAAGGGCACACCAAGGTAGACCACAAATGCAGACGTACTTCGTTGTAGCGAAGGTTTAATGTCCAACGAGGGGAGTTCGGCATTCTCTGGATAGAAGACCTCCAAGCCACTCGGCATGATCACGCGGAGTTTGACGAAGCGGATGCGCTGCGCCTCCAATTCGTCGGGTGAGAGCCGACTTTCGACAACTCCATACGGATAGGGCCAAACCAATCGACGCTCGGCGCTGATCAGATCACACAGACTCTTCTGCATCCGCTGCAGGTGGTGCGGCTGCAAGAACAACCCCTCGTGCCAGTGAATTGCGGGTGCCATATCAAAATCACGGTGCGTTGGCTGCGGGCCCCAGCATCATTTCCTCGGCGCACACGGCTATGATGTCGCGCAACTCCTTCTCGATGGAAGCCTGTGTCGAGAAACCTGCGGCCAAATCCACATACTTGTTCCAGCACTTCGACTCAATGGTCGCCCAGCCTTTCTCCATCTGAGCCAATTCCCGGATGGCATCCGGCGAAAACCGATAGAAGTATTGCTCGGCGTATTTCTTTGAAGCGGGTGCCAGCGCCGCCAACAGTCCAGCAATCAACCGACGTGAATTGCCCAACGCCTGCGACATTTGCTGGCTCGAAGTATCGGGGTCGTCGCTCAGATATCTCCCGGCAAATGCCTTGAAGTCTCCCCCCGGCAACGGCTCCCTCTTCACCGGCGTCTTGGGAGGGGCCAAAGCCCCCCAGATCTTCCAGGCCGGCTTCTCTAGCAGCGCTGTCCATTCCAACAGACCCGCCAACAACTTGATCGCCCTCTCCAAGTCCAATTCCCGTCCCGGCGGCAGACACATCTTAGTTACCAAGTCCTGTGGTATTTCCAATGACGCCTCGGTGCGGACTGTAACGCTCACCCCGGCCTTCCTCAACAGCTCCGCAAGCTGTGCCTTGCGACTCTCCGAAAGATCGGGCACGGCCTGCACGAGCCGTTGCACAAGCGCTTCCGGCGTCTCATCGACGGCTGGAGGAGCGGCCGGAGCAGGCACACTCGCCGCGCCGGCCGTCTCCCACGTGGGAAATCGGTTCGACAATTCCTCCAAGCATGCCTTCCTCTTGCCTGCCACAATTCCCTTGAGGCTGCGCTCGACCTCCTCGGCCAGGAAACGCTGGCGCGTGGCGGCCTCCTCATCAGAGAGACTGGACTGCAGCAGGCGTAACCGCGCTGCCGTCTCCTCCACCCAAAGTGTTTGTTCAGAAAGACGAGATTCCATATCGGCCCATCAGTTCAGGGACACTCCCGAAAAACTTTGCATTCAGCCACACACGCTAACTTCTCCATGATCACCTATCCGCAACCTCGACTTACCCGGTTCTCTATCACGCCCGTCTGTCACTGACACACCCACGGACAGAAATCCCACCCTCCACAACCTAGAAACTGGCGGTTACGCCCACGTGCGCCCGAGAGTGATCCGGGTTGTTCGGGTCGTCACGCAACTGCCAGCCATAATCAAAACGCATTGTCAAAAAGCGAGTGATCGTGTAACGAAAGCCCACGCCGACCGACGATAAAACCGTATGCGCGGCTTCACCGGGGGTAAGCTTGACGTCCCCGGTCACCCCGTAGTCCCAAAAGGCAAGCATCTGGAATTGATCGATGGGGCGGCGCCACCGTGCATTTGGATCCGGGACATAGACGCCTTCGTAAGTGTCATGCCGGGCTTCGATGTGTTCCACCGCGCTAGCCCCCCTTTTCATCAGACTGAGAGCAGGCGTTCTCAATTCGTTGGAGACAAACCAACCTTGGTCTCCGTTTGCTTCCCGCTCATCATATCCTCGCACTGTCGCGTACCCGCCCAACCCAAACTGCTCGCTAACCAGCAAGTTCCGGTCGGAAACCTGACCCACGCCTCTCAGAACCCACGTGAAGCTGAAGGGAAGCCGCGTGTCACGCTCGGCACTGAACCGCCCGTAAACATAGTCGCGCTTCGCGAACGGTCTGGCCGCCTGATAGCTGTTGGCCGTGCCAACCCATCCCGGACTGATGAACCCATCGCCTTCGAACGACGTGCTGCCCCATCGATCCGGATTCAGGGCGTAATATCCTCCCAAAAACTGACCCAAGTCCGTGTTGGCCGTTGGCGCGACTGGCTGGCCAGCGGTCGTAACAAGATCATCGCTGTTCTTGTAATCGAATCCCAACGTCACGCCGTGCTGATAGTCCCCGATTGGGGTGAGCGGAATACTGTACTTCATGGCGGCGTCTGAACTGATGCCGTGCTGTGATACATCTGCCACATTTCCTCGCGCATCAACATACGATCCAAGGAACGTCAGCGTATGCCGCCAGGGTAAGGGGATTATGTAGCTGCCGGAGTGTGCCGAGAACGTGTTAAAGTCGGTGTCTGCCATGTACTGGTAGTTAAGCTGGTGATCCAACCCAAAGGCGTTGCCCCAGTTGAACCCAAAAAGAAGCCGCATGTCATTAAGGTGTGTGACGCCGTTGGTGAGCGAAACCCCGCCGGCAATCCGGCTGCCCGAATCTTCGTAGCCCGCATATACGCGTAACGGAAATCGATCCACCATTCGCAAGGCAACGTCCGTTTGGCTCTCTTGTTCTCCTTGCCTCAAGTTGACGGAAACGTCGCGGAACGGATTTTGGTTCAGCCAGTTTACGTCCTGCAACAGCAGCTTCTCGCTAATGGAGTCCCCCGGTTTCAGACGCACCTGACTGCGAATGAAGTCGTCTGAAAACCAGTGCTTGCCGGTGCCTTCGTGCTCAACCGTCACTTGGTTAACTTTGCCCTCGGTAATCACGAGTTGCACAACACCGTTGGAGACATCCTGGCCCAACGGCAGACTCACATCGACAATGGGACGATCCCTTTTCCGACAAAAGCGCACGATATCCTCCTCCAACTGCCGCAATGAATTTATGGTGGCTGCCTTGCCCAAATAAGGTGCCACTACACCCTGAAGCTCTGGCGTGTCCAAGAGGCTGACCCCGCGGACCAAAACTCCTCCGTTGGGAGGAACAGGGACGCCACTGGAACTGAACTGCTGCTCTGAGGCTAAAATCACGATGCCCACGAGCCGAGGAATAACAGCCCCTCCCTCTTCGGGTCCTTGCGGCGCCGCTGGCTCGGGCAGTATTGCTGGCGGAGCTTTCTCGGGCGTCACAGGCTTCAACTGTTCAAAGCCCTGAGAGTAGGCCGAAGCCGCAGCTGTTAGCGCCACTACTCCAACATACATTGCCCTTTTCATGGTTTCTCCATAAGTTGCCGGCCTTTCCTGTTGAACGAGCGTTAGCGCATGGCATGTTCAACCGGATGAATGACAAACAGTGTTTCACCAACCTTTCGGGCTGCCGCACCCTCGGCCCTCTTGCTTTCTGCCTCCTTCCTCAGGATATCGTAGCCGGAACTGCAGACTGCATTCACCGTGCAGAACTTCGACGGGTCAGTGTCTTCTGAAATTGCCAATGTCACACGACGGTAATCTTGGAACGGCACCTCATAAAACAGGATTGAGAAAATCTGCGTGGCATTGGCCTTCGGGACGCCCTGCTCCAAGATAAAACCAGACGGCAGATTCCCTTTCGTTGCGTCGAACGTCTCGAAGTCCACGCCGCCCGCAACAACACCTCCAACCAGATTACCAAGCGAGGGAATCCCTGCAGTGTTGCTGAATGGCAGGTACACAAACCACCTTCCATTATTCCCCGACACATGCAGCGGATTCGCACTCGTCGTGCCGTTTACGAAGAAGTCTTTAAGACCGGTGTTCGGAGTCAGGGTGCCCTCTGCCGACAGGATGATGTCATGATTCGCCCCCGGGTTAATCGACAGACCATTGGCGAGCACGAGTTTTCGCCCTGTTCTGATGGTCGCATCACCGTTGGCTTTGATCGTGCCGCTCAAAGTCAGAGTGCCCAGGGTGTTGGCAGCTTGCGGAGCATCGTACACGTAGATGCCTCCGCCCGCTGTCATGCCGTTGATAGCATCAATCTGATTCAGTGGTTGACCCGACCCGCTACGCGTCCCCGTGTTCCCCAACACAATCGATCCACCCGCGGAGGCCGTCAGGGTTCCGGCTTGGATGCTAGCTGTCCCAGCTTCGGTAATATCCCCCGATATCGCCGTGAGTGTGAGGGTCTTCGAAACCTTGATCCCATTGATTGTGCCCAGATGTCCACCATCGACCGTCAGGCTGGTCAACGGCGTCGCGTTGCCTACCAAGCCACTAAATGTCGTCGTTCCACCTGGATTGTTGATCGTCAATGCTTGCGCACCGTCTACCGCGGAACCGAATGCAATCGACCCGCCCCCCGAACTGGTCAGCGTCGCATCGTTACCCAGCGTTATCGCTCCGTTGTACGTCTGCGCCCCCGTCGTCGTCACTGTCACTGCGCTACCGTTCAACGTGGTCGCCTCACTGTCGTTCACGGACGCTGCGGAAATCGCATTCTTCACCGTCAACGCCCCGCTGCCGCTGGCCGTCAGCACATTGACCCCACTCACCGCCCCGTTCAACGTTCCCGCCGCGCTGTTTTTCAACGTCAGATTGTGGTTGCCGCCCGCCACTCCGGCCAACCCCAGCGTCGTGCCGATCAGCGTCATGTCCGCTCCCAGCGTCGCTGCCCCGTCATAAGCCTGGGCTCCACTGGTGGTCACCGTCCCGCCATTGAGTGCCGTCGCGCCGGTCACGTGCACCGAACTCAGCGGGCTGCTGTTGCCCACCGCCCCGCCGAACGTCCCATTGCCGCTGACCGTCAACGCGTGCGTGCCGTTGACTGCGCCGCCAAAGCTCACTCCCGAACCCGTCAATGTCGCGTCGTTGCCCAAACTCACCGCGCCATTGTAACTCTGCGCGCCCGTCGTCGTCTCGGCCCCCGACAACGTAGCTGCATTTTGCACTGTCAAGTTCCTCACCCCGGTAATCACTGCCCCACCCACCGTCACTGGTGAAGAGAAATTCAACACGAGATCGTGCGCCCCACCGCTTAGGGTCGATCCCAAAGTTAGCGCACTCCCATTCAACGCCTCGTTGCCGCCCAACGTCACCGCCCCGTTG
>JBEKYJ010000176.1:0-8162 GCA_049511095.1 Verrucomicrobiia bacterium
CCAGATTGCCGAGTTGAAGCAGAAGGGAAAACCCGACCGTGAGGGGGCGCCCCCTGTGAAACGACAAGTGAAGTATGACCGCAAATTGAAGGTCAACGTGGTAAAAAGGAGTCGCACCGCAAAGACCCGATGAACGCTCTGCCGCAAGAACTCGTCGGCAACCTTGTCCGCGCCGCGCTGGCTGAGGACATCGGGGCCGGCGATATCACCGCCGAAACGGCGATTCCGTCCGGCCAACGAGCCGAAGCGTGTATCATCGCGAAAGAGCCGTGCGTCGTGGCGGGGCTGCCACTGGTCAAGGAAGTTTTTGTGCAGATTGATCGCGCCATCGTCGTGAAACCATTGATTGACGAAGGCGATGTCGTGGAGAAAGGGGCGCGGGTGTGTGTTCTGAGCGGCCCAGCGCGCGGGATCCTGACTGGCGAGCGGACAGCGCTGAATTTTCTGCAGCGACTCTCGGGAATTGCGACGCTGACACGGCGGTTCGTTGACGAGATCGCAGATTCGAAGGCCAGGATTCTGGACACGCGCAAGACCACGCCGACGCTTCGCATCCTGGAGAAATACGCAGTCGCAGTCGGTGGTGGGACCAATCATCGCATGGGCCTCTACGATGCCGTAATGATCAAGGACAATCACCGTGCGATCCTTGCCCGGCTCGGCCCGAAAGCGCTGGGCGATGCAGTCGCGGCGGCTCGGAAGAAGCACCCGAACGCACCGATCATTGTCGAAGCCGACACGCTGGAACAGGTAGAGGAAGCGTTGGCAGCGGGAGCCAATCACATCCTGCTGGACAACATGACGCCTGACGAATTGCGAGAAGCCGTTACGCTCGTTGCCGGTCGCGCCAAAACCGAAGCCAGCGGCGGCGTCGCGCTCAACACCGTCCGCGCCATCGCCGCCACGGGCGTGGACTACATCTCCGTCGGCGCGCTCACGCACTCGGCCCGGGCGGTGGATCTTTCGCTTGAGCTGGCGCAAGAAGAGGAGAGCTGATGAAGCGGCGCACCCGACTGCGCCGGGTGGCGATCATTCAGGCGGGCTCCGCCCACTTGAGGCAACTCGCCCCACTCTTTGACGCTTATCGACAGTTCTACAAACAACGATCCGACAGGGCAGGCGTGCGAAAGTTTTTGCGGAAGAGGTTGGCGCGGGAGGAGTCGGTGGTGTTTCTGGCGATGGACGGAAAGGAGGCGGTCGGATTTGTTCAGCTTTATCCGTCGTTTGATTCCGTGACGATGCAGAGCGTGTGGATTCTTTACGATTTATTTGTGGTGCCGACGGCGCGAAAGCGCGGAGTGGCAAAGTTGTTGATGGAGCGGGCGCGGCAATTCGCAGTCGGCACGAAAGCCAAAGGTCTCATACTGGAGACGGCCATCGGTAATCATCCCGCAAAGAAGCTGTACGGGCAGTTGGGGTGGAAGCGCGACACGGCGTTTCATCGCTATTATCTGGACGTCTAACAGGCTGCATCGCTACAGTTGCGAGGCGATGAAGGCGGGCACGGCAATCTTGGAGGCGTTTTATCAAGCGGCGGGGCAATTTGTGCGCGCCGACGATCTGGGGCGGCGTCTGAAATTGTCCGCGGCAACGGTGTCTACTGAGGTTGCGGAACTGGAGAGGCTCGGGTACACCATCGAATCGCATCCGCATCTGGGGTATCGGTTGCTGGGCACTCCTGATCGATTGACCGCCGATGATATCAAGGCGCGGCTCAGGTCGAAGGTGATTGGCGCGGAGGTTCTCTTGTTCGAGGAAACGGCCTCGACCAATGATGTAGTCGAGCAACTCGCGAAATCCGGGGCGTGCGAGGGATTGGTCGTGTTTGCGGAATCGCAGACACGCGGGCGGGGGCGACGCGGACGCACCTGGGTGTCGCCGCGGGGGAAGGGGTTGTGGTTTTCCGTGTTGCTGCGGCCCAAGCTGCCGCCGACCGCAGCGAGCCGCATCACCGTGGCGGCGAGCGTGGCGGTGGCACGCGCGATTCGGGAAAGCTGCGGCGTGGACGCGCGCATCAAATGGCCGAACGACGTGGTGGTGAATGACCGAAAGCTGGCGGGTATCCTGACCGAGTTGCGGGCCGAGGCCGACGAGATTCTACTGGCGATCCTCGGCATCGGGATCGACGTGAACTGCAGTCGGGAGGATTTTCAGGGCGATCTGTCCCGTGTCGCCACGTCGTTGGAATTGGAAACGGGGCGGTCACACGATCGGGTGGCGTTGGCGGCGCGCGTGCTGGCCGCGCTGGATGAGTGTTATCGGATGGCCCTCACGAACTTCGAGGCAGTTGCGGATGAGTGGGCGAAACTGTGTACGACGCTCGGCCGGCAAATTGTGGTCACGATGGGACAACGCCGCATCGAGGGTTTCGCGCAGGCGTTGGATGGCGACGGGGCGCTGCTGTTGCGGCGTGACAGTGGACAAGTCGAGCGAATCTTGGGCGGCGATGTGGTCGTGGAGCGCGCATGAAGACGGAACGACCGTTCTTGTTGGTCAACATCAACAACACGAACACGAGTTTTGCGTTGGCGAATTCAAAATGCATTGTCCGCGTCGTCAAGGTGCCGACGGCGTCGGTTGGGAAGGTGCCGTTTGCGGATGCCGCGGTTTCGGGAGTCGTGCTGGCCTCGGTCGTGCCGGCCGTGGCGAAACGCGTACGACGCAGGCTGCCAATGCGGCCGCTGATCGTGAGCGCCGGCATCGATCTGGGGGTTGGCGTGCGGTATCCGAACAAGAAACAGATTGGCGCGGATCGCCTGGCGAATGCCGCCGGGGTCGCGAAGCTCTACGGCACGCCGGCCATCGTCGTGGATTTCGGCACGGCGGTCACCTTCGACATTGTGAACGCGCGAAGCGAGTATATCGGCGGCGTCATCGCGCCAGGCCTAGCATCGGTCACCGATTACCTCTATCAGCGCACGGCGTTGTTGCCACGCATCACGCTCGCCGAGCCGCGCTCGGTGATCGGCAAGAGCACGGTTGACGCGATGCGGGTGGGTGCGGTCATCGGCTATCGAGGACTCGTGAAGGAGATCCTCCGCGCCCTGAAGCGCGAACGCGGCATGAAGCGGGCGGTGGTCGTGGCGACCGGCGGCTACGGCGACCTGATCGCCGGGAAGATTCCCGAAATCGAGCATGTAAATCCGTTGTTGACCCTTGAGGGTCTGCGGTTTATCTACCTGCGCAACCGTGCCGCCTGAGATTCGGGTGGCCGACCATCACAATGAATCGGATCGATGCCAGATTTCACGCTCTGCGCGCGGCGGGCCGGAAAGGTTTCGTCGCGTACATCTGTGCCGGCGATCCGAATCTGCGGGCGACGGCGGAGTTGGCGCGGGCGTTCGAACGCGCGGGTGTGGACGTGGTCGAATTGGGCGTCCCGTTCAGCGATCCGCTGGCCGACGGGGTGGTGAACCAGCTTGCGGCCGAGCGCGCCCTGGATGGTGGTACAACGCTGGCCGGCGTGTTGAAAACGGTGGCGGGTTTGCGGCGGAGCGGGTGCAGGGTTCCGATTGTTCTGTACGTGTACTACAACGTGCTGCACCACTACGGGTTGAAGGCGTTTGTGCGTGACGCCGCGGCGGCGGGTGTGGACGGCGTGCTGGCGCTGGACTTGCCGCCTGAAGAGGCGGAGCCGTACGAAGGGCCAATGAAGCGCGCGGGCCTGCATCCGATTTATCTGGTGGCGCCGACGACGCCGGCAGCACGCGTCCGTAAGATCGCCAGACACGCCAGCGGCTTCATTTACTACGTATCGCGTGAAGGTGTGACGGGAATGCAGAAGAAACTTGCGCCGGCAGTGGCAGGGCACGTGGCAACCATCCGCAAGCATTCGAAGTTGCCGGTCGCGATTGGCTTTGGGATTTCCAATCCGTCGCAGGCCCGGGCGGCGGCGACGACGGCGGACGCAGTGGTGGTGGGCAGCGCGATTGTGAATCAGATTGCGAAATCGGGCCACGACCGCAGGGCTGCCGAAAAAGTCGGGCGGTTTGTCGCGGCGATGGTGAACGCAGTGAAATCGGTCTGAACCATGAAACGGATTATTGCAACAATTCTAATGATCGGTGTCCTGATGGGCGGAGGCTGTCAACGCAAGGAATTGGCCAAGTCCGACCTGCAACCGGGCGTTTCTCCGCCTTCCTGGCCGCGCGAGTTTTTTCAACCAACCGGTGCCAAGGCGCTGGTGTGGTACCAGGTATACGGCCATTTTTCCGACACGATTGAGATCAGCCGCGGCAAGTATCGGTGCAACGGCGTTCCGGTGGGCATTGAGGTTAGGAATCATGCGCGCACGGATCGCGAAGAGGACTGGACAAGTTTTGTGAAGCAGCCACTCCTGGCAGCGCGTCTGCATGGTGAATTGCCGGAACTCGCCTCAGCGGTCGAAACCGCTCCCGATTGCACGATCATCCGCGGTGAAGTGCCGGATTCGGCGACCCTCGATTATCTACGGGACGTTGTCGGGTTGGTCACCTGGTTTCTGGACAACGGCGCCGTGGCGGTGTTGGACCCGCAAACTTTCACCTGGTACGATCGCGAGAAATGGCGCAGCCGGGTGTTTGAGCCGAACGGTTCTGTTCCCACGCATCATGCAACGGTTCTCTATTCTGACGAAAAGGACGGCACTGGCGGGAACCGTTTCTGGTTTCACACCCGGGGCATGAGAAAGTTTGCCCGGCCCGACTTGAGCGTTCATCAAGTGCCCGCACAGTATCGGGACGCAGTGATTGACCTGTTGAATCGGCTCGTAGAGGCCCAAGCGTTTGGCCAGGTGATTGCCGAGGGGCAATCGATCACGGCGCCATCGCTTCCGCCGGGGATGACTTGTCATCACGCGGGCAATCTGAACGACCCGGATTTCAACAACACGCATATCGACATACAGTGGCCAAAATGAACTGGGCAGTGATCATGGCGGGTGGATACGGCGAGCGGTTATGGCCGAGGAGCCGGCGCAAACAGCAGAAACAATTGCTGCCGATCGTCGGCGACAAGACGATGATTCAACAGACGGTCGAGCGCGTGCGTCCATTGGTGGGCGACTCGCGGATTGTGGTGGTGACGAACCACGAGCAGGCCCCGCTGGTGCGCCAGCAACTTCCCCGGGTGAAACACATCATCGCCGAGCCGCTGGGGCGCAACACCGCGCCGTGCATCGGGCTGGCCGCGGCGATCATCGGCAAGCAGGATCCCGACGCCGTGATGGCGGTTCTGCCTGCCGACTCGTACATTCGCGATACCGAAGGCTATCGACGAGTCGCCGGCGATGCGTTGAAGCTGGCGGCAGCGCAGAATGTTCTCCTGACCATTGGGATCATGCCGACGTCGCCGGAGACCGGCTACGGTTACATCCAGGTCGGCGAGGGGTTGTCGACGAAGTCCACGACGAGATTTTGGAAGGCGCGACGCTTTGTGGAAAAGCCGGACCGCAAGACCGCCGAGGGATTTCTCGCTGGCGGCGATTATCGCTGGAACGCGGGGATGTTCGTCTGGTCGTTTCGCGCGGTGGCGGACGCCTATCGCCGGCATCAACCCGCGCTCTGGGATGCGTGCCTGCGGATTCAGGCGAGCGTCGGGACGAAATCGTTTGCGCGGGTACTGGCGCGCGAGTATCCGACGATGGAGAAAATTTCGGTCGACTACGCGATCATGGAGAAGGCCGACAACGTTGTGGTTGCCAATGGAGAATTCGACTGGGACGACGTTGGTGACTGGCCGGCCATCGGTCGGCACTACGAAAAGGACGGCCACGGCAACGTGGCGCGCGGCGGGTTCGTCGGGCTGGATGCCTCGGATTGCATCGTCGTGGGAGACCCGAAACACCTCGTTGCGGCGGTGGGCGTGCGGGACCTCGTGATCGTCCACACGACCGATGCCACGCTGGTGTGCCACAAGAACGAGGCGCAGAAGGTGCGCGAGGTTGTGAAGAAACTCGCGACCGAGAAAAAGTACAAACGATTGTTGTGATGGAATGCGTGTTCTCGGCGTCGATTTTGGCCGCAAACGCATCGGGCTGGCGCTCAGCGACGAGGGCGGCACAATCGCGCAACCGCTGAATTACATCAACGGCGGCGGAATCGCTGTCGTCAGTCGCGAAGTCGCGCGCATCGGCGACGAACGCAAGGTCGGCAAGATCGTCGTGGGGGTTCCGTTGCGGCTGGATGGCACGCCGAGCGAGCAAACTGAGCGCACACTGGCGTTCATCGCGGAATTGCAGCGCGCGACGACGCTCCCGGTGTTGAAATGGGACGAGCGGCTGACGAGCGTGCAAGCCGAGCGCGTGTTGCTGGAAGGAAACGTGCGGCGGAGCAAGCGGAAGCAGAACATCGACAAGCTCGCCGCGCAAATCATGCTCCAGAGTTACCTCGATGCCACGAACCCGCCTCCAGCCGAAGGCTAGACACTTCAAATTGACCGTCACCTACGACGGAACGCACTATGCAGGCTGGCAGTTGCAGCCGAATGGGAAGACTGTCCAGGAAATCGTTGAGGGCGCCGTGGGCAAGATTGCCGGACGCGCTGTGCGAATCCACGGTTCGGGCCGCACGGATGCGGGAGTGCACGCGAAAGGACAGGTGGCGAATTGTTCGTTCGACACACAACTCAGTTCCGCAACATTGCTGCGGGCGCTGAATGCGAATCTTCCCGAAGACGTTCGGGTGCTGAGGGTGCAGGAGTTAGGCCCGAAGTTTCACGCGCGGTTCTCCGCGAAAGGCAAGGAATACCGCTACCAGATCGACTGTGGTACGGTCGCCGATCCTTTTCTGCGTGCGTATGCGTGGCACCACCCGAGGCCACTGAACGTCGCGGCGATGCGCAAGGCGGCCAGATTGCTGAAAGGACGGCATGATTTTTCTGCGCTCTCAGCGAATCCGATGCGACCTGTCGAGAGTCCGGTGCGGACGATCTCGAAACTGACCCTGACGAAGCAAGACAACCTCCTGACGATTTCCGTGCGCGCGAATGGATTTCTTTACAAGATGGTCCGGTCCATCGTCGGCGCGCTCATGAAAGTGGGCGAGGGACGGTTGACCGCCGCGCAATTGCGGCAACTGGTGAACGCGAAGAAGCGCACGGCACTGGTCGAAACCGCGCCCGCGCACGGATTGTTTTTGTGGCGAGTGTTCTATTGACATGAACGTTGTCCTCGTTGAGCCGGAGATTCCGCCGAACACGGGAAACGTGGCGCGATTGTGCACAGCGACGGGGGCGACGTTGCATTTGGTCGGGCCACTCGGGTTCCGGCTCGATGACAAAACGTTGAAACGCGCGGGGATGGATTACTGGGAACACGTGACGTGGAAGTATTGGGAGTCATTGGAGGACTTGAAGAAAGCGGTCGTGACGGAGCGTGACCCTCCAAGCTTCTATTACGTGACGACGAAATCGAAGCGGCCATACACGCAACCGCACTATCAGTTGGGAGACTATCTTGTTTTCGGGCGGGAGACGGCTGGATTGCCGAAGGCGTTGCTCGACGCGAATGCTGAAACGACGATCACGATTCCGATGTTCAATCCACAAGCCCGGAGTCTTAACTTGGCCACGGCAGTCGCCATTGTGCTCTATGAGGCGGTGCGGCAGGTGAAGGCATTCTGAGTCGGACCCGTCGCCTGCGCTTACGGCCTTCGGGGCAAGCTCAGGACGAAGCCGCCGGGGTCACTTCTTATTTGGCTGCTCAACGCTCTTCTTAATACCGTCGAGCAAACCTCCAACAGCACTAGCCGCGCCTTGGAGCGCTTGTCCCGCCTGGTTCGTGACGTCCCCGAGGTTTTTCTTCAAATCCTCAGTATTGATGCCGATGTCGGGCAGGTGGACCTGGCTCATGACGGTCAGGAGCACGAGACGGGTGATGTCGGTGGAATCGCTGATGTTCTTGTAGGTGGCGTCGATGTTCAAAGTGACATTGCGCTCGGTCGGCTTGGGGCGGCTGAAATCCTTGATGGTGACGGTGCCGACGCGGATGCGCAGGCTGTCCACATAATACTTGCTGGAGCTTTTGCCGGAAGAAACGACGCTCTTGAGCTTCTGCGCGTTCGTCTCTCCCTTGTCGTTCTTGACGACAATGAGCTGCTTGATATTGATGCGCATTTCATTGACATGGGGCGCGCCGCTCATCATCGAGCCAAGGCGGTAATCGATAAAAAGTTCCGGCATATCCA
>JBEKYJ010000177.1:0-8115 GCA_049511095.1 Verrucomicrobiia bacterium
AAATTGTAAAAAGCATCCGGCGCATACGGAGTCATCAGTTCCGACACGCCCGACTGGGTCATGTACGCGTACAGCGCGATGACCAGCGCGCACACTGCGGCCAGCGATCTCCACGCGTTCTTCATTGTGCCGCCGATCGTTTCGTCACAATCCTTGCTTCCCGCGAGGGAATAACCCCCACCGGCCTGCCAACCGTCAACTCAAAAATGGGCCGGGGAGATTCACTCCCGAATGCTGCGATTCGCGAACGTTGCGGTTTGAACTCCCAAGGGCTGTTAGTGCGGTGTTCTCGCGGAACACCGCGTTCTCGTCCAACTCGGCTGACTGGCGAACTTGCAGTCGGGCGAGCGCGGTTTGCGCCTCGACATAATCGGGTTCGATCCGCAGCACCTGTCCGTAGTGCCCGATCGCCTCCGGCAACCTGCCCAGACGGAAGCGGGCAGCCGGCGGGGGCGTAGTTGATGGCGAGGGAAAGATTGATGATCGGCCGGCCTTCAACCGTCAGCCAACTCCGATGCAGCGATGATAATGGCTGCCAGATTGGCCAGAGATGACGGATCGTCAGATTTTCTGTGATCGCGCCCGAGCAAATTCTCCGGCGCGCGCGGCAAGCGCGTCCGTTGCCGAAGGGCTTGCTTTCAAGCCCGATTCTGGGAGAATGCCGCCAGAAGCGTATAGGATGCACGGCGGCTTTGCCGTGCGACAGTGAACTCGGTGTCGTGAACAAACGCGCAAACAGTCGCAAGGATGCCCGTTCACGACGACAGGCACCAAGTTCAACAATGTTCAGCGAGCAGGCGTGGGCGGAAATCGCCCGCTCGCTCACGTTATCCCCGCGTGAACTGCAAGTCCTGCGCGGCATCTTCGATAACCGCGTCGAATTTGCCATCGCCGCTGACCTCGCCATCTCGCCGCACACGGTTCACAGCCATATGGAGCGCCTTCACCACAAGCTCGGTGCAGCCGACCGGGTGGAACTCATCCTGCGCGTCACGAATGAATTCCTCACGCTGACGGCCGCACCGGAGAGCACCCTGCCCTCGATCTGTGCCAATCGGACAGCCGGCCGCTGTCCCCTGCGTAGCTGACGGCTGAGCAGCCGACTTGCGCGAATCGATCGTCGGGTGCAGAAACAACGCCACGCGAGAAGGCAAGGAACTGATTCCTTCCGTGCGGTTGTTTGTGACTCACGAAGCAGTTGCTGCACGGGCAGGAGTCGTAATCGGTTGTCAGCCATAGCGAGTGCCGGGCAACCGCAAGGAGTACTAATGAAATGTGTTCGCATCAACCGGCTGTCTGTGACAGCTATTTTGGCAGCCATAGTGTGTGTGCTGCTAATTATTCCACGTGCCCATGGGCAAGGCTTCACGTTACAGATTGACGAGAACGGAAACGGCTTGCTCAATGGAGCAGACCACCCCGGCTTTCTCCAGGATGATCCCGGTCCGGGCGGTCTCGCCAACGCGCTGACGTATACGACGCCGGCCGGACTTGTGGCAGGAGACCTTTACCTAGACGAACCGGACACCTTGACGGTGTCGGACCTAATTCGCTGGAACAACAACGCCACGCTGGTGTTCTATTCGGAAATACCCGAAATGGGTGAGAATCCGGATATAGCCGACATTGGTTTGGCCATGACCCAGTATCCACCCGTGGCACTTGTTTGGGAGGAAGGCTCGGAGGGAAACAACGGGTATACGTACATACCTAGCCCGGGTGGACCCGGATACGACCCGAGCAATCCGGATCATCAGCCAACCTACATCATCATCAGCGACATTCCCGAACCGGGCACTGTGGCGCTGGTGGGGTTGAGCCTAGTTGGATTCTTGGCTGTCATTCGACACAGGAAGTAGTCAGGTCAGGCTTGGCGCAAAAGAGCCGCTCGAACAGTCCGGTCGGGCGGCTTTCTGTTTGGCGCAGGAACCGCCACCACCAACGCACCGTCACGCAATTCTGGAAACTCCTGCGGAGAGAACAAACTGCTCCGGCTATCGCTCAGCGGGCACTACAAGTCGCTGCTCAGTGACTGGCGCGCACACGAGGTTAGCCCAACCGCTTCTGGCAACCAGTCCCAATTCAGGTGCTGCTCACACCACATGCGGGAACGCCTTTTCCGAATCGACCTTCAATTCCTTAATCGCCGGGGCGATGGTTTCCTTTTCGACCTGCCTTTTCTGCGCCAGCATGTGAAGCGCGGCAATCGTCGCTTTCATGCCCAGGTCACCGCAGCGACTACTACTTCTTCGCCGTCTTCAACTTCGCCCATCGCGCTCTTTGTGCCGCGGCGATTCTTGCCAACCCCGCCTTGGTGAATTTCGATTTCCGCCTGATCTTGACGGATGCCCTGCCACGGCCGACCCGAACGCCGCCGAGAGCTTTGATTGCGGTGTGGAGTTTTGCCCGTCGAGCATCCAACGAGTTGAGTTCGGTGGAAAGAGCTTTGCGGATTTGCTGTAGATTCATGCCGCGTTGATACCAAAATCCGAATTGACTCACAAGTTCCATTCCAACGTCGCTATTTGATTTCTGACGAGCGGAGCCTCTTGCTTTCGCGCCTGGCCCGCAGCACGCCCACCCGCGCAAATCGCACTCGACCCGCACGGGAGTTTCCAATACCCTGTGAACATTGGTTGCGCTCCCGTAGCTCAGATGGATAGAGCGTCGGTTTCCTAATTCGAACCGACAGTTTTGGCCTGTGTTTGCTTACCGTTGCTGGAGTGCACAAGATCAATCGACACAGGGGCTTCCTGCAAGTTGGGCGTTTGCTCGTGTTTGCCTGAGGCCACTGAAATTCAGCCGATAGATTGCAGCAAAAGATTGCAACTCTGCTATGGTGAAGCATGCACCAACGTCTTCGATTCCGCGAACACCCAGGCAAGACCGAATCCAGCCATCCAGGAATGCTCGGTCCTCATGAGCGGGCTGTTTGCAAATACCGCGCCGGACAGTTCATCATAGCGGGCAAATGCACCGAACCAAAAATGGCCAAAACGCTTGGTTGCTGACAGGATCAGGAGCGAACCGCTGTATCCGGCGCGCGCATCATAGGCCGGTCGAACACCGGGAATAGCAAACTGAGGGGCCACCTCGTAGTAATAATCGTGGTACGGTTCCGTGGCAAAGAGCGGGCCGACGGCCAGCCCGAAATCCCACCCTTTGCCCGGCCCGATGTTTCTAAAATCAACAGTAAGCTGGGGATTGGCAACGAAACCGATCTCTTTCCACTGGGCAAGATCCGTGGCAATGACTGCACGGACCGGGAGACAGAGCTGCACCACGCGCTCGGAATTCGTGGCTTTGTAAAGGCAGATATCGAGTGAAGGTCCGAATTGGAGCGTGGGATTGAGGTCCGGCATCCCGCTCCGGGCAGTGTTGTCGGTGCTCTTGACTGGCACCGAGGCATCGGCGCTGATGTTGAGTCGCACTCGCTCCGAGTGGAAGAGCAAACCAGATAACCCGTTGCGGTCCAGCCGCAGGAAATCACCGCGATAGACCAGATACGGCAGCGGTAACTCATAGAAACGCTGTTGGTCAGAACCGCGGTAATCGGGAACGCTTAGGCCTGCAAATCCGAGTCCCGCCTCCCACAAGGGACGCTCTTCCGCACGGCGGATGTGAGTGGACGTGACGGCCAACAGGAATCCCACCAGACAAGTGATCAGTCGTCTCATGGGCTTGACTCAACCCTATAGTTCCTCGAAAACAAACCAATGGTATCCGACACGCCCTGTTTATCCTATACAGGATACCCCTTCGTATTTTGGTGCCTAGACAGTTCTGAAATCAACCAATTTTCGAAACGTGAAGAAAGCACTGTTCGTCACTGATGAGATACCCGTCTCTCCGTTTAACTCAACTGGCCTCGGCCGCGCTTAAGCTCCTCCAGAAGCAGCAGATGGGGTAGAGGCGGTCGGACCCAATCTCACGAATGAAATCTCACATGGGGTAAACACCCTATAGCGCCCACCCGGTTTGCCTACGTATTGTCATTCAAGCTGAGTCAATTCGGCTTGAGCAAACAACAACTACCGCAAACGCAACAACGTTGTTCGGCGCGGACAAGTGGACAAGAGAGAAAGGGTTTACCCTTGCAACGTGGACAGTTACTTATTCCCAGAATGGTGCGGATGAAGGGAGACCGTACTGATCCAATCGTGGAATTTTCCACGCTCGTCGAAATCCTTCGCTGGCGAGCACTTCAGCAGCCTGAACAGCGAACCTATACCTATCTGGTTGATGGAGAAGCAGAAGGAGATCATCTGACCTATGCGGCGTTGGACTGCCAAGCCCGGAGTATTGGGGCGCTGCTCCAGAGTGACCGAGCAAGTGGGGGGCGTGCGCTGTTGCTCTATCCAGCAGGTCTCGAGTTCATCGCCGCGTTTTTTGGTTGTTTATATGCCGGGGTGATTGCCGTCCCTCTGCCTCCGCCCAATCTGGCTCAGCCACAGCGAACCCTCCCCAGACTTCGGGCCATCATCCGCGATGCACAGCCTTCGGTGGTGCTCACCACGTCAGCGATTCTCTCCAACACGGAGAGTCTGTTCACACAGGCTCCCGAGTTGCAGAAGATGCGCTGGTTGGCCACCGACAAGGTTACCGACGGCTTGGCGCAGGAATGGCGAGACCCGGCCGTGACCAGCAACACTTTGGCGTTGCTCCAATACACTTCCGGCTCCACCGCGGAACCGAAGGGCGTCGTGATCACTCACGGGAACCTCCTCCACAATTCGGCCTACATTAACCGCGTCTTCGCGCTCATTCCGGACAGTGTCACCGTCACCTGGTTGCCGGCCTTCCACGACATGGGTCTGACAAACGGGATTATCCAACCGGTGTACAAGGGACGTCCGTGTTACCTGATGCCGCCGGTGTCCTTTCTCATGCGGCCTATCCGGTGGCTCCAGGCCATTTCGCGTTACAAAGCCACGATCAGCGGCGGTCCCAATTTCGCATATGAATTGTGCACCCGCAGAATTACTCCCGAACAACGTGAAACTCTCAAACTCAGCAGTTGGGATGTGGCTTACAACGGCGCTGAGCCAGTCCGCGCCGACACCATGAAACGGTTTGCGGCGACCTTTGCCTCGTGTGGTTTCCGCCCCAGCGCCTTCTATCCATGTTATGGACTCGCCGAAGCCACGCTGCTGGTTTCCGGCGGTTCTTTACGAGAGGAGATGTTCCGCACGATTCAAGTGGCAGCCTTTGAACAGAACCGTGTCGTGGAGGGCTGCGCCCCACACCAGAATGTGCGGACACTGGTCGGCAGTGGCCACGCCCTGCACGATACCAAGATTGTTATCGCTCATCCGGAATCGTTGACCGCTTGTGCACCAGATGAAGTGGGCGAAATCTGGGTGTCTGGCCCGAGCGTGACTCGGGGATATTGGAACCGACCCGAGGACACGGAACGCGCTTGTCGGGCCTACCTGAAAGATACTGGGGAGGGACCGTTTCTCCGCACCGGGGATTTGGGGTTTATGAAAGATGGCGAGCTGTTTGTCACCGGTCGCCTGAAGGATCTGATCATCATCAGTGGTCGCAAGCTTTACCCGCAGGATATTGAATTGACGGTGGAACAGAGTCACCCGGCCTTACGGCCAGCTTGCTGCGCGGCGTTTTCGGTCGATGGCACCGGCGAAGAACAACTGATCATCGCCGCCGAAGTCGAACCCCGGTACCAACCGGCGACTCGCAACCCGCCGGATGGGGAAGCACCTGCTCATCCCAACGGACGTTTGCCACTGGATGTCGAGGCAGTGGTTCGGGCCATTCGGAGGGCGGTGGCCGAAGAGCATGATGTGCGAGTCCACACGGTGGTGCTGCTCCGGGCTGGGCGCATTCCCAAAACCACCAGCGGCAAAGTGCAGCGCCATGTTTGCCAAGCCAGTTTCCTAAAGGGGACGCTGGAAAGACTCGGTGCGGAGTGAGCGATGGCTGAGAATTCTACCAACGCAGAAGTAATCCAAGCGTGGTTGGTCTCCAAACTTTCCGAGCGGTTGGGAATCGAGTCTCACGAGATCGATGTCCGCGAGCCCTTCGCCAGCTACGGACTCGGGTCAACGGAGGCGGTCAGCCTGGCCGGTGAACTCGCTGAGTGGCTGGGACGAAAACTTTCTCCGGCTCTGGTCTATGAGTACCCCACCGTCGAGGCTCTCGCTCGGCATTTGGCAGAATCACCGCACGTGTCGGAGTCGGCGACCAAGACTGGCCAGGGCCGTGAGGCGAAAAACGAACCGATCGCCATCATCGGCATCGGCTGCCGGTTTCCCGGCGCGAACAACCCGGCAGCGTTCTGGCAGTTGCTGCGAGACGGGGTAGATGCCATCCGAGAAGTTCCCGCAGATCGCTTCGACCACCATGCGTTTTACGATCCAGACCCGGCGACCCCGGGCAAAATGAACACCCGCTGGGGCGGCTTTCTGGAGCAAGTGGATCAGTTCGATCCCAATTTCTTTGGCATCTCTCCTCGGGAGGTATTGCGCATGGACCCCCAGCAACGCCTCTTACTGGAGGTGACTTGGGAAGCGTTACAGGACGCGGGGCAGGTGCCCGAGCATCTGGCCGGCACCCAGGCCGGCGTATTCATCGGCATCGCGACCAACGATTACGGCCGGCGGCAATGGAATGATCTCGAGCGAATTGATGCCTACTCCGGCACCGGCAACGCCATGAGCATCGCCGCCAACCGAATCTCGTACCTGTTCGATTTCCACGGTCCAAGTCTCGCCATCGACACAGCCTGTTCCTCGTCGCTCGTTGCTGTCCACTTGGCCTGCTGCAGCCTGCGCAATGGCGAGTCCACGCTGGCTCTGGCCGGGGGCGTGAACCTGATTCTCTCGCCGGCGATTGCGATCAATTTCACCAAAGCCGGCGCCATGGCGCCGGATGGGCGCTGCAAAGCGTTCGATGCCCGGGCAAACGGCTACGTTCGCAGTGAGGGGGCCGGTGTCGTCGTGCTGAAGCCCCTCTCGAAAGCACTGGCGGATGGTGATCCGATTCATGCCGTCATTCGCGGCAGCGCCGTGAATCAGGACGGACGGAGCAACGGGCTCATGGCGCCGAATCCGCTGGCCCAAGAGGCGGTCCTGCGAGAAGCCTACCGGCAAGCCGCCGTCTCGCCCGGCAAGGTTCAATACGTTGAGGCCCACGGCACGGGCACATTGTTGGGCGACCCGATCGAGGCGAAAGCGCTGGGCACAGTGCTGGGCGTCGAACGTCCACCAGGACGGCCGTGCGCCCTAGGGTCGGTCAAGACCAACTTGGGCCACCTCGAGGCCGCCGCCGGTATCGCGGGCTTGATCAAGGTGGCGCTGGCGCTCTGGCATCGAGAGATCCCGCCGAGCCTGCACTTTGAAAAGCCCAACCCGCATATTCCTTTTGATGAGCTTCCTCTCCGAGTGCAAACGACGCTGAGTCCATGGCCCAAGGAGTCCGGTCTAGCATTGGCCGGAGTCAGCTCATTCGGCTTCGGCGGCACCAATGCTCATGTGGTCCTGGAAGAGGCGCCCCCGTCCATTATAGGAATACCGGAGGCAGAACGGAAAATCGGCACCCACCTGCTCCCGCTGTCGGCACGTAGTCCGGAAGCCCTCCAGTTTCTCGCTCGCGCTTACCAAACCTTCCTTGCCACCGCGGATTCCGCGGCGGCGTTGTCGGATGTCTGTTACACGGCCAGCGTGCGGCTCAGTCACCACGACCACCGTCTCGCCGTTAGCGGCAATTCGCCGGCGCAACTAATGGAGAGCCTAGAAGCTTTTTTGCGGGGCGAAGCTCGTCCCGGCCTGTCGTCTGGCCGCAAGCTTTCCGCGCGACGGCGAAAACTTGTTTTTGTGTTTTCGGGGCAAGGAAGTCAATGGTTTGGCATGGGGAGACGGCTGTTGGAGCAGAAAGCCGTTTTCCGGGAGGTCGTCGAACGCTGCGACCGGGCGATGCGACCGTACGGAAATTGGTCGTTGCTCGCCGAACTCACGGCCACCGATGCCGACCGGTCGCGGTTGAACGAAATCGATATCATCCAGCCGGCCCTCTTTGCGATTCAAGTCGCCCTGGCAGCCCTGTGGCGCTCGTGGGGTATCGAGCCGCAGGCCGTGGTGGGCCATAGTTTGGGAG
>JBEKYJ010000178.1:0-8073 GCA_049511095.1 Verrucomicrobiia bacterium
CTGGTCCGGCCATTCAGTGGCATTCGTGTTTCATCAGCTATTCTGCCAAAGACGAGGAATTTGCTCGCCGGTTGCATGCCCGCATGAGAGAAGCCGGACTGCGCGTATGGTTCGCGCCAGAAAACCTTAAAGGCGGGAAGAAGCAACACGAGCAACTCTTTGAAGCCATTCAACTGTACGACAAGCTGCTGCTGATCCTGTCTGAACAGAGCATCAAGAGCGAATGGGTGATGACGGAAATCCGCAAGGCGCGAGAAGTGGAGAAGAAGGAGAACCGCCGCAAACTGTTTCCCATCCGACTGGTCGACTTCGAGACCCTGCGCGATTGGACCTGCTTCGATGCCGACGCCGGCAAAGACCTGGCCGTCGAGGTGCGCGAGTACTTCATCCCCGATCTTTCAAATTGGAAAGACCACGATGCCTTCGAGGCTGCGTTTGCCAAACTGCAGAAGGATTTGAAGGCGGAAGGGAAGCCTAAGGGCGTTTGAACAAACCCGACACCTATGGCCAATCCAAAACATCTCAAACTGCTCAAACGAGGCGCTGAAGTATGGAATGAGTGGAGAGAGAGGAATCATGATATCTGGCCGGATCTCAGCGACGCGGACCTCATCTGCACGAACCTCAGTGGTGCGAACCTCTACCGTGCGGACCTCCAGAACGCGGACCTCGAGAACGCTAACCTCAGTGATGCGGGCCTCCGTAGCGCGGAACTCAAAGGCGCGAACCTCAGCGCCGCCAACCTTACCGACGCGAACCTCTGCGGCGCGGATCTCAGCGCCGCAAACCTCAGTTACGCGGATCTCACCGCCGCGACCCTCTTTGGCGCGTACCTCTGCGGCGCGAACCTCAGCGGTGCTGACCTCGCCGGCACGGACCTCAGTTTCGCGGAGTTAAGCCGGACCGACTTGAGTCAAGCAATCATGTGGCATACAAGTCTTGGAAATGTTGACTTAAGCGGAGTCAAGGGACTGGAAACGGTAAGACAAGCCGGCCCTTCGTTGATTGGAATTGACACCCTATATATGTCCCACGGCAAGATACCGGACAAGTTTCTCCGTGAGGCCGGTGTGCCCGAAGAGGTCATAGAGAATTGGCTGCCGGTCATTCGATCTGGCCCGGTGATTCAATGGCATTCTTGTTTCATCAGCTATTCGACCAAGGACGATGAATTTGCCCGTCGGCTCCACGCCGGAATGAGAGAAGCCGGGTTGCGCGTGTGGTTCGCGCCAGAAGACGTAAAGGGGGGCGACAAACTCTACGACCAGATCAGTCGCGCTATTCAATACCACGACAAGTTGCTGGTAGTTCTCTCTAAAAGCAGCATTCAGAGCGAATGGGTGATGACGGAAATACGGAAAGCTCGCGAAGTGGAGAAAAGGGAGAACCGCCGCAAACTGTTCCCCATCCGGTTGGTCGATTTCGAGACATTGCGCGACTGGACATGCTTCGATGCCGACTCCGGCAAGGACTTGGCGGTCGAGGTGCGTGAGTATTTCATCCCCGATTTTTTAAATTGGAAAGACCACGACGCGTTTGAGGCCGCGTTTGCCCGGCTCCTCAAGGATTTGAGAGCGGAAGATTCGAAGAAGGCGTGAGCTTGTGCGCGGACCGTGAGGCGACGGTGTTTCGTGATACCTCGCATGCGTGAACCATCGTGAACCAAGGCGAAGGTTCACGAACTGCAATCATGCGGGCGCGCGTTACGGCGTGGTGACGATGGCGCGGTGTAAAGAGCGCGGCTTTGAAGAATTCTCCATCAAGACACCGCCCGGCCCGGTCCTCTCCGACGCCATCATCCGCAAAACCACCGAAAAACACGTCGAAGCCCTGCAAAGGCTGACCGCCTGAATTTAAGTGACGTTCACCGCATCGCGCGGGAATACAAGGGCAAAAAGAAGAATCTCGACGAAGCCTACCGCCAACTGCTCCACTACCGCGAATCGCTACTGAACCCGCCGCTCCTCGTCGTTTGCGACTTCGACCGCTACATCGTCCACACCAACTTCAACAGTGCAGTGCAGGAGATCGGCTACCTCCAGTGGCTGCGCGACAACGGTTTCCCGCTCGACCGTTCGCCCGTGCTGCAAGTCCTCGACGGATTCGAAAACGAAGACGCGCTGTTGGTTCCGCACTTCCACAGCAAGGTTAAGAACCTGAAAGAGGAGGCGGCGAAGAAAGCGCTGCTGCTGTTGTGGGACATCGGGCTGGCGTTGCACGCAGCCTTTGGGCTGTGGCTGGAACGTCAAGCGGCGTGGCGGAACTGGGGCGTGAAGAAAACGGCCCGCCTGCTCAGTTAATGTATTCTGTGGAGCGCGTTGGAAGACGAAGTGTTGGGGTGCGGCGGCAACCCCTGACGGCGGCGTGCCGCCGCACCGTAGTGGGGGACCGAGTACGAACACCACCGCTGACCTTGGAGGGGTAAGAGGGCATTCTGTCCTCGATCCGTCCGTCAGCTTACCGCCCCGTGCCAAATTCGGCAATTGGAGAAGTTCTGAAAATGGCTTGTCAGCAATGTCAGACGTGGTACACTGGCGACCAGTCGGTCCGAAAGACTTCACGGTGGTCGTGGACTGAAGGTCAGATGGGATAATATCGAATGAGTTCTAGTGGCGGCAATCCCGAGAGAAAAGATCGCAGGACGGTTTTGTTTTCTTGGGGACTAGCCGTTGTTTTGATTTTGGTGACGCTGGCGGGCGTTGAGGTGGCGGCGCAGTTGGCCTATCGGATCTACAAGGGCAGTTGGTATTTTCAAGACCGGAAGCGTTTTGCTGCGGGCATGGTTCAACCCCATCCGTGGTTGGGGAGTCGTTGCGTTCCCAACGCGAGCGCAGAACTTCACGGCGTCCGCGTCACGCACAATTCCTTTGGCCTGCGTGGTGCGGAGTTTGCTCGTCCCAAACCGCCGGGTTTGATCCGGATCGTGGCCGTGGGAGCTTCGTCCACCTACTGTGTGGGTGTGTCTGACAACCAAACCTGGCCGTATTTGTTGGAGAAACAATTCGGCAGCCCGTACGAAGTGCTCAACATGGGGGGGTTGGGGGGCACGAGTGTGGAGGCCACAATCACGACCGCCCTGTTATTCTCCGATATACAGCCGGATGTCGCTGTGTACTATCTGGGATGGAACGACGCGCGGGAACAACACGTCGACGATCCCTGGCCCGACTGGTCCGGCTTTCACGGCAAGTGGGTCATGGCCTACGCTCTTGAATCTCATGAAATGACGGCGCGGTCGGCTACCAAGTATCTGCTGAGACGAGCACTGTTTCATTACTTCTTCCCGCGTTTGGATACCATCGAAATGAAGTCGGACGTGCGCGGGACGCAAGATAAACTGACGGACCGGATTGACAAGAGAGCGCTCGGTTTGTATGAGCGCAATCTGCGCAACATTGTGGCCTTGTGTCGGCGGCAGGGCGTGCAGCCGGTGTTTGTTCCGCAGATTCTCAACTACCAGATGCTCACCTCCGAGAAGCCCTATGGCTGGCTACCGTTTGTGCGCGATTGCGACCTGAAAAAGGTCATGGCCGCTTATAATGAAACAATGGCCCAAGTGGCAAAGGAAGAAGGCGTCGGATTTGCCGGCAACGTGTTGGACGAAACCTATGGCGCCGGTGATTTCGTTGACAACGGCCATTTCTCCTTTGCCGGGAATCAGCATTTTGCTCGCGTGCTGGCAAGCTATCTCCAGCAGTCCCCATCCCTGCAAAAGTTGGGCGGGGCGGGGCGGACCCACTCGCCTTGACCGCGAGGGTTCCGATAGCGGCCGGGCGGACGTCGTTCCGTCAGTCAGGAGTTGGTTACGGCTCCCAGTCTCTTGACCACGCGATCCCGGAAACGGGCGGTAATAAGGGCGACGAGCGCTACAGCCACGCACATCGTCAACCTGCCGGTCTGCTGCGTTCCGATCCAAATACGCGATGACGACGGGCGCCACGACGAACAAGGCAATCCTCACCCACCGCCAGAACAGCTCGATGGCAAGAGCCGGATCTAGGTTTAACTCGGTCAGCTTCACGTGTGGGTCACCGGTCTTGACCCGGCGGAACATCCATTATGAGTGCTCGTCCGACTGAATGGTCAACGATAGTCGCGCGGCGTAAGTCATATGGGAAATGTCGGATCAAGGGTTCGATCCGTTCGAGGATCAGGTTGCGCTGGCAGCATCAGGCTGACTCTGAGCCAAGTCGGGCTTAAGGAGCAATCGAACCCGCCGAACTTGGTTCATGAGATGCTCGGAACGAATCGCGCCGCATGTGCGCTCGATGATTGCCGCTCCCGACTTGTCTCCGATCAACGTGGCCGTGGGCAGCAAGAAAGCATACCTGAAAGAGGCGGCGGCGTGCCGCCGCACCGTAGTGGGGGACCGAGTACGAACACCACCGCTGACCTTGGAGGGGTAAGAGGGCATTCTGTCCTCGATCCGTCCGTCAGCTTACCGCCCCGTACCAAATTCGGCAATTGGGGAAGTTCTGAAAATGGCTTGTCAGCAATGTCAGACGTGGTACACTGGCGACCAGTCGGTCCGAAAGACTTCACGGTGGTCGTGGACTGAAGGTCAGATGGGAAATATCGGTTCAAAAAAGAACTCTTCGCGATAGTCATGGCCGAGAGTCCTGTGGGAATCCCGGCTCACGGGCGTCGATGACGGCAATCCTGGGAATATCAGCGTTTTATCATGATAGCGCCGCCGCGTTGGTGGTTGATGGTGAGATCATCGCTGCCGCGCAGGAGGAGCGCTTCACTCGCCAGAAACACGATCCCGGTTTTCCGGCAAATGCCATCGCGTATTGCCTGAAGGAGGGCGGGCTGCCAGCCGAGCAGTTGAGTTACATTGCCTTTTACGACAAGCCCCTGACCAAATTCGATCGGTTGCTGGAGACATACTTGGCCTATGCACCCGCCGGTTTTCGCAGTTTCCGCCTGGCCATGCCGTTGTGGCTGAAGTGCAAACTGCACATGCGCCACACCCTGCGGGAGAGGTTCCAGACGGCTCGCCACACGCCGCTGGTATTCACCGACCATCATGAAAGTCATGCGGCCAGCGCGTTTTTCCCCAGTCCGTTCGACGCGGCCGCCATCCTGACCCTGGACGGCGTGGGCGAGTGGAGCACGGCGACATTTGGTGTCGGCGAAGGAAACAAGTTGCGGCTGATGAAGCACTTGCAGTTTCCTCACTCGCTCGGTTTGCTGTATTCGGCGTTCACCTATTACTGCGGATTCAAGGTCAACAGCGGAGAGTACAAATTGATGGGGCTGGCGCCGTACGGCCAGCCGATTTACGCCGAGCAGATTCTCAAACATCTTTTGGTCCTGAAACCTGACGGCAGCTTCTGGATGAACATGGACTACTTCAACTACTGCCAGGGGTTGACCATGACCAACGAGCGGTTTCACCGTCTGTTTGGCGGACCGCCGCGCAACCCGGAGTCGATGCTGGAACAGCGTCACATGGACCTGGCGGCCAGCATCCAAAAGGTCACGGAAGAAATCATGATGCTGATGGCGGGTGAGGTACATCGCCTGTCGAAAATGAAGAACCTCGTGCTGGCCGGTGGCGTGGCACTGAACTGTGTCGCCAACGGCCTGCTTCTGCGCGATGGACCATTCGAGAACATCTGGATTCAGCCGGCCGCCGGCGATGCCGGCGGGGCGCTGGGAGCGGCCCTTTTCATCTGGTACCAATTGCTCAACAAACCGCGGCAGATGCAAGGCCGAGATGGGCAGAAGGGAAGCCTCTTGGGGCCGCGATTTTCCCGAGACTCGATCGCGGAGTTTCTGGCCAAGATGGATGCGGAGTACGAACGGTTTGAACGGGAGTCGGATCTGCTGGACTGCGTCGCGCGGATGATGGCGGACGGCAAAATTGTCGGCTGGTTCCAAGGACGCATGGAATTTGGCCCGCGCGCGCTGGGGTCCCGCAGCATCATTGGAGACGCCCGCAACCACACCATCCAGGCCACGATGAACCTGAAAATCAAGTTCCGCGAGAGTTTCCGTCCCTTCGCTCCGTGCGTGTTGCAGGAGCGCGTGCACGACTATTTCGCCATGCGCCCCGGCCAGGAAAGTCCCTACATGCTGCTGGTGGCGCCCGTGTTGGAAAAGCATCGCGTCCCGCTTTCCGAGTCCGAGCAGGAGAAAATGCGGAAGGACCCCGACTTGCGTCATCGCGTGAATATGATCCGTTCGACCGTCCCCGCCATCACTCACGTCGATTACAGCGCGCGAGTCCAGACCGTGGACGAGCCTCGCCACCAGCGCTTTTACCGGTTGATGAAAAAGTTCGAGGCGCTCACCGGTTGTCCCGTCATCATCAACACCAGTTTCAATGTCCGAGGGGAACCCATTGTGTGCACGGTCGAAGATGCCTACCGCTGCTTTCTGGCCACGGACATGGACGCCCTCGTCCTAGAGGATTTCGTATTGCACAAGGAACGTGTGCAAGGTAAATTCACCGAAGTGGAACGCAACAAGTACCTCAAGCAATTCAAACTTGACTGATACGGCAGCGACATGAAGTGGGGCGACATTTCGTTCGATCCAACCCGCAAAAGCTTGCGACAGTTTGCGGGTGCATGGTTGGTCTTTTTTCTGGCCTGTGGTTTACACCAGAGCCTTGTCAGAGGGCACCGGCAGCTTGGCTTGGTGATGGTGGTGGCCGCAGTTGTCGTGGGCGTGTTGGGGCTTGTCCGTCCGCCTGCCATCCGCTGGTTGTTTGTCGCGTTGACGGTGCTGGCGTTCCCCATTGGCTGGGTCGTAACTCAGGTCATGTTGGCGGTGATGTTTTACGGGGTCATCACGCCGGTCGCGGTGTTGTTCCGGCTCGGAGGCCGCGACCCGCTCGGCCGACGGCCAAGTCCCGAAAAAGCGAGTTATTGGACGCCGAAGGAGATGCCAGAGGATCCGCGGCGGTATCTTCGACAATACTGAAGCAGCCAGTTTCTGACCCGCACCAGACCCGATGAATCAACCAGCACCCAATGAGTTTGAGAAAGCGGCCGCCGAAGAGCATCGTCGTGCAGGCGTCTTCAGTGACTTATGGGGCTTCCTGAAGCAGAGCAAGAAGTGGTGGCTTCTGCCGATTATCGTTGTGTTCGTGCTTTTTGCCGTGTTGATCTTCCTTTCGGGAACTGGGCTGGCGCCGTTCATTTACACGTTGTTCTAGCCCTCGTGTCGCCCCTGCCATGGCCAAAATGGCAGGCCTGCTGGGTAAGAAAGGGCTCTCTCAGGATGTCAAGAACGACGCGTTGGTTCGCCAAGACCGCCAAGCTGGCGCTGCTCCTGATCTTCACTTTGTTGCTCCTCGAATATGGGATGCGAGCGGTAAAGGCCTGGACAGTCGATGGCTGTCTGTATATCGGTGCCGCTTCCATAAACAGCCGGCTGGGTCCCAAGCATGGCTGGATGAGCCCGAAGTCATTTTGCGTCGTTACACCGTGAACGAGATTCTTGGCAAATGGCATCATCGGACCCAAGGCGGAAGCGACACGCGCACCGGATACGAGCAACCGCTTGCCGTGTGCCGTCCAATTCTTGAGGCGAAGCAGTTCCGTAGTCGCCGTGAAAGGTGGAAAGACCCACAAGAATGGCATGAGGCCTGACGCCAAGAGTTGAGAGATTTTCATAACCTTTTTTCGTTTCTCAGTCCTAGCGAAAAGCCGCTTTCTTAACAGACCAAGAGCGGTAACATCTGACCGCACACGACTCCCCTGGAAATAGATTCCAATTGCCCGTCTTCCGGTAACAAGGAGGTTTTCTGCAGGCTGCGCCCGTGAAGTTCAACCCGCTTAACCCAAGGAGGAAGTCATGGTAACACTCAACTCATCAGACTTGCGTGGAGCGGAATACGATCCGTCAAGCGCGACGCTCACAATCGTGTCTCATGATGGCAGCGTGTACGAGTACTACGGGGTGCCGCATTCGGAATACATTGGCCTACTGAACGCCACATCCCACGGGCAATATTTCCACGCGCACATCAAAGACCGGTACCGTTATCGGAAAGTATCGTGACAGGGCAGCGACGACCGCTGGGTTGTTCGCAGTGCTTCACGGCGCGGCATGCCCGGC